>NZ_JNWJ01000064.1:0-57976 GCF_000716805.1 Streptomyces yerevanensis | reverse complement strand
CCGCCGTCTCACCGGCGAGGCCATCATCTCCTGGCGCGACCCGACATCACCGAACCAACTCCGCATACCGGGATGAAACAACGGGAGAAAACGACCTCTCAGCAAGGCGCACCGCATTCTTCCCGCCGGAGTCTTCGACGGACAGATCGGCAAGACCAACAAGCTCGCCGGCTGACATCCGCAGACTGACCCGCCGACTTGTATGGGGGTAGCGGGACGCGGTCGGGTCGGCCGCTCCTGGCGTGCCCTAGGACGCCGATCGTGCCGGAGGCTTCCTGCGGGCTCATGGGCAGTCTCCTTGGCGTTGCCGGTCTCCTTGGCGTTGGCGGTGTTGTTCTGCGGGACGGGTGCCGGGGCGTGTGCGCTGGGCCACGTCCACCGTGGTGGTGCGGTCGCGGGTGTCGGCGGCGGGGGCGATGAAGATGGCGGAGGCGACGAACACCAGGACCACCAGCATGGCCGAGCGCAGTCCGTAGTGGTCGCCGAGGAAGCCGAGGGCGGGCGGGCCCACGAGGAAGGCGACGTAGCCGATGATGGCGACCAGTGAGACGCGGGCGGTCTGGTCGGGGCCCGAGTCGCCCGCCGCCGACAGAGCCACCGGGAAGCCGAGGGAGGCCCCAAGGCCCCAGAACAGTACGGCTGTCGCCGCTATCGCGGCGTTGTCGGAGAAGATGACCAGGAGGAGTCCGACGGCGCCGGAGACGGCGCTGGCGCGTAGGACGGCGGCCCGTCCGAAGCGGCTGAGGAAGAAACTGCCGCTGAAGCGTCCCACGGTCATCGCCGCCGCGAACCCCACGAAGACGAGCGAGCCCATCGCGGCGTCGAGGCCGTGGCCGTCGACCATGAGTAGCGGTAGCCAGTCGTTGGCGGCACCCTCGGCCAGCGCCATGGCCAGCACGATGGCGCCGATCAGCAGCAGCTTGCGGTCCTTCCACACCTGAGGCTTGGACCGGTGCGCCGCACCCGCACCCGAACCCGTAACGGGATCCGGCGTAGTAGTCGGCGCGGTGCTGATGCCGGCGGGCACGGCACGCAGGGCGTGGACCAGCATCCCTGTGGCGAGCAGGGCGACCACGGCCAGGTGCCAGTGGACGGGGAGTGCGGCGGCGGTGGCGGCCATGCCGGCCGAGCCCCCGACGACCGTGCCCAGGCTGAAGCAGCCGTGCAGCGTGGGCAGCACCGCGGTCCCGGTGAGGCGCTCCACGTCGGCGCCGTCCACGTTGATCGCCACCTCACCGCCGCCCATGCCCGCGCCGAACAGGCACAGTCCCGCGGTGACCAGGGGCGCCGACGACAGCGCGCTGCCCCCGCCGATGACGACCGTGCCCGCGATGATCAGGAGGGTGCCGAGCGTGATGACCGGCCGGGTGCCGAACCGGGATACGAAACGGCCGGAGCACAGGATGCCGATCATGGAACCGACGGACAGGCCGAACAGGACCAGGCCCATCTGCCCGGTGGACAGGCTCAGTTGATCGCGGACATCCGGGGTGCGGGTGGCCCAGGACGACATGGCGATGCCGGGGAGGAAGAACAGGAGGAACAAAGCCTGACGGCGTCGGCGTACGGCGCGGTCTTCCAAGGGTGAGCTCCGCTGGGTTCGGAAGGAGGAGTCAGGAGTGAGGAGTCGAAAGAACGGTTCGGCAGGCGATACGTCGGCTCGCCTGCCGAGTATCTGCACACTCGGCAGGCGATCGACAAGGGAAGATCGACGAAAGAAGAGGGACAGTCGGCGGTCGGGAAGTGCTGTGCCCTACTGGGCGAAGCCCTCAACAGGTCGGTGTGGACCGGGATCCGGACGTGCCGGCCGTCCTCGCCCGTGGTTCCGGGAATCCCGCGACACGGTGGGTCTCCAGAGGGAGCCGTGATGGCCGAATGCCGCCTGTGCACGGGTGGTTGAACGGCATACGCTGTGCGACCTTCGCGTACTGGGGGGTCTGGTGAACGGTCTCCGTACAGTCATTGTCCGTGCAGTCATTGTTCGTGCGGTTGTCGTCTGTCTTGTGATCGCGTGTGCCGGGGTGGTGTCGCCGGCCGCGGCGGTGACACCGAGCTGGTCGGCGCTGCCGGTGCCGGCGGCGGTCCCGCCGATGACCGTGTCCGATCTCGCCGCCCGCGGGCCCGGCGAGGCGTGGGCGACCGGGTACGAGAACGCCGCCGACGGAATGCGGCCGATGCTGTACCGGTGGGACGGCACGACGTGGAGCCGGGACACCACCTTCCCCGGCGCCGGTGAGTGGGGCTGGCTCGGCAAGGTGCAGTTCGTCGGCGAGGAAGTGTGGATCTTCCACAGCCGTGACGGGGCGGGAGAGATCCTGCGCCGGTCGGCGGGCGGGTGGAGTGTCGTCCCGCTGCCGCAGACCCTGTGGATCTACCAGGACTTCGCCGCGGTACCGGGTGCCGCTTGGGTCGTCGGTCAGGACGACACCGGGCTGAAGGTGCTGCACTACGACGGTTCCGGCTGGACCGCACAGTCCACCCCGGACGATGTGCTGTACGTGATGGGGATCACCGCGCGTACCGCCACCGACGCCTGGGCCTGGGCGGACACCAGCACCGGCACCACCGTCCTGCGCTGGGACGGCACGGCGTGGCAGGACGCGAAGGTGACGCTGCCGCCGAACAGCAACGTGCACACGATCCTGCCCGAACCGTCCGGCCGGGTCACGATCGGCGGCAGCCAGTACACCGACGGCGTGGCCCGCACCTACCTGATGACCTTCAACGGGCGCGCCTGGCGCACCACCTACCCACCGCTGGGCGACACCCACACCGAGGCCATGGTGCGCGGCCCGGACGGCGCGCTGTGGCTGCCGGTGCGCAGCGACCGCGCCTTCCAGTCGAAGTACGCACGGGTGGACGGCTCCCGCACCACCTTCTCCTACGGCCCGGAGCGTACGAACGCGATCGACGTCAAGCCGCGAGCACTGACGAGGGCCGGGTCCGCACTGCTGTCCTTCGGGACCGCCGAGATCTACGGCTCGAAACCGAACCTGATGAGCGAGCGGCTGGGAGGCCGACCATGAGACGTCGGCTTCTCGTCGTGGCCCTCGCTGTCGCCATGACCATCCTGGCCATCATGACCCCGGCCGCGGCGGAAACCCCGTCCTGGCAACACGTTCCGGTCCCGGCACAGGTACGCCCCCAGGCCGGGCTGAACGAAGCCGTGGCGTTCGGGCCCGACCGAGCGTGGGCGGTGGGCGCGGACGCCGTCGGCCGCGAGGCGCCGGGCTTCCCGCTGCTGCTGCGCTGGGACGGAACCGCGTGGCAGCGCCAGAGCCTGCCCGGGACCGGCTGGCAGGGAGAGCTGCTGTCCGTCGCCGCGACCTCACCGACCGCGGTCTGGGCGGTCGGCCGCGACTCGGCGGGCGGCGCCCACCTGCTCCGCCACGACGGAAAGTCCTGGTCGGTGAGCCGGCCGCCGCGCGGTGTCGTACTGACCAAGGTCGTCACCGGCGGCGGCGAGACCTGGCTGATCGGTTCGCGGGACGGCGCGCAGGTGTTGCTGCGCCGGGACGGGAGCGGCTGGCGGGACCTGCCGGTGCCGCCGGGAGCCGTGTACGGCCTGCACATCAAGGCGGCCGACGACGTCTGGGCCGCGGGCGAGACCATCTCGGGTGCGGCCGTGTCGCACTGGGACGGGCAGGCGTGGCAGCAGACGATCGTGGACGGGTTCCCGCGGTCGGCCGTGGGCAGTGTGCTGGCGGTCTCGCCGACGGAGGTGTGGGCGGGTGGCACGGCCGGGTTCGTCGGCGGCCCGGTGGGCCGGCCGATTCCGCCCCTGCTGGTCCGCTGGGACGGGCAGGCGTGGAGCCGGGTGACCATGCCCACCGACTTCGGCGGTGTCACCTCACTGGCGGCCGGCCCGTCCGGCGAACTGGGCTGGGTCGCGGTGTCCCGCTCGCAGAAGAGGGACCCGGACAGCTTCCCGCCGTTCGTCCCCGGGCCGGATTTCCTCG
Organism: Streptomyces yerevanensis; assembly: GCF_000716805.1. Classification (NCBI taxonomy): domain Bacteria; kingdom Bacillati; phylum Actinomycetota; class Actinomycetes; order Kitasatosporales; family Streptomycetaceae; genus Streptomyces; species Streptomyces yerevanensis. The sequence goes on along the minus strand of NZ_JNWJ01000064.1, from coordinate 54,017 downwards.
CCTGGAACGGAGAGTCGTTCACCGGGCACAGCGAACCGGCGGTGGCCGGCGAGGGGCGCTCCACGCTGCTGCGGCTGGCACCGGTGCCGGGCACGGGGACGGTGTGGTCGGTCGGCCGCGCGGAGGGTCCCGAGGGCACCTTCGCCCCGCGCATCCTGCGGTTCGGCTGAGCCGACGGACGGGGCTCCGCCCGAAACGGACGGAGCCCCTACGGTCCTGGACTCGGCCGGCGCCCGCTCACGTCATGACCGCGTGGAGCCCTCCGTCGACGTGCAGGATCTCGCCGGTGGTGGACGGGAGCCAGTCCGAGAGGAGCACCGCGCAGGCCTTCGCCGTCGGTTCCGGGTCGTGGACGTCCCAGGGGAGTGGCGGGCGGGTGCGCCAGATCTCCTCCATACGGTCCACTCCGGGGATCGAGCGTGCTGCCAGGGTGCGGACCATGCCCGCCGCGACGAGGTTGACGCGGATGCGCCGTTCCCCGAGGTACATCGCCAGGTAGCGGGTGACGGACTCGAGCGTGGCCTTGGAGACGCCCATCCAGTCGTAGCCGGGCCAGGCCAGGGCCGCGTCGAAGTCGAGTCCCACCACGGACGAGTCCTCCTTCAGCAGCGGGATACACGCTGTGACAAGGGCCTTGAGGGAGTACGCCGACACTTCGAGTGCCGTCGCCGCGTCCTGCCATGACGTCTCCAGGAAGGCGCCGCCGAGCGCGGACTGCGGGGCGAACGCGATCGAGTGCACGATGCCGTCGAGGCCGCCCAGACGGTCGGCGATCGCAGCCGACAGTGCGTCGAGGTCGCCGCGATCGGTGACGTCGAGCCGGATCACGGGCGCGGGCGCGGGCAGCCGCTCGGCCATCGCCTCCGTGATGGGCAGGGCCCGCCCGAAGGAGGTCAGCGCCACCTGGGCGCCCTCCTGCTGGGCGATCCGCGCCACGTGGAAGGCGATCGACGTGTCGGAGAGCACGCCGGTGATCAGCAGCCGCTTCCCGGCGAGCAGACCGCCGCCCTTTGTCGTCTCCGTTGACGTCGTCTCCGTCGTCTCCGCCGTCTGCGTGTTCATACGCCCATCCCGAGGCCGCCGCTGACCGGCAGGAACGCGCCGGTGAGATACGAGGCGTCCTCACTGGCGAGGAAGCGCACCACGTTCGCCACTTCCTCCGGGGTGCCGGGGCGGCCGAGCGCGGTCATGGAGAGGTACTCGGCACGTCGTTTCGGGGTGACGCCCGCGACCATGTCGGTGTCGATGAAGCCAGGGGCCACGACGTTCGACGTGACGCCCCGACGTCCCAACTCGCGAGCGAGCGAGCGGGCCAGGCCGGTGAGGCCCGTCTTCGACGCCGCGTAGTTGGCCTGCCCGGGAGACCCGAGCATCCCGGAGAAGGACGAGATGAAGACGAGCCGGCCCCAACGGCCTTCCAGCATCCCGGGGATGGCCCGCCGCGCGGACCGGAAGGCGCCCACCAGATTGGTGTCGAGGATCTCCAGGAAGTCCTCGTCGGTGGTCTGCAGCGCCAGCTTGTCCCGCATGATTCCGGCGTTCGCCACCAGGACCTGCACCGGACCGTGCTCGGCCTCGATCTTCTCGTACGCGGCGTCCAACGAGTCGGAATCGGTGACGTCGCAGCGGACACCGAAGAACCCCTCCGGAGGCTCGCCCGACCGATGGCCGACTGCCACTCGGTCGCCCTGCGTGGCGAAGGCGCGGGCGATGGCCAGACCGATCCCGCGGTTTCCTCCGGTGACGAAGACGGACCGGTTGCCGGTCATCGTGTGCCTGCTTCCTGTAGGACGAGGACGGCGTTCTGCCCGCCGAACCCGAAAGAGTGGCTGGTCGCCGTCGTGACGCGCTGTTCGCGCGGCGCGCCGCTGACGACGTCGATGTCGATCTCGGGGTCGAGTTTGTCGAGGTTGGCGGTGGGCGGCACCAGGCCGTGCTCGATGGTCAGGGCCGTGTAGGCCACCTCGATGGCGCCCGCGGCGCCGAGCGCATGTCCCGTGACGCCCTTGGTGGAGGTGACAGAGGGCCACCCGCCGAGCACGCGATTGATCAGCTGGGACTCCATCAGATCGTTCAACTTGGTTGATGTGCCATGGGCGTTGACGTGGTCGACGGCCTCGGGGGCCACGTCCGCGTCGGTGAGCGCCGAGCGCAGGGCGCGCTCCACGCCCGCTCCTGCCGGGTCCGGCGCGGAGGCGTGGTGCCCGTCGGCGCTGGCTCCGAAGCCCGCGACCAGCGCACGGACCGTGCCGCCCCGCGCTCGCGCGTCCTGCTCGCGCTCCAGGACCAGCACGGACGCCGCTTCCGCGGCCACGAAGCCTCCGCGGTCCGCGTCGAAGGGGCGGGATGCCCCCGCCGGGTCGTCGGTGCGCCGGGACAACGCGCCCATCCGGTGGTAGGCGGCCATCGGCGTGGGGGTCAGCGGTGCCTCGGACGCGCCGGCGAGCACGATGTCGCAGACGCCGGACTGCAGCATCTGACGTGCGGTGCCGACCGCTGTGACGCCGGAGGCGCAGGCGGTGGCGACCACCAGGTTCGGGCCGAGGGCCCGGCAGTGCATGGCGAGATATCCGGAGATCATGTTGACCGGCCAGTTCACCATCACCAGCGGCGAGACCTGGTCAGCGCCTTCTTGGTGGTACGTGCTGTGGGCGTCCTCGTAGGAGGCCGTGCCGCCCAGCGCGTTGCCCATGACGACGCCGACCCGGGCGCCGTCCCACCTCTGCGGGTCGAGGCCCGCGTCGGACAAGGCCTCCTTGACGGCCACCAGAGCGAGTTGGCTGACCCGATCCAGGCGCCAGGCCGTCGAGCGGCCGAGCAGGGTGGTGGCGTCGAAGCCGGGGACCCGGCAGGAGATGTCCACGGGCAGTCCGGCGAGCGCCGGGTCACGCTGTGCGGTGGAGCGGCCCGACAGGAGCCGCTCCCAGTTCGCCGTCACTCCGATGCCGGCCGGGGTGACGAGGCCGATTCCCGTGATCGCGACGGGCGCGTCCCGTCCGGTGCGCTCGGTCATCGGGCGTTCTCCGCTGCCGTGTTCACCAGCTCGTACAGGTCCGAGACGGTGCCGCCGCTGTTGAGGTCCTCGGTGGGTATCACGAAGCCGAGCCGCTTCTGCAGGGTCAGCGCGACCTCGATGAGCGCCAGGGAGTCCAGCTCGATGTCCTCCAGGACGGTGTCGGGCTTGATGTCCTCGCGCAGGACGCCGAACTTCTCCTCCAGGACCTGGGAGAGGATCTCAAAGGTGGGGGGAGTGAAGGTGCTCATGGCTGATGCCGCCTTTCGGGCGTGGGGTGGGGTGGGAACGAGTGGGGCGTGAACGTGCCTGTGGTTACACGGACTTCAGCGAGGGCCAGGTCAGTGCCGTGGCCCCCCACGTGGCGCCGCCTCCGAAGGCGGCAAGGACGACGCGCGCGCCGGGAGCGAGGTCGCCCGCCGCGTGCGCGTGCGCCAGGGCGAGCGGGATGGAGGCCGCCGCCGTGTTGCCGACCCGGTCCAGGTGGATGACGAGCCGGTCCGCCGGGATGTCCAGCTGCTCCGCGACGGCCTGCAGGATGCGCAGGTTGGCCTGGTGGCCGACCAGCCGGTCGACGTCGCCCGGCTGCCATCCGGTGTGGGCGAGTGCGGCGCGCGCCGACTCGGACATACGGGCCACGGCGTGTCCGAAGACCTCCCGGCCCCGCATGGAGAAGTAGCGGTCGGCCGGGTCGGTGCGTTCGGGGTCGGCGTCGGGGTGGGGCTGCTCGGAGCCGCCGGCCCGCACCGTGATCAGATCGGCGAGCGATCCGTCGCTGCCGAGCACGATCTGGCCCAGGGCGCCGGGATCGCCGGGTTCCCCGGCGCGCAGCACCACCGCGCCCGCGCCGTCGCCGAACACGACGGCACAGGAGCGGTCACGAGGGTCGATGAGGGTACTGAAGGCCTCGGCGCCGATGACGAGGACCTGTTCGGCCGCTCCGGAGGCGATCATCCCGGCGGCGGTGGTGAGGGCGTACAGGAAACCCGTGCAGACGGCGGAGACGTCGAAGGCCGGGCGTCCGGTGAGGCCCAGGCGGCGGGCCACCTCGGGGGCGCTGGCCGGGCAGGGGCGGTCGGGTGTGGTGGTGGCGAGGACCACGGCGTCCACGTCCGCCGTGCCCGCCGACTCCATGGCCCGCGCCCCGGCCTCCGCGGCGAGGCGGGAGGTCGGCATGCCGGCGGACACGAAGTGCCGGGTGCGGATGCCGGTGCGGGTGCGGATCCACTCGTCGGAGGTGTCCATGCGGGCAGCGAGGTCGTCGTTGCTGACGAGGTCGGGCGGCAGCCAGGCGCCGATGCCGCTGATGACGGCGGCTTTCATGGGCGGCCTCCTGGGACGGGGGCGGTGCGGGCGGCGGGCCTCACGCGTCGCCTCCCGTGGCGAGAGCGGTGCCTGCCGCGACCAGTGCGTCGACCCTGGCCGCGGCGGCCGCGGCGCCGGTGAACTCGACGCCGTGCCATCCGGCTTGCTCCGCCCCGGCGCAGTTGACCGCCAGGTCGTCGACGAGCACGCACTCCTCGCGGCGCACCCCGGCCCGCTCGGCGGCGAGGCGGAAGATCTCCTCCTCGGGCTTGCGGCAGCCGGACGCGTACGAGAGCACCACGGCGTCGAAGAGACCTTCGGGCGGTACGGCGAGGCGCCAGTGCCGGTCCCAGGCGGGCGGCATGTTGGACAACAGGCCGACGAACACGCCCTGTTGGCGCAACCGGTGCAGGGTGTCGAGCCAGGGCCGGTTGACGGCACGGTCGGCGAACCAGCGCGTGGGATAGTCGCTGAGATCGACGCGGATGCCGTTGTGTGTCGCGAGGGCCTCCTCGACGCGGCGCTCCCAGGTCTCCTGGGTGAGCAGCGGGGTGTCGAGCGGCGCCAGGATGTCGTCGCCGGCCCCGCAGTCGCGGGACACCTGCCGCATGGCGGCGAGCAGTGTGGCCGGCGGCACGCCGAGCCGGGCGCAGAAGGTCTTCATGGACTCGGCCACCGGAGGGGTCAGCACGCCGCCGTAGTCGGTCCAGACCGCGCGTACCGGCCCGGTCCCGGGCGCCATCAGTGGTCCTCCGAGACGCCGACGGTGATCTCGCTGACGGCGGTCCCGTCCTGCCGGAAGCGGACGGCCACCTCGTCGCAGGTGCGGCGCACGGCCGACACCCTGACGGGGGAGTCGAGTTCGGCGAACCGGGCGAACGTCGAGCGGTAGCCGGTGATCCGCACGCCGGTGCCCGCCGCGAGGAGCGCGGCCTGCCGGGCGGCCTCCATGAGGATCATCGCCGTGTAGTGGTCCTGCGGGTGGTCGAAGTGCGTGCGGTGCCCGGACGGCACCGCCACCACGGCGGCGACTCCGCCGGCCACGCGGCGGGCGTCGGCGAGCGCCACGTTGGCGGGGTCCCGGCGGGCCACATCGGCGGGCGGCACGGGGATGCCCGGGGGCACGGCGGGCAGCGAGTCCGACAGGGGCGGCGCCGACCTGCGGTGGTAGCGCCGGACGATCTCCGCCTCCTCGGCCGGGGAGTAGCGGGCGGAGATGTCGCAGCGGCCGAACGGCACACCGTCGTGGAGCAGCTCCAGGACGTACCGAGCGGCGCGCACCGTTCCCGAGCGGACCTGGCTGCGGGTGACGGCGGCCTGGATGTTCAGCTCGCGGGGCCGGTCGTGGGCCGGCAGCGAGGTGTCGCCGACGAGGTCGAGTGTCCAGTCGGTGACATGGAAGGCGCTGTCCCTGGCGACGCCGAGGCCGCGGTGGGCGACGCAGGTGGCGGTCTGCCGGCAGCACTCGAGGAGAAGCATGCTGTCGGGGGCCTCGGCGGCCGGTCCGGTGTGGTCGCCGAAGTAGTGGTGAGCGGGAGGCAGTTGGGCCGCCGCGAGGTAGTTGTCCGCGGTCAGGTCGGCGTAGTCGGTGAGGAAGACCTCGCTGACCGCCCAGCGGTGGACGTCGCCGCGGTCGACCGTACGACGGTAGGAGAGGGCCGGAGCGGATGGGGCCGCGTCCGGTGCGAGGGCGCTCTGGGGGAGGGGCATCGGTGTGCTGCTCCTTGGGCAGTGGCCGGTCTCGTGGTCCACATTCTTCGAGCGACCGGCCGCCGCCAGCCAGGGCCTTCTGCCACCCGTGCGGCTCATACCCTTGAAACCGCTACCAGTTACCTCTGGGTAGGGCGTCCGGATTGTCGTGTTGTATGCCAATTGGCCTGTGTGGAAGGCGAGTTCACGTCCGGGCCCGGCGCCCCGCCCGGCGCGGTCCCACCGCAGGCCGCATGGCAGGCCGCACGGCCGCCGGGGCCGGATCCCCGGCCGGAAAAGTCGCTCAGGGTGGTGTTGGACTCAGGGGTATCGCGCGCACCAGGCCCGGCCGTTCGAGTTCATGCACGATGGTTGTCCGGCGCACCGCCCGTGCCGCAAGGCGCGAACCGGCCAGAGGGGCCGGCGCGGCGCTCACCTCTCCCCCAGCCACCCCCGCGTACGCCATTCCCGTATGCCCGTTCCCCCTGAACGCAGGAGGTGTGACGCATCACCGTGGACAGCGAAGCACTGGTCGTCGGCGCAGGGCCGACCGGCCTGATGATGGCCACCGAGCTGATCCGCCGCGGGATCGACACCAGGATCGTCGATCGCGCGGCCCGAAGGAACCCCCATGCGAAGGCGATCATCCTCCAGCCACGTGCGCTGGAGGTGATGGCCCGCCTCGGCCTGGAGGACCGTATCCGCGACGCGGCGCTCCCCGTCGTCGCCGCCAACTACTACACCCGCGGCCGCCGCGTCGCCCGCATCAACTTCCGCGGTCTGAAGGGCAGTCGCTTCGGCACCCCCCTCTCCCTCCCGCAGAACGAGACCGAGGGGCTGCTGCTCGACGCCCTGCACGAGGCGGGCGGCTGGGTCGAGTACGGGCACCGGCTGGCCGCCCTCGCCCAGGACGCCGACGGCGTGGACGCCGACCTGTTGGGCACCGTCCACCGCACGGGCCGGCTGCTCGGCTGCGACGGCGCGCACAGCGCGGTCCGCGAGCAGCTCGGCGTCGCCTTCACCGGGCCTACGTACCCGCAGTCGTTCGTCCTCGTCGACGGTGAGTGGGACACCCCGCTCGCGCATGCCGAGGCGCACTACTTCATGGGCCCCACGGGCGTGCTGGTCGTCGTCGGTCTCCCGGGCGGGCTCATCCGTGTCTTCGGCAGTGCTCCTGAGAGCGCGGGGCCGGAGAACGTCGAGGAGACCGTGCAGGCCATCGCCGCCCAACGCAGCCCCGTTCCACTGGAGTTGACCTCCGTCACCGGCGCGGGCCACTTCCGGGTCCACCGCAAGATGGCGGACCGGTTCCGCGACGGGCGGGTGCTCCTCGCGGGCGACGCCGCGCATGTGCACAGCCCGGCCGGCGGACAGGGACTGAACACCAGCATCCAGGACGCGCACGAAGCGGCCTGGCGGCTCGCCGGCGTGATCAGGGGCAGGCTGCCGGCGGCCGAGCTGGCGGCCTGGGAGCGGGAACGTATGCATGTCGCGCACGCCGTGGTCACCGACACCGACCGGCAGACCCGCCTGTGGACCTGGGGCGGCTGGCGCGAGCGGGCCCGCGACCTCGCAGCGTCGGCCGCCGAGCGCAGTGGTGTCCTCGACCGCGTCCTGCCCTCCCGCCTCGCGCAGATGGACCTGCGCTACCCCGCCGAGGGGCCCGCGCTCGGCTCCCTCGGCCCCGGAACGCGGCTGCCGGACATCCCCCTACCGTCCGGCGGCCGCACCCACGACCTGCTGCGCGACGGGCGGCACGCGCTGCTCGTCCTCGCGGGCCGCACCCCCTTCCCCGGGCGGAACGTGCCCGCCTGTGCGCACCTGGACGCGCGGACCGCCCGCGCCCTGGGCGCCCGCCGTCCCGGGGCGGTGCTCGTGCGCCCCGACGGCGTCGTCGCCGCGGCCGCCGCCCTCACCGATCCAGCCGCCCTGCGCCGCCTGGAACAGCTGCTGCCCGCCGGGCACGGCTGCACGGGGACCGGCCACCACGCCCCAGCACCCGTATCCCACGAGGAGAAGGAATGACCACCACCACACCGCGCACCCTGGACCGTGTCCTGCTCGGCGGCCGCCTGGAGGTGTCCGCGATCGGCCTCGGCTGCATGGGCATGGCCGAGTTCTACGGAGACCGCGACGAGGCCGAGTCGGTCCGCACCATCCACGGCGCCCTCGACCGGGGCATGGACTTCCTCGACACCGCGGACATGTACGGAGCGGGTCTGAGCGAGGAGATCGTCGGTCGCGCGCTGGCCGGCGGACACCGCGACCGGGCCACGCTTGCCACCAAGTGCGGTCTCATCCGTACCCCCGACGGTGTGCGGGTCGACGGGAGTCCCCGGCACATCGCCGAGGCGGTCGACGCCAGCCTCAAGCGCCTGGGCACCGACCACATCGACCTGTACTACCTGCACCGCATCGACCCCAACGTGCCCGTCGAGGAGTCGGTCGGTGCCATGGCGGAGCTCGTCGAGGCCGGAAAAGTACGGCACTTGGGCCTGTCCGAGGCCGGTGCGGCGGCGATCCGCGCCGCGCACGCCGTGCACCCCATCACGGCGGTGCAGACCGAGTACTCCCTCGCCAGCCGCAACCCCGAGCGCTCCGTGCTGCCCACGGTGCGCGAGCTCGGCATCGGCTTCGTCGCCTACAGCCCCTTCAGCCGGGGGTTGCTCTCCGGGGAGCTCTCCGGGGCCGAGCTGGCCCCGGACGACATGCGCCGCGGCCTGCCCCGGTTCTCCGATGACAACCTCGGCTTCAACCAGCGCCTGGTCACCAGGATCGGCGAGCTGGCTTCCCAACTGAGCTGCTCACCCGCGCAGTTCGCCCTCGGGTGGCTGGTCGCGCAAGGCATCGTGCCGATTCCCGGAGCCCAGCGGCGTACGCACATGAGTGAGAACGCGTCCGCGGGAGCCGTCAAGCTGACCCCTGAAGTCCTGCGCCAGGTCGAGGAGATCGCACCCGCGGGCGCCTTCGCTGGCGAGCGCTTCCCCGACCATCTGCTGGCGCTGGTCCAGGAGGACTGAGACACCGGACGGCCCGGGTGCGGTGCGACCGCACCCGGGCCGTCCGGTGCTCCCTCACCTCACCAGGACGGCCCGCTCGCCCCCTCTGCCGGAGCGATGAGCCGGTCGGTGAGCGAGGCGAGCCGTCGCTGGGTGTCGGCGCTGTAGGCGAGGCGGTGCGCCTTGGCCCGGCGGCTCTCGTTGTAGTACTGACCGCTCGCGCCCCGCGCGCCCTCGTCGATGGCGTGCAGCACGGCCGCGGTTCCCTCGGCCACCGAGGACCAGGGGCGTACCCCGGCCTCGGTGACCATCGTGGTGTCCATGTAGTTCGCGGGGTGTACGCAGTTGACCCGGATGCCCTCACCCGCGTACTCCTCGGCGATGGTGAACGTGAAGGCGGCGAGCGCGAACTTGCTGCGCGTGTACGCTTCCATGCCGTCGTAACGCCGGGTGAACTGCACGTCGTCCGGGTCGACGGGGCTCTGCCCGATCGAGCCGATGTTGAGGACCTGTGCCGAGCCCGCCGCGCGCAGCGGGGAACGAAGGGCGTGAGTGAGGACCACCGGCGCCAAGTAGTTGACGGCGAACCGCAGTTCATAGCCGTCGCGGCTCACCTCGCGGCGGTGGGAGTCACGACCGGCGCCCACGCCCGCGTTGTTCACGAGCAGCCCCAGCGAAGGGTGCTCGGCGGCCACCTTCCTGCCGAGCTCGGCGGCCTCCCGCAGGGACGAGAGGTCCGCGAGATACGGATGGGCCGTGCCGCCCGCCGCACGCAGTTCGTCGACGACCTCGGCGCACCTGCCCCCGTCCCTGCCGTGCACCAGGACGGTCCAGCCGCGGTCGCCGAGAGCCCGCGCGAGACTCCTGCCGAGGCCAGAGGTGGCCCCGGTCACCAGGGCGGGGGCGCTCGGCCGCGGCTGTCCCTCGCCGCTCTGCTCTGTTCGGCGCTCTTGTCGGCTCATGAACTCGGTCCTTCCTCCGGAGCCGTAGGCGTACGGAGTTCGATGGCGACCATGACGAGGGTCTGGTCGGAGAGGTTGTGGACGTAGTGCCGCATGGGCAGGGACTCGCCGCGGTTGTGCACCACCTGGCCCGTCTCCAGCGTCACGGCTTTGATCAACTGGCCGTTCTCGTCCAGGGATTCGCCGTGCGCCCCGGACAGCACCACGGTCACCCAGGGGTGACGGTGGGTGTGGGCGGGCCGCTGCCCGCCGGGCGGCACGGTCTCCACCCAGCACTTGACGTGCTCCTCGTCGATGAGCAGGTCGGTGCCCAGCTCCTGCCAGGGTTCAAGCGGCATGGTGGGCCTCCGTGCGGTGGTCCGCGGGGCGGGGCGCGGCGATCCGGGAGAGCAGCCGCCGTGGATTGTCGACGAGGAGGGTGCGCACGATCTCCTCGTCGATGCCCGGCTCTTTCAGGAGCATCGGCAGGACCCGCTCGAAGAGATGCACATAGCTCCAGCCCGGATACGTCCGTTCCCGCTGCTCGGCCGTCAGATAGTCGATGTGCACCGGGTGGTCCTGCGAGACGAGCAACTGGGCGCTGTGGCCCGCCCGTACGAGCGCGGCGAGGGTGGCGTTGCGCTGTTCGTCGGGGGCGAAGGGCGTCATGCCGTACCGGTCGTAGCCCAGTACGCAGCCGGTGTCGGCGAGGGCGCGCAGCCCGTCGAGGTCGGCGGAGTCCCCGGCGTGCGCCACGACCACGGAGCCCGCGGCCACGCCCTCCTTCTCCAGGATCCGCACCAGCTGAAGGCCGTTGCCCTCGAAGGGGTCGCAGTGCACGACGACGGGGACACCGGTCTGCCGGTGCACCTCGGCGACGACGGCGGCCATCCGGTGCGCGGCCGCGTCCGGCGGGGTGCGCTCACAGGCGAACTTCACCAGGCCCGCCCGTACGGTGCTGTCCCCGATGCCGGTGGTGACGTCGCGCAGGAGCAACTCGATCAGCGGGTCGTCGGCCTCGATGGCGGCGCCGGGACCGCGGAAGCGGGCGAAGAGCGGGATGCCGTCGACGCTGTAGACGCCGGTGGCGAGCACGATGTTCACCGGGGTGTGCTCGGCGACCGCCCGCACCAGCCCGATGTCGCGGCCCTGGCCCAGCACCGTCATGTCCACCAGGGTCCGCACACCGGCCGTGTAGGCCTGTGTCAACTGGCGTACGGCCTCACGTACTCCGGCCTCGCGGTCCCACAAGTGAGGGAAGTTCGACTGGAATTCAGGACTCAGCACGAAGAGATGTTCGTGCGCGAGTGTGACGCCCAGCTCCGCCGCGGCGACCGGGCCGCGGACCGTCGGAATCGGGTCGTGCGGGAGTGGAGTTTCCGTGCTCACAGAGAACCGCCTCGGAACGACAGCCATGGCGCCGAGCGGACCAATGCGCCCGACGACAACCCATGGTGGCGCGCCCGCGAAGGCCTAACCAGGTGGTGTTCCAACTAGCATGAATCCCCGCCTCCCTGCTTCTCGTGCGAGCTGAGAGCGTCATATGTGGCCGGGCCGCCACTTCTGTTCCCGGCCGACAGGCACTCGATTCGCACGTGACCAGGAGACGACCTTGTCAACTTCCCCCGCATCCCCCGTTTCTTCCACAACCGCCGCCCCTCTCTCCGGCGCCCGCGTCGTGGTGATCGGCGGCTCGTCCGGCATCGGCAGGGCGGTGGCCCGTCAGGCCGCCGCCGCCGGTGCGCAGGTCGTTGTCGGCTCCCGCTCCCAGGACAAGCTGGAGCAGACCTCCAAGGAGATCGACGGCATCACCACCGGCGTCGTGGACGTGACCGACGAGGACAGCGTGCGCGCCTTCTTCGCGGGCATCGACTCCCTCGACCACCTCGTCGTCTGCCCCGGCGACATGGCCGTCGGCTCCGTCTACGACGTGTCTCTCGACGATGTGCGCGCCGCTCTCGACACCAAGATCATCGGACAGCTCGTGAGCGTCCGGCACGCCGGCAAGAAGATCTCCGGTGAGGGATCCATCGTGCTGATCGCCGGTGCGGCCGGGTTCAAGCCGTACGCCGACATGAGCGCGACCGCCGCGGCCAACGTGGGCATCGCGGGCATGGGCCGCTCCCTCGCCGTCGAACTCGCCCCGGTGCGCGTCAACGTCGTCGTCGGCGGCATGATCGACACCCCGCTGTGGTCGTTCCTGCCCGACGACGCCCGCGCCGGCCTCTTCGAGCAGACCGCGGCGGGCACGCCGGTGGGCCGCATCGGGCAGCCCGACGACGTCGCGGTGTCGGTGCTGCACCTCCTGCAGAACACCTTCGCGACCGGTGCGGTGCTGCACGTCGATGGCGGCGGCACGCTGTGAGTAAGGCGGCACACGGCGGTGCGACGGGCCTGGCAGGGCCGGTCGCACCGCCGCGGCCGCGGGCCGGCCGGATCACCGTGCTGCTGCTCGCGGCCGCCTGCGGTCTGTGCGTGGCCAACCTCTACTACCTCCAGCCGATCCTGCCCGAGCTCGCGGCGTCGCTGCACCGCACCCCCGGCTCACTCACCTCGTCCGTCTCCGCCACTCAGGTCGGCTACGCGCTCGGTCTGTTCGCGCTGGTGCCGCTGGGCGACGCCGTCGACCGCAGGCGGCTCCTCACCGTCCTGGTGACCACGGCGGCCGCCGTGCTCGCGGTGATCCCGTGGGCTGGTAGCGGCCCCGGCGCCCTCCTCGTCCCGCTGTTCTTCCTGCTCGGCCTGGTGAGCGTCGCCGCCATGGTGATCGTGCCGCAGGCCGCCGGGATGGCACCGCCGGAGCGGCGCGGGCAGGTGGTGGGCACCGTGATGACCGGGGTCATCCTCGGCGCGCTGCTGTGCCGGACGTTCGCCGGCGTGGTGGCCGAACTCGTCGACTGGCGGGCCGTGTTCTGGGGCGCGGCGGTCATGATGCTCGCCGTGTGCGTGACGCTGCGCCGCATCCTGCCCGCGCAGCCCGCCCAGGCCACCCTCACCGCCCGCGGCTACGCCCGGCTCATCGGCTCGCTGTTCGCCCTCGTCCGCAGCCGGCCGGTGATCGTGGAGCGCTGCCTGTACGGTGCCCTGGGCTTCGCCGCGTTCACCGTGCTGTGGACCGCTGTGCCGCTGCGCCTGATTCAGGGGCCCTACCACTACGGTTCCGCGGCGATCGGCGCGATGGGGCTGCTCGGCGCGGGCGGTGCACTCGGCGCCAATCTGGCGGGCAGGTTCGCCGACCGGGGGCGCCAGCGGACCGTCAGCGCCGCGGCGTTCGCGCTCATCGCGATCTCGTTCGCCGTGGTGTCGGCCCTGTCGTCCTCGCTGCTCGTGCTCGGCGCGGCGATCGTCCTGATCGACTTCGCGGTCCAGGCCGCGCACATCTCGAACCAGACGACGGTCTTCGGCCAGGTCGGCGACGAGATGCGCAGCCGGGTCACCACGGTCTACATGACCTGCTATTTCCTCGGCGGCGCGGCGGGCTCCGCGCTGACGGGCCCGTTCTGGGCGCGCGGCGGCTGGCGTGACACCGCCCTTCTGGGGGGCGTCGCCGGTGCCTGCGCGCTGCTCCTTCTCCTCGGTTACGCGGCCGTACGTCGCGCCGTGACCTCACGAAAGGCGGCTGCGCTCACCGATGCCTGAGATATCCGTTCCCGACGTACCTGTCCCCGGCATACCTGTGACACCGCGGATTCCCGCGCAGAACGTACCCGCGATCACCCGCGACGACCCCCGCTATCGCTCCCTCACCAGGCGCTCGCGCAACACGCGCTTCACGGGCAGCCCGGACCGCGTCCATGTGCCGCGCACCGCGGAGGACGTGCGCCGGGCGGTCACCGCCGCCGTCCGCGGCGGATCCCGGCTGGCGGTCCGCGGCGGAGGCCACGGCCTGGAGGGCTTGGTGGACGACCCGGCCGTGCGCACGCTCATCGACCTGTCCGAGCTGAACGACGTCACGTACGACGCCGGACGGCGGGCCTTCGGCATGGGGGCGGGCGCGCTGCTCGGTTCTGTCTACCGCTCCCTGTACCTGAACTGGGGCGTTGTCGTGCCCGGCGGCACCTGTCCCTCGGTCGGGCTGGGCGGCTACGTCCAGGGCGGCGGCTTCGGCGCGCTGTGCCGGCGGCACGGGCTGATCGTCGACCATCTGGAAGCGGTGGAGGTCGTCGTCGCCGACGGCCCGGGTGAGGCGCGCACCGTGGTGGCATCAAGGGACCCTGCCGACCCCCATCACGATCTGTGGTGGGCGCACACCGGTGCGGGCGGTGGCAACTTCGGTGTCGTCACGCGCTATTGGTTCCGCTCTCCGGAGGCGGAGACGGACGCCCCGCAGGATCTGCTGCCCCGGCCCCCGGAGACGGCCCTCTTCGCCTCCGCCGAGTGGCCCTGGGAGTCACTGAGCGAGCGGGACTTCGCACGGCTCGTCCTCAACCACGGCGAGTGGCACAGCAGGGAGGACGGCACGGACCCGGCGTACGAGAGCCTGTACAGCGCGCTGTACCTCAACCAGCGCGCGGTCGGCCGGATCACCCTCGGCGCGCAGCTCGACGGCTCGACTCCCGATGCCCGCAGGCAACTTGATGAGTACATCGCGGCGGTGGGCAACGGCGTGCGGGCCCCGTGCCGGGTCACCCGCACCGAGATGCCGTGGCTTCAGGCCACTCAGCGGGACGTGGAGAACAGGGGAGAACTGACGCGCTCCAAGAGCAAGGGCGCCTATCTGCGCCGACCGTATTCGGTCGCGGAGACCGAGCTGCTCTTCCGGTATCTCGCCGATCGCGGATATGACGGGCATACGACAGTGGTGCTGTTCTCCTATGGCAGGAAGGTCAACGCCGTGGACTCCGCGGCGACCGTCGTCGCCCAACGGGATTCGGTGCTCAAGAGCTATCTCGGAACGTATTGGACCGATCCCGCCGAAGACGAGCGGCACATCCGCAGACTCAGGGAGTTCTACCGGGAGTTGTACGCGGAGACAGGTGGGGTGCCCGTCTCCGACGCACGCACCGACGGGTCGTACATCAACTATCCGGACATGGATCTGGCTGATCCGCGCTGGAACACCTCAGGAGTTCCCTGGCATGCGCTGTACTTCAAAGGGAATTACCCCCGGCTCCAGGGGGTCAAGGCCGTCTGGGACCCGCAGGACGTCTTCCGGCACGCTCTGTCGGTACGAGCGTCCGACTGAGCCCCCGGCCGAGTGCAGCCGCACCCTGATCCGCTCCTCGACAAGATCGCGGAAGCGCGCGAGCAGGTGGTTGTCCAGGACTGGCTGGTAGACGACCAGGGTCGCGTCCACGCCCGAGAGCCGCAGCTTCACATAACCGAGTTCGATCCGTCCGAGTGTCGGATGATCGAAGCAGCGTACGGAAGGGACGGGCGGCGCGAGATCGAGCCGCTCCCACAATTCCCGGAATTCCGGGTACTCGCCCTGCAGGTCGTCGATCATCTTCGCGTATTCGGGACGGGCGAGTTGATCGGCGGCCTGGGCGCGGAACAGTGCGGCCGTCTCCAGCGCGTCCTGCTCCCAGTTAGGGTGCATTTCCCGGGTCCGCTCGTCGAACATCATCACGAGAGTGTTGCGGCGGCTCTGTTCCAGGGATTCGAAATACGGGTGCAACGCGCAGAATCCATGGTTCCACGCCAGCACATCGAAGCGGTGGTTGACGATGAAGGCGGGCAACGGGTCCTGGAGTTCGAGGAACGTCAGATATTGCGCGGGAATGTTTTCCCTGGAGCGGGTGATCTGCACCGCAGGCGGTAATTTACCGGCCAGCCGGAAAAGATGTCCGGTCTCTGTCGAATCGAGCCGCAGGGCTCGTGCGAGACCATTCAGGACCTGGCTCGACACCCTGATTCTGCGGGCTTGCTCGAGCCATGTGTACCAAGTCACGCTCACCCCGGCGAGTTGGGCGAGTTCTTCTCTGCGCAGGCCCGGGGTGCGGCGGCGGCCATATGAATTCTTGATTCCAACGGCATCCGGCGTGAGCCGTTCGCGCCGGTTCCGAAGGAATGAGGCGAGTTCTTTTCGCTGCCGTTCTGTGGTTACCATGCTGCACTCCCGCTAGCATCATGATCCCGCTGGAGTTCGGCGGATTTCTCCAATGTACAGCCCGTACCCGCACTTGTGTGCAGAGGTCAGTGATCGCGGCCTCCGTCAGGGATCCACCTTTGGTGGAATTTTTTCGAAGTTTTTACCCGGCTCATCGGTGGTAACTCCGCTTTAACGTTCGGGACTCCCAAGGTATCTCGCCGGCCGCAATGGATGTCCGGTACGTTGGGCCAGATTTTACGCGCACAGGAGTATTACTCGCGGGTGTCCTGAGCGGGTCCGTCCGGCCGGCCGGTTCGGTGGCCGACGGGCGGTACTGGGGACTGTATTCGGCTGAACTCGTACTCAGGCAGCGGCCGCCTGCCGGTGTGGGGCGGCTGGCTCGACGTGACCGATTCGGTCGGTCCGGTTGTCGCGGTCGATGTCGGGGTGGGCGTAGGGGGTCGGCTTCGGTGCGGAGTTCGCGGATGGTGAGGACGCCCCGCTCGCCGGTGAGCCCGTGCTTCCGCCCGCCTTCTCGGTGCCGCCCGGATCGCGCACGCTGAGGAACAGCGTGGTCGCCGCGGCGATCGCCAGCACTGCGGTCACGGCGACGGCGATCTTCCTACGGCTCCGTGGCCGACCCCCGGCCCCCGGGGAGTCGTCGGCCGCGGCCTGTCGAGTCGGGTGGGCATGGGTGGTACGGGCCCGTCCGGTGACGGCGGCACCACCGTCGTCATCGTCGGTTGCGCCCACCGCGGTGTCGCACCTGACTCTGCCTGCGCGAGCAGCGTGGCCGGTCGTGCCGCGTCGGGACGGGCCGCCGGATCCCGTACGAGCGGCGCCTCACCCGCATATCCCCCGCTCCCGTACGCTCACGTCGGCAACGGTGTGAGATCAGGTCGGGTGGACGTCCGAACCGTCCGACCGCGCCGCGCCGCCCCCCGCCCTTCCTCTGCGGGGGGCCGGTGGAACCTTGAAACAGCCCGCTCGTGGTCGATATTTGTTCGAAGGTGTCTGCTCTGCGGCAACGGCAAAGAGACTCCGTCCCCGAGAGTGTGGGCGGAGCCCTGGGGCGCTGGAAGGGAAATCCGCTGCGGGCGGGTTCGAGAACCCCTCCGAGCTGGCGCAATCGCCTGGTAGCCCCGTGCCATTTTTGCTGTACGACGGAGTTGGGGACGCATTGGGGACACAAGGACAGGAACAGACTGACAAAGGAAGGGGAGCGCCGACGCAGATCACCCCATCTGACCTGCAATAACGCCACGGATCAGCGTAGAAACGCAAGGGCCGCCAAGATCCCGAATAGACTCATAATCCGTCGGCCGTGGGTTCGAGTCCCACCCGCCCCACCTGCGCAGGCCTCTGACCTGCGGAAACGTTCCTTGTGAGCTGTCGGGGCGTCAACTTTGGCTCAACGGACTGAATCCGCTGCTCGTGGGTTTGGCGCCAGGTTGGTCTGTGTCGGCTGATGTTGCTCTGACCTGCACGTATGCGCCCGGAAACGTAGCTGGTGAGGCGTGTTCTGGTCGGCTCTGCTGCGGCGTTGAGGCCATTCTGAGGCCGAAGGTATGGGGAAGTACCCGGGAGACTGGGCTCCGACGAGTCGTCTGGGTATGGCTCAGGGCTTTGGAAGGTGTGTCTCGTACATGCGGACGGCGACGATCAGGCCGGTGGCGGCGGTGAGGGCGGCGACGGTCCAGATCGCGGTGGTGATGTCGTAGGCGTCGGCGAGGAAGCCGGAGAGGAGGGCGCGACGGCGAAGCCGCCGTCGCGCCACAGGCGGTAGACCCCGACGGCGCGGGCGTGCCTTCCCGGTCCCGTCTCCGGTGCGCACTTCAACCCTCAGCACGTCGAGCGCCCGCCGGTCCGGCGTCAGCATGCGGTCGAAGAGTTCGATGGGGGTCCTCTGGGTTGTGGACCGCCCGGGATGTGCCTTGGCCATGGCCGGTAAGTGGTGAGGAAACGGCCCCGAGAGAAAGCGGCCTCGCAGGGAGCCCTCGACGGTTGTCGGGGGCGGTCGAGGCCGAGTCTCGTTGAGGCGTGCTGACAGCCGCGAGGGACGGCGGTCGGACGTCCACGGTCGCACGGCGACCTGCACCCCGGCGTGCCGAGGTAAGCGGCTGTTCCACCGCGGTGTCCCATTCTGTCCTTTGACAGCGAAGCCAGTCGCTCGGGTCGCACTGCCCTGCATCGACTGGATTGGATGGCAAACGATCACATGGGGGTTGCTGGTGTTCCTGAGGGACGTGTCAGGAGCCGCAGACCGCAGCCTCAGCTGCCCGGGTTGCACGCGTCCCGGCGTTCACGGCTTGGAGTCCGTGTCCTCGTCCGGGGAGAAAAGATCCTCGATCGGTTCGCCGAACACGGCGGCGATCTTGAACGCGAGCGGCAGGCTCGGGTCGTAGCGGCCCGTTTCGATGGCGTAGACCGTTTGCCGGGAGACGCCGAGGCGGTCGGCGAGGTCAGCCTGGCTCCAACGACGCATCGCCCGCAGTTCCCTGAGTCGGTTCTTCATCGGGTTCGCGGGGTCTTGAACAGCAGGGCTGCGATCCAGATCAGGATGCTCACGATGAAGCTGATCTGGACCAGCTGCCGCAGGTCGCCCACGCCGGCTGCCTGGAGAAGCCCGACGGTGTGGATCGACATGACCAGCACGCCGAACCCGATCGCCAGGGCCTCGAGCTGGCAACGGCGCTGGTACTCGTCGGCGCGGCGCAGGCTCCTGATCACGGCCCGGACGACCCACAGCGCCGGCGCGAGATTCAGCAGCGACCAGAACAGTTTCCATGAGCCCGCCGAACCGAAGAGGCCGAACTCCGAGATCAGGCTGAGCAACACGAGGCCGATGACCGCCGGCAACCAGTCGACGAACCAGGCGCGGGCGCGGACTATGTCGCTTCGGCTCTGGCGGTTCTCCTGCGATTTCTCCATGCGGCAAACGTAAAGGTGACTTGTCTTAACGTCAAGGACCCTTGTCACGCGGCGGCGGACGTGAGCATCGACCACCGCCCCTGAGGCTCCGCGCGCCGCACGAAATAGCCCGGAGCGTGCCGACGCTCTCGCTCACCGTTGCCAGTGCAGCCACGCCTGGTCGTTGCCGACCAGTACCAGCCCGGGAAGTGCGCAGTCGCTGCGGCCACCCAGCACCCCCCGGGTGCTCCTCACGCGACTAGGTTCGCTGGCAAGGAGGCCGAAACGACTGGGTTCGCTGTCAAACGACTCGATTGGATGGCAGCGGACACATTCGGTCTGCGGCGGCGGGCTCCGCAACATCTCCCGCGGGTAGGCTCTGCCTGATCAGGCAAAGTCGGCGGGGACGAGGCATGGGCGGGGTCGAGAAGACGCGGGGTGGCGGGGCTGAGCGGGCGACCTCGCGTGATGTCGCCCGGCTTGCCGGGGTGTCGCACACGGCCGTGTCCTTCGTCTTCAACGGGCATGCCCAGGGCAACCTCTCCGCCGAGACGCAGGAGAAGATCCGCAAGGCGGCCGAACAGCTCGGCTACCGGCCGAACGCGGTCGCCCGTGGCCTGCGCCGGCGTCGTACCGCCGTGATCGGTCTGGTCACGGACGAGATCGCCACCTCGCCGTTCGCCGGGCGGCTGCTGCGCGGGGCCATGGACATGGCGTGGAGCAGTGAGCACCTGGTGCTCACCGTCGACTCCGGGCAGGACCCGGTCGCCGAGGACGCGGCCGTCGCCGAACTGCTCGACCGGAGGGTCGACGGGATCATCTACGCCGCGCTGTCCTTGCGCCGCGCCCGAGTCCCGGAAGGGCTGCACCGTACGTTCGCCGTGTTCGCCAACTGTCTCCCCGAGGACGGCTCCCTCCCGGCCGTCATCCCCGCCGAGCGGGCCGGTGGCCGCAGCGCCGCGCGCGTCCTTCTCGACGCGGGCCACCGCCGTGTCGCCCTGGTAGGCGGTCTGGACGACATCGCGACCGCGGAACGGCTGCGCGGCTTCCGGGACGCGCTGCGGACGGTGGGGCTGACCGCCGAGAAGGACTGGATCATGCGGACGGGAGGGGAGATCGCCGCCGGGTACCAGGGCGCGCTGCGGCTGCTGGACGGTGTTCCCGCCCACCGGCGGCCCACGGGGATCGTCTGTTACAACGACCGGGTCGCCGCGGGCGTCCTCCACGCCGCCGCGCGCCTGGGCCTCGACGTGCCCGCCGAGCTGTCCGTCGTCGGCTATGACGACCAGGAGCACATGGCGGCTTTCCTCAGCCCGCCCCTCACCACGGTCGCTCTGCCCCATCGCGCGATGGGAGAGACGGCCGTCCGCCTGCTCTTGGACGCCATCGACAGCGGGACCGCGCCGCCGGTCACCACCCGGCGGCTGGAGTGCCCCGTCGTCACGCGGGGTTCGGTGGGACCAGCTCCCAGCCCGTGACCTCGACGTCCGTCCCCGACACGGTCAGCTCCGCGATGTCGTCGTCCCGTCGGTACACCCGTTCCGTGGCCGTCGCCCGGTCACCCGCGAACAGTTCCAGCAGGGAGCCGTCCACGAGGATCCGTACGGTGAGGGTCTCGCCCGGCGGGGTCGGCAGGACCAGGGGGGCCGTGCCGTCCGGGCGGGAGCGTGGCCAGGCCGTGCGGTCCAGGGTCACCGTGCCGGACGCCGGGTCGAGTCGCACGGTCAGTTCGGCCCCGGACGTGGCCCGCAGCAGACTCACGGTCGCCGCTGAACGGGCAGTCACCAGCAGGTCGTACGCGAGGGGGAGTAGCCGGTGCGGTCCTGGTGCGGCCGTGAACGGGACGGCCGCTCGCAGTAGTTCGAGTTCCGGAGCCGGTACGACCCGTAGCGTGCCGTCGTCGTGGGTGTCCATCACCCGGGGTGCCGTGAGGACGCCGGACCAGCCCGCGCGGTCCACCTCCTCGGGCGGGCGTGACTCCCAGGACCAGCCCCAGAGCAGGGCGCGGCCGGACTCCGTGTCCTGGAGGACGGAGGGGGCGTAGAAGTCACGGCCGAGGTCCAGCGGGCCGCCGCCCGTACCGGCCGCGAACCTCGGTCCACCGTCCGCCTGCTCCACCAGACGGCCCGTGACGTACGCGGTGCTCAGCGGGTCGCCGTCCCACAGGGCCACCGCCAGCACCCAGTCGCCCCCGGGGGTCGCCCACAACTGCGGGCACTCCCAGCCGATCGCCCGCTTGCCGAAGGCGCGGGCCGCCGCCGGGTCCCGGCCGTCCAGCAGGACCCCGGCGAACCGCCAGTCGTACAGGTCCTCACAGTCGTACACCAGGACGGACGGGGTGCCGTCGGCGTGGCCGGCGCCCATCAGCGCCCAGCGGCGTCCGGCGAAGCGGAAGACGAAAGGGTCCCGGAACATCGTCACGTCCAGGCCGGGTGGTGGGCCGGCGACCACCGGCACCGGCAGTTGCTTCCACTCCTGGAGGCCGTCGTCCTCGGTCACGGCGAGACAGATCGCGCTCAGGCCCTGGTGGTCGTGGTCGATCCCCGAGTACACCGCTGTCGGTACACCACCGTCGTCCACCACGCAGCCGGACCAGCAGCCCGCCTCGTCCGGGCCGTCGGGCGTGGGGCGCAGGGCGATTCCGTGGTCGTCCCAGTGGGCGAGGTCGGGGCTGGAGGCGTGGCCCCAGTGAACGTTCGTGTGCACGGGGGCGTCGGGGTTGTGCTGGTAGAAGAGGTGGTATCGATCGCCCCAGCGGAACGGGCCATTCGGGTCGTTCATCCAGTTGGCCGGCGGGCGGACCCGGAAACGCGGGCTGTTGGCGTCGGTCGACCGGCTCACGGAACTCAACGATTGACTCCTGCGGATGTGATGCCCTCGCGCAGAGGGCGCTGGCCGACGACGAACACGACGACGGCGGGGATCATGGAGAGGACGACTCCGGCGAGGACGACGGAGATCGAGCCGGTGCCGAGGTTGCCCTGGAGGGAGACCAGGCCCAGGGGCAGCGTGAGGTTCTCGGTGGAGGTTTCGAGGATCAGCGGCCGGAAGAACTCGTTCCAGTGGTAGTTGAAGGCCAGCACGCCGACGATGGCGAGACCGGGGGCCGCCAAGGGGGCGTACACCGACCGGAAGACGCGCCACGGACCCGCGCCGTCGATCATCGCCGCCTCGCCCAGGTCCTTCGGCATGCCCAGGAAGTACTGGCGCATCAGGAAGGTGCCGAAGGCCGTCGGGAAGGCCGGGACGATGAGGCCGAGCAGGGTGTCGGTCAGACCCATCGTCTTCAGTTCCAGGAAGACCGGGACCATCGTGACCTGCAACGGCACCATCATCGTGGCCAGGACCAGCGCGAACAGCGGCTTCTTGAAGCGGAATTCGAGGCGGGCGAAGGCATAGCCCGCCAGGCCCGCGGTGATCATCTGGCCGGCCGCGATCAGCGCGGTCACCAGGGTGGAATTCAGTGCGTACAGCCAGACGTCGATCTGGTCGAAGACCCCGCGGTAGGCGTCGACGGTGGGGTCCGTGGGGATGATCTTCGGCGGCAGGTCGAAGGACTCCGCCGGCGTGCGCAGTGACGTCGACACCGTCCAGATGACCGGGCCGAGCGTCAACAGGGCGCACAGCGCCAGGCCTGCGATCCGGCCCCAGGGCGCCAGGCCGTGCCGTACGCGTGACGCGGTGGGGCTCGTGCGGGGACCCGGCATCGAACCCGACGCCGCACCCGATACCGAACCCGAGAGGGAACTCGTACTCATCTGACTCACCCGGCTCACTGGTAGTGGACATAACGCCGGCTGAGCCGGAACTGGAGTGCGGTGACCGCCATGATCAGGACGAAGAGCAGGACGCCCACAGCGGACGCCTCGCCGAAGCGGAGCTGCTCGAAGGCCGTCTCGTAGATGACCATCACGACCGTGCGCGTCGAGTCGCCGGGCCCGCCCGCGGTGAGGACGTACGGCTGCTCGAAGACCTGGAGGGCGTTGATGATGCCGACCACGGACGCGACCAGCAGCGTGGGCGACAGCAGCGGCAGGGTGATGGCGAGGTGTTTGCGCACCCCGCTCGCGCCGTCCAGCGCAGCCGCCTCGTGCACCTCTTTCGGGATGTTGTTCAGGCCGCCGACGAACAGCAGGAACGAGAAGCCGAACTGCTGCCAGACGTACGCCAGGACCACGGCCGCCATCGCCCCGTTCTCCGAGGTCAGCCAGGGGACCGAGGGGATACCGACCGTGCCGAGGAGCCAGTTCACGGGGCCGAAGTCCTGGTTGAACAGGTACTTCATCACCACCGAGATGGACGCGGCGGACAGCACCAGCGGGAAGAAGAACGCCGAACGGAACACGGACCGCAGCCACTTGGGCATCCGGCCGTTCACCGCGATCGCCAGCACGAGGGCGATCAGCAACTGGAGTGCGACCGCGAGCACCATGAAGACGAGCGTGTTGCGGAAGGAGACGAGGACCGTCGAATCGGTCAGGATCTCCCGGTAGTTGGCCGCTCCGGCCCACCGCGGGTCGTCGATCACGTCCCACTGGAAGAGGCTGAGGACGACCGAGCCGACGATCGGTACGACCGTGAAGACGACGATGCCGACGACGGTGGGCGCGAGGAACAGTACGGCGAGGAGGCGGGTGCCCCGGGTGCGGATGGTGGTGGCGGCCGTGGACTCGGATGCCTTGCGGGTCTGACCGGTCCTGCGGCTCTTGCGGGTGCGGGCGGGCTCCGGCCCCACGGGCCTGATCTCGGTGTTCGTCACACTTCACGCTCCATGGCCTTCTCCAGGTCCCCCTGCAGCCGGCGCAGCGCGGGACGCACCGCGCCGGGGCTCGCGAGGGCGGTTCCGGTGTGCTTGATCAGCAGCTGCTCGACCTCGTTGACCTGCGGCGGGGCCGGGATCGGGCCGGTGGTGGGGATCTTGTCGAGGGTGTCGTAGAAGACCTGCCAGTGGGCCGGTCCTGTCTCCCGGTAGCGGGCCTCGTCGACCATGGAGCGGCGGGCCGGAGTGGTCTGGTTGGCCGCGAAGAGCTGGGTCATCACGTCCTTGCGGGCGGTGTACTTGATGAACTCCCAGGCCTCGTCCCGCATCTTCGACGTGCGCAGCATCGCGTACCCGGCGGCGCCGAACTGGTGACGCCGGGTGCGCCAGCGCGGGAAGTACCGCACGTCGTAGTCGGCCGGCTTCATGCCCGCCTGATGCAGGCCGCCCGCCCAGAAGCCGCCCGCGGGCGTGACACCGACGCGGCCGGTGGAGAAGACGCCGACGAGGTTGCGGCCGTCGCCGCCCTCCGGCCGGGTGCACAGGTCCTCCTGGACGAGGGAGGAGAGGTAGTCGTAGACCTCCACGACGCGGTCGGAGTCGGCCAGGGGTGTCGTCCACCGGTAGCCGCCGCCCCGGCCGCGCCGCTGTGCCTCGGGATAGAAGGAGTTCCAGAGCCAGTCGCCGCCGGGGGCCTTGGACTCGGTGAGGAGGTTGGTGTCGTTGGCGAAGAGCCAGGGGACCACTCCGCCCCACAGCCGGTTGGTCCAGAAGTACGGGGTGAAGCGGTCGCCGTTGCTGCGTTTCATCGCTCGCAGCAGCGTGGTGAAGTCGTCGTGGGTCCAGTCGTCGTCGGGTAGGTCGGCACCCGCGCGTTCGAGGACCCGGCTGTTGAGGTACATGTCGGCCGCGTTGAACTCGACCGGCAGCTGGTAGAGGCTCCCCTCGTACATCATCGACTCGACCAGCGAGGGATGGACGTCGGCGAAGTACGTGCGCAGCTCGGCCGCGTCCCGCTTCGCCCACCTGTCCAGCGGTACGCCGAGCCGCTGGGCGAAGAGCTGCACGCCCTCGGTGGCGACGTACACGAGGTCGGGTGCCGTGCCCGCGGCGATCTGGGTGAGGATCTTGGAGAAGAAGTCCGACCAGTCGTAGGCCTGTACGGGGTTGATACGGATCCTGATGTCGGGGTGGACCTCGCGGAATCCGTCGCGCAGGGCGCGCTGCGCCTCGGGGTTGAAGGCGGAGCCCAGGGTGGCGATGACGAGCGAGCCGTCGTCGCGGCCGGGGATGTCGGCGGCGGTGAGGCGGTCCCAGCCGGCCGCGACACCGGCGAGAGCGGCGGCTCCGGCGCCGTATGCGCCGTAGCGCATCAGGGCCCGTCGGGAGAGGAGCGAGTCGGTCATCGGCGAGCCTAACTCGTGTTAGCCGAAGTTTGATTTCATGATGATGAGAACCCCGCTGCGGCCCTGTCAAGGGATGTGCGCGGATGGGAAGTTGCGGGAACGGCCGGTGCGCGAGGGCTTGACCTTTAACGAGTTAGGTATACGGTTCCGGACCACATGAGCCGTGTCCCGACGACGATGTCGGGGAAGGGAGCCGCACGATGCGTGGCATGAAGAGGAGTTCGCTCGGCCCGGGGGAGACACTGTCCAGGCGGTCGCTGCTGACGGCCTCGGCCGTCGGCGCCGCCGGTGTTCTGCTGCCGGACCTCGTGAGACCGGCGGTCGCGGCGGCCCGCGGGGCGACGGCCGCGTGCACGGGCAGCTACCGCGCCGAGTACCACTTCACGGTCCCCGACCAGTGGATGAACGACCCGCAGCGCCCGGTCTGGATCGACGGCGAGTACCACTACTACTACCTCTACAACCCCGACTACTCGACGGGCGGCACGACGGCCGGCACCGCCTGGCGCCTGGCCACCAGCACCGACCTCGTCTCCTTCACCGACCGGGGCATCGCCGTGCCGAAGGACACGACCCCCAACGGCGATGTCTGGTCCGGCTCGGCGGTGGTCGACACGGACGACACGGCGGGCTTCGGCGCGGGCGCGGTGATCGTCCTCGCCACCATGGCGCCCGACGACGTCACCCAGGCCCAGTACCTGTACTACTCGACGGACGACGGCCGCACCTTCACGAACCACGGCACCGCCCCGGTCCTCCCCAACCCCGGCGTACGGGACTTCCGCGACCCCAAGGTGATCCGCGACGAGGAGCGCGGGCGGTGGGTGATGGTGCTCGCCGAGAACGACAAAGTCGGCTTCTACCACTCCGCCGACCTCAAGGCGTGGACGTACGTCGGCGGCTTCGTCAAGGGCGGCATCGGCGTCCTGGAGTGCCCCGACCTGTTCCGGATCAGGGCGGACGACGGGACCTGGAAGTGGGTGCTGGGCGTCAGCGCCAACGGCAAGGGCTCCGGGCTGCCGAGCACGTTCGCGTACTGGACGGGTTCCTTCGACGGTACGACCTTCACCGCCGACGCGTCCGATCCCCAGTGGCTGGACCACGGCTGGGACTGGTACGCGGCGGTCACCTTCGACAAACGTGACGCGAGCGGGGTCCTGGACCCTGACGCGCGGTATGCGATCGGCTGGATGAACCACTGGGACTACGCGAACACCACGCCCACCATCGAGTGCGACGGCTTCAACGGCACCGACTCGATCGTCCGCGAGGTACGACTGAAGCACGCGTCGGGTACGTATTACCTGGCGTCCCAGCCGGTGGCGGCCCTGGACGACCATGTGTCGCGCACGGTGGACCTCGGCGACATCGCGGTCGACGGCACACGACCGCTCGACTACACGGGTACCGCGTACGAGCTGACCTGTGAGATCACCTGGGACCAACTGCTGGGCGCAGGCCTCCAGTTGCGGCGGTCGTCGGACGGTGGGCGGCACATCGACGCGGGAGTCTACGGCGACTACGCCTTCGTCAACCGCGGTTACACCGTGAGCCCCGACACCTCCGGCCGCTGGCAGGAGAGCCGCACGCCGTTCGACCTGTCCGCCGGCACGGTCCGCCTGCGGATCCTCGTCGACCGCACGTCCGTCGAGATGTTCGTCGGCGACGGCCGGTACGTGCACTCGACCGAGGCCTTCCCCGACCCGTCCGACACCGCACTGGCGCTGTTCACGATCGACGGGCAGGCGGTGTTCCGGAACGTGGTGATCCGGGAGTTCACGGTCTGATCCGACGGGGAGGTGGCCGGGGCGGGCCGAGAGGCTGCCGACGACCGGCGCGCCAGGGCTCTCTATACCGAGGCAAGCCAGACATCGGCACCGCGGAAACGGGCACGAGATGCCACGCCCGCACATGTGGTGGAACCTCGCCCGTCGGTAGGGGAATCCGCCGCGGGCGAGTTCGAGAGGTCCTGTCCAGTTGGCGAGATCACTCTCGACGCCGTCGGTCTTGCCCCTTGCGGCCTCCTTGAGGCCGCGTTGAGGCCACAAGGACAGGAACAGACCGACAAGTGTTGACGAGCACCGACACCACTCACCTCGCCTGACCTGCTGAAACGTCATGGATGAGCACTGATCGGCAAGAGCCGCCAAGATCCCGAATGGACTCATAATCCGTCGGCCGTGGGTTCGAGTCCCACCCGCCCCACTTGTGCAGGTCTCTGACCTGCGGAAACGTTCATTTTGGGCTGTTGGATCGTCAACTTTGCCTGAACGGACTGAATCCGCTGCTCGCGACTTCTGAGCGGGGCGAGACTCTTACTCCCTCGCCGAGCAGACACCGCACTGACCTGCGGAAATGCTGATGATCAGGAACTGTACCGGCGAGCTGGCAGCATCCCCTCGGCTTCATTTCGTGATCCTGGGGACGTGTTGGGGACGCAGGGTTTCGGTGGTGTCTGCTGGCCACCGTCCGCGGGCCCTCTGTCCGGCCGCCCGGGGAGCTTCCGTACGGGACTGCTGACCGAGTTCGGCCGCACCTTCGAGGAGCCCGATCGCGTCGGTAGAGGGGCTTGAGGGGCTGGTGTGCGTTGGGCGGAAACTGCCCGAACAGAAAACGGCCCGGTATGTCCGATGATTCGTTCGACCGCGGTGCCGGCGTCGCCCCTCGCAGCCCATGGCTTCGTGACGCCGGAACGAAGCACCACGCCGGGTTACTTACCGTGAGGGACGCTCGCAGGGTCTTCTCCCTGCGTGGACGTAGGTCAGGCGTTGAGGAAGTGGGGGCCTCTGTTGCGAGGGGGCGGTCGAGAGCCGGGTGGATGGGGACCGTGCCGTTGGACAGGGACCGGCCGGTGCCGTGGTGGGTGTGGGCGATGATCTCCGCGGTGATGGAGATCGCTGTTTCCTCGGCGGTCCGGGCACCGAGGTCGAGTCCGATCGTCGGGAGTCCAGCCTGCGGCCGGGCAGCGGATGCGCCGCCCAGGTGCTGGCCAGCTCGACCAGGATCGCCGCGGCCCACCAGGTCAGCCGCGCGCCGCCGTCGACTGCCGCGCCGATCAGCCACAGAGGTGCGGCCCCGACGAACCAGACCAGGACGCGGAGGAAGTGCTCCTGATTAACCGGGTCGAGGCCGACGGTCAGCAGCCATACGGTCCGGCCGATGTGAATGAGCAGGAAGGTGGCGACGAAGACCCAGCCGGCGTCGCCGAAGGCTCGTGGGATCGCGGCGTTCATGAACAGCCCCGTGAGCATGACGGCCAGCAGCATCCGCCTGGTCCGCGGGTTCTCGGCCGGGACGAGGGTGACCGCCCAGGTGGTGTACGCCCACGCCGCATAGACGGCGAGGTAGAGCACAAGCGCCTGGGCGGCGCCGATCCAGGTGGGATGTACGAGGAGCCGGTGCGACAACTGGCCGATCGCGAAGACGTAGACCAGGTCGAAGAACAGCTCCAGCGGCGTGACCTCCCGGCGCGCCGGGTCGCTGGTCAACTGCACGATGACTCTCCTCGGGGTGTCCGTGTGAACGGTCAGCCGGCGAGGAAGGCGCTCACCTGACGGGCGAAGTCCTTGGCGTGCTGGAAGAGGAAGGCGTGCCCGGCGTCGCTGTAGGCGACGAGGGTGGCGTCGGGGACGTACTGGACGGCGGTGTAGGACGCCAGGGCGGGGATCATCGCGTCCTTGATGCCGGTGGCGTACAGAACGGGCTGCCGGATGGTTGCCAGGTCCGCGCGCACCTGCTCGAAGGGGATCGACGCGTCCTTCTGGATCGCGGCGATCTGGCCCATGGCCGCGGCCTCGGACACGTCGGGGCGTCCGGCGGCCAGCCGGGTGGCCACCCTGGCGAGGTGTTCGTACCCGGCGGCGCGGCCGGTGTCCGTCTCGGGGAAGAACAGGAACACCAGGTCGTCCCCGGTGACCTCGGGCTTGGTCATGGTGGCCCCGACCTTCGGGTTCGGGTCGGGCGCGCCGGGCACCTGCCCGCCCGGGTTGGCGGCCGCCACGACCAGCTTGCGCACCAGGTCGGGCCGAAGGCGGGCGATGTGCTGGGCGACGGTGCCGCCCAGCGTCCAGCCGAGCAGGTCCACCTGGGGCAGACGGAGAGCCTCGATGAACTCGACGGTGCCGTCGGCCAGACCCTCGACCGAGTCTCGCGGGGTGCCGGTGGTGTAGCCGGTGCCGACGTTGTCGAACACGATCACGTCATGGCCGGCGGCGAGGTGGTCCAGGAACTCGGGGTCCCACCAGTCGAGGGTCCCGCGGACCCGGTTCAGCAGGACCAGCGGGACACCGCCCCGCGGGCCGATGCGCCGGTAGGTGAACGTCGCGGAGGGGCCGTCCACGGTGAGGTCCTCGGCCGCGTCTGCCAGATAGGTGCTCATGGCGGGCTTCGCTTCCTGTCGCTGTGTCTCGTGGGATCTGGTGGGGCCGCGTCAGGCGGGCAGGTGGTTGAGCTTGCGCAGCTGCTGGTCGAAGATGCGGGAGGGGACCATGCGGCGCATGGTGCGGACGCGTCCGGTCATGGCGCCGGCGGTGTAGCGCAGCTTCGGCTTGGCGTCGGTGGCCGCCGCGACGATCTCCTTGGCGACGACGGCGGGGTCGTCGCCGTCCTTGACCGCGCCGGCCATGTACTCCTCGAAGGCGAGCCGGCGCCTGGCGTAGACGTCCAGGGGCTGGTCGGGCCGCACGCTGGCCGCGTCGATCGCGGTGTTCGTCCAGGCGGGTTCGACGAGCAAGGACCGTACGCCGTACTCGCGTACCTCGTGGTCGACGGACTCCGAGTAGCCCTCGACGGCGTGCTTGGAGGCGGCGTAGACCGCCATGTAGGGCTGCGGGATGAACCCGACGATGGACGAGATGTTGATGATCCGTCCGCTGCGCTGGGCGCGCATGTGCGGCAGGACGGCGTTCGTCATGCGGATGACGCCGAAGACGTTGATGTCGAAGAGGCCCTGCGCCTGCGCGGCGGAGCTTTCCTCGGCGGCGCCCGCCGAGCCGATACCCGCGTTGTTGACCAGGACGTCGATCCGCCCGAACCGGTCGATCACCTCGCCGACCGCAGCGGTCACCGAATCGTCGCTGGTCACGTCCAGGTCGAGGAAGGTCACGCCCTTCACAGGGGTGACGTGCACGGTGTTGCGGCTGGTGCCGACCACGTCGTAGCCCGCCGCGGCCAGCGCGAGCGCGGCTGCCTTTCCGATGCCGGAGGACGCACCCGTGATGAGGGCTACCGGTCGTGTCGTCGTTGCCATTTCGGACTCCTGACTCAGGGGATCGCGTGTGTCTTGCCGTGTAGGGGATCGCTTCCGGTGCCCCCACAATCGGTTTCATCAATGTATCAAGTTTGCCTGTAGTAGCAACAACGGAGCATCAATTAATCGGTTATCCGTAGCGTCAACGTATCCTCTACGGAGGGTCAACGGATGGGCTGACGCTGCCGGGCAGGGGTCGTTCCAAGGTGCCGCCGACTCCATGAAGCAGACCCGCGGACGGCGGGCTGAGCTGCAACGACGTGTTGGGCCGGGCGGACACGCAGGCCGTCGCCGTGACGGCCAGGACGACGCACCGACCCTTTCGCGGCCAGCACGCGCCGCCGGTCGCGGGGGCGCCTCAGTCGCCCATTGGGCCCATGGCTTCGATGGCGGCGCAGATGTGAGCGAATGGTCTGGGGTGCGCAGTCGTGACGTGGAGGGCTGCGAGGGCGCCGGGGGGGGTGCCTCTATGTCCTTCGTCAAGGCACTGCTGTCGGGTTTGGGGTGATTCGGTCTTGCTGGGGTCATGCGGCGAGTTCGACGTCCGCGGGCGTGCGGGATTCGTAGAAGGTGCCGTCTCGGAGCATGGCGAACAGGACGCTGATGCGTTGGCGGGCGAGGCGGAGGAGGGCCTGGGTGTGGGTCTTGCCGCGGGCGCGTTGCTTGTCGTAGTAGGCGCGGGAGGCGGGATCGGCGTTCATGCAGGCGAAGGCGGACAGGAACATGGCGCGTTTGAGCTGGCGGTTGCCGCCTCGGGGCGCGTGTTCGCCGTGGATCGAGGTCCCCGACGACTTCGTGGTGGGGGCGAGTCCGGCGTAGGAGGCCAGGTGGGCGGCGCTCGGGAAGCTGGTGCCCTCGCCGACGGTGACCAGCAGGACGGCGGCGGTCCTGACGCCGACGCCGGGCATCGACGTCAGGACCGGGGAAAGAGGGTGGGCCTCCAGCAGGGCGTTGATCTGGGCTTCCAGGGCCCGGCGCTGTTCGTGGACAGCGGCGAGCGAGCGGGCCAGGGAGGGCACGACGATGTCGAGGGTGCCGGTCCCCGGGACCACGACGGTCTGCTCGTCCAACGCCTCGAAGACATCGTCGATCAGCCGCTGGGCCATGCGCGGGGTCTTGGGCCGGATCAGCTCGACGAGCCTGCGGCGGCCAGCTTTGCGCAGTGCGGCGGGGGAGCCGTAGCGCTCCAGCAGCCAGGTGACGGCCTGGTGGTCGAGGCGGGGGCCCACAACGCGCTCCAGCGACGGGTGGAACTGGGCGAGCAGGCCGCGTATCCGGTTGGAAGTGCGGGTGGCCTCGGCCGCGAGGTCCTGGTCGAAGCCGACGAGGACCGTGAGTTCGGCGGTGATCTCGTCGGTGAGTTCCAGGGAGCGCAGGGTGTGCGGCATGGTGCGGGCCGCATCCGCGATCACCGCAGCGTCCTTCGCATCGGTCTTGGCCTCGCCCGGATACAGGTCGGCGATCCGCCGCATCGCCAGGCCGGGCAGGTAGACACCTCAGGCGCCTAAGCTGTCAACTGGCAGCGCGCCGTGATCCGCTCCAGTCGAACACGCCGATGGTCAGTTGCTGGCGAAGGCGGACAGGAGTGTGTCTGTGCGGAGCTGAAGCTCAGGTGTCTCGGTTCCCGTGACGCTGACGGACACCTCCTCGCCGCCGACGGCCTGAGCGAGGGCGACTTCCAGAGTGGCGCTCGTGCCAACCAGGGGATACGAATACCAGCCGTCGGGTGCCTCGTCGTCGGTGTCCTGAACGCCGGCTTCGATGGCTTCCCAGTCGGTTTCGTCGAAGGCATATCCGGCATAGCCGGACAGCAATTCAAGGAAGGCGCGCAGGTTGCGGCCCCAGATCCATCCGGCGATCGGCTCGGTCACACGTCCCCCGACTCTGTAAAAAGGACAGCATGGCAGACGTGGTCTGCCGTCACGCTGCGGCGGCGAGCTGGACGGGGAAGGCGGTCTGTTCGTCGAACAGCTTGCGGTGCTGGAGGCAGTGGTAGAGCTGGCCGAGCATGCGGTTGAAGAGGTTGCGTTGGGCTGCGGCGTGCCAGTCTCCGTGATCGTCGCGGCGGCGCCGGTAGTGAGTCTTGGCTCCGGGCGAGGCGGTGATGGAGGAGAAGGCCCAGAGGTAGCCAGCTGCGTTGAGCCGGTCGTTTTTGACCCACCGGCGGGTGATGCTCGACTTCTTGCCGGAGGCCCTGGTGATGGGCGAGGCGCCTGCATAGGCCTTCAGACCGCGGGCGTCCGCGAAGCGGGACCGATCGTCTCCAATTTCGGCGAGCACCCGGGCGCCGAGCTGGACGCCGAGGCCGGGGAAGCTGAGGATGATCTCAGCGTCCGGGTGCTGAGGGAAAGCCTCTTCGACCGCCTCGGTGAGGTCGTCGGCGGCGGTGCAGGCAGCCTCCAACTGGACCAGGAGGGCGAGCATTTGCTTGCCCAGCGCTTCTTCGACCAGCGGCGGCTGGTGGGCGTAGTCGGCGCGGAAGACGCCACGGAGTCGCTCGGCCTCGGCCGTGATGCCGCGCTTGCGGCCGGCCCGCTTGAGCGCGGCCTCCAGCTGCGTGCGGCTCAATCGCGCGGCTCGGGTCGGCGTCGGGGCAGCCTTCAGCAGCTCCCGGGCCTCCGACCGCCACCACCGCAAGCACCAGGGCGTCGCACCACTCTGCAGGAAGGCATGGCCTGCCGGGCTGAAACAAGATGTCAACGTCCCGGTACTCGAACAGATCCGAAGAGCCGGAGCTTCACGGACCCGTTGTTACAAGGGGATTAGGCGACCTTGCAGCCCGCGTCCCGGGCGACCGTGAGCGGGAGGGCTCCGATGGATGCGGGCTGGTCCACGATCACCAGGACGGTGCCGAACTTCGCGGCCAGTTTGTCGAACACGGCCCGCAGTTTCGGCTCGCTGTTGGGCAGCTGCTTGTCGAAGACCTTCTTGCCGGCCGGAGTCAGCCCGTGCCCGTGATGAGAGCTCTTGCCGACGTCCAGGCCGAGGAACACGCCCACGTCTTCGGTGACGAACATCGCGCCCTTCCAGGAGAGTTGAATGTGCCGGCCTCGGCAGTGGTGTCGTACGCGCGCATCCACGTTATGCAGACCTGCCGCCCGCGAGCTGTCCGGCATTGCGCCGGACCGGGTGGTGGCCGGACCTCTCATCAGCGTCTCCGACGGCACCTCCCGGGCCCGGTGACACCACCCCCCAGGTCATCGGTTCGACAGGGGGGGACACAGTCATGCCGGGCCCGGAGGCCAGCGGCCCTCTTGCAGGACCGCGAAGAACATAACGGGGGCTCTCTGCGTGGCTCTGCCCCGCCGGACGGGGCTCCGGCGGGGCAGGTGTGTTGATCGGCCGTCACCGTGTGCGGTGTCGGTGACCGTCTCGCGGTGATGGATTGATGGGTTGTCAGTGGTCGAGGAAGGTGTTCACCTCGGCGCCGAACTTGGCGGCGTACTGGAAGAGGAACCCGTGGCCGGCGTTCGGGTAGATGCTGAGCTGGGCGTTGGGGAGGTACTTGGCCAACAGGTGGGAGTTCTTGGGGGGCATCAGGATGTCGCTGTCCCCGTCTGCGACCAGCGTGGGCTGGAAGAGGGCGTTGAGCCGCACCAGCTTGGACTTGTCCGGGATGCCCCACTCCGACATCGCGGTGAGCTGCGCGTCGCGGGTCTGGAGGCTCGCGGGCGCGTCGTGGTCAGTGGTGCGCTGGCCGAGGCGCTGCAGGAACTCAGTTCCGGCGGCCTGGCTGGATGCGGTGTTCTTGAAGAACAGGAAGAGGAAGTCGGCAGGGCCGGGGTTGTCCGCCAACGCGCTCGCCAGCACCTTGGGGTCGGACGCCCTCTGGTCGACCCCGCCCTGCGGGCCGGTGCCGGCCAGGACGACGCGACGGACCTGCCAGGGGCGCCGCAGAGCGACCTCCTGAGCCACCTGGCCGCCGAGGGAGAAGCCGAACAGGTCGTAGTGGGGCAGCTTGAGGGCGTCGATGAAGTCGATGGCGTCCAGGCTCATCTGCTGGACGGTGCTGGGTGTGGTGCCGGTTGAGCCGCCGACGCCGACGTTGTCCACGAGGATGACCTCGCGCTTGGCGGCGATGGTGTCGATGAGCTTGGGGTCCCAGTTGTCGAGGGTGCCGCGGTAGTGCTGGAGGAAGATCAGGGGCACGCTGCCGGCGCTGGGGTTGCCGAAGCGCCGGTACTGGTAGGTGACGCCGTTGGCGGCCTTGACGCGCAGGTTGGGGGCGGTGGCGGCGCTCTGGGGGCTCTGCGTCTGTACGACCGCGTGACGGGTGACGCTGGAGCTGTCGCTCACTGCGCTCGCCACACTCGGCGCGGCGCCGGCGACGGCGGCGACGACCGACATGGTGGCCAGCGCCACTGCGGTGCGTCGGGAGACACGGGTGCGTAGCTTCGTTGTGGGCATGCCAATTCCTTGAGTCGGGCTCGGATGTCTCCTCCGGCAGGGGAGACGGGATACCGGTCGTGAGCGACGGTCGTGCAGATGCCCGCTCCGTCGGTGCGGCGTGATCCCTTAACAGTGTCACTAAGGTATCAATTATCGCCAGAGTTGCAACATCAGAGAATCAATTAATGAGATACCCGTAGCGTTCCCGTATCCTCTACAAGGGACCGGGTAGTGAACCAGACAGGAGACAGACATGGGCCGAGCACTGCGGGCAGATGCCGAACGCAGTGTGCGCGCGATTCTGGAGGCGGCCGAGCAGGTCTTCGCCCAGGACGCCGGCGCCTCCATGGAACAGGTCGCCGAGGCGGCGGGACTGACCAGGATCACCGTTCACCGCCGCTTCGCGAACCGGCAGGCCCTCCTGGAGGCGCTCGCCGTCTCCGCCAAGCAGCAGCTCATCGACGCCATCGAGGAAGCCCGGCCGGACGCCGCTCCCGCACTCGTGGCGCTGCACCGAGTGACGGCGAACGTCCTACGGGTCAAGAACACCTGGCGCTTCACCCTCAGCCACGCCACCGCTCACACCCCCGCCGCAGCCGCCCTCTGGGGCGAGATCAACACCCACACCGTCGATCTCATGAACCGGGCGCAGCGCGAGGGGCTACTCGCCCCGGACGCAGACCTGGAGTGGACGCGGCAGGTGTACTACGCCCTCCTCAGCGAAGCCATCAACAGGCCCGGCGCGGAGCAGGACCCTGCCGCGCAGGACCCGGACGCACTGGCCACGCTCGTCATCGACACCCTCCTGCACGGCGCAGGACCACGCGGCTGAGCCGCAACTGCTCGGCAGGCGCCGGAGCCACCGATCGGCTGCCGTCGCCAAACATGTCAGCGCCACTCACGCCTGGTGGCACTGCTCGGCCTTGACGGCCACGCGGACGCAATGTGGGAGCACCTCGGCCCTGCTCCCCGCATCGCAAGGTTTGGGCCCCTGCGTACGGCAGGGCCACCTGCGGCCACGGCCGCTGGAGGTCCGTCCCGAGGTTGGGTGGGAGCTGCTGTGCGATGGAAGGGGAATCCGCTGCGGGCAGGGTCGAAATCCCCCTCCGAGCTGGCGCGATCGCATGTTGGCCCCGTGCCATTTTTGCCGTGCGACACGTGTGTCCGGCGGGCCTCTGTCCGTTCTGAGTGAGATATCAGGCTTTCCGAGAAGTCATCGAGAACGCGGCGTTCTGAGAATGTGACCGGCGGTGTGACCAAGCATGATCAGGCAGCCTGTCCGTCGGTTGGTCCGCCGGCCCCGTCAACCACCCGGAGACGGGGCTTCTGTCCGTTGCGCGGGACGATGGCCACGGCTGCCTCGGCGGCGGCGCGGGAGAGCGCCGGGACGACGCTCGTGTACGTGTCGGCGGTGAGCGTGATTGTGGAGTGGCCGAGCATCTCCTGGACCACCTTCAGATCGGTTCCGGCAGTGAGCGCGAGGGTGGCGGCCTCGTGGCGGAGATCGTGGAGGCGGATGGGAGGCAGGCTGGCGTCCTTGGTGAGGCGGCGGAAGCGGCGGCTGATCCACTCCGGGTGGTAGGTGGAGCCGTCCTCCTCGGTGGTGAAGACGCGTCCGGTCTCGATCCACTTGCCCTTGGCGGTGAGGGCTTTGCGTTCCTGGTCCTGTCTTGCTTTCCACTCCACGAGCAGGGTGCGGGTGGTCTCGTCGAGGACGATGGTGCGCTCGCTGTCGGCCTTCGGGGTGTCGGTGTAGGGCTCGTAGGAGACGGCCACGATCTGCTGGGTGATGTTGATGAGGCCCTGGTCGAGGCCGACCTCGGTCCAGGGGATCGCGGTGGCCTCGCCGCGGCGCAGGCCGCGGAAGGTGATGAGGTGCCAGAGCGGGAAGAGCCGGTCGTCGGCGACGTGGTCCAGGAAGCGGCCCACCTGCTCGGGCGTCCACACCATGACGGGGGAGGGGACGGTGCCGGTGCGCTGCCACTCCTCGACGCGGGCGTCGGTCCACATCAGCGCCTTCGGCCGCTTGGCGGAGGGCATGGAGACGAGTTGGGTCGCGGCGTTCGCAGCGGAGCTCATGAACGCCGGGTTCTCGATGACCGTGAGGCCCAAGCGCTGAATCGTCGTCTCCCTCACCATGGCGGGTCAGCCGGCATCCTCAGCTCAGCGTCAGATGCACGAGAGTGATCCGCTCACGACGGGCGCGGCCCGGCGGAGTTCGAGCGCACCTTGGCCCGATGCCCATCACATTGGTTCCGGTCGTAGTAATGCTCTCAGTCGAGCGAGCGCCGCGCCTCCTCGTCGGCTTCCCTGACGGAGCGGACGGCGGCGGCGATCGGATCGCCGCTGGTGACGTGCTCGATATGGCGGCGGGTGTTCAGGTACTCGCGGCCGGGGAAGAGGCGCCCGCTGAGGTCGGCAGCCCCGACCAGAGCGACGAGGTGCATCGCGCGCCGGGACGGCGCTTGGGACCGCTCAGTGTGGGTGACCGCTCGGATCGCCTCGTCGATCCTGGCAGTGGACTCGCGGGCGTATCCGGGCGACGCGTTGTTCCAAGTGGTGCGGGGCACGATCCCGAGGATTCGGCGGCGGTGAGCGATCACCAGCCTGCGGGCCTCCATTGCTTCCAGGTAGCGCTCCTCGATGTCGCGGAAGCGATGCCAGGAGCTGATCCAGTCGCTGAGTGTCCAGTTCGGCAGGCCGGAGGCCAACGCGAAACGCATTCCGGCGGAGACGCGAGCGGCGACGCCACGAGGGGGCACGACGTGGCGCAGATTGCGGAAGCTGTCCGGCCCGCCGACCAGTCGCGACTGCTCATTGCCGAGTTGGCCGGGCGCGATATCGCTGTTGAGCTGCTCGAAGAGACGATCGATGACGGGATCTCCCCGCGTAAGCGGCCGCAGTTCAACGATCTTGGATTGCTCGATGGTGATCGCGCCGCACAGCTCGAGCTCCGCGAGCACAGCCCCGGACAGTGCCCGGGCAAAGAAGTCCGGCGGTTGGATGCGGCCGGTTTCCGAGTCCCCGCAGGCCAGCAGGAGCTCTTCGGGCAATGTGAGGAACGGGCGGTCGTACATCGCGGCGCCTTTCCTGGTCGCACGGCCCTGGACACCTGAGCCACAGTTCACGACGCCGTACCCGGCCGTGCGGTTGCAGCCACAGCGCCGACGACATTCTGCGCAAACAGAGAGGGGCTGCCTGGTGGTGGCGCTCGACAGCCGTGATGGCGTGGTGGGGCCGGGTTCCGGCAACTGGGCGCCGACCGCGGTCAGACCCGGGTGTGCAGGGGGCCTGAGTTGTAGGTGATCGCGTCGGTGAATGCCTGGGGCAGGTCGAAGGGGCGGCCGGTGGTGTCGGCGTAGGCGCGGTGCAGGTTGAGGACGATGCGTTCCGCGTCGGGCAGGTCGGCGAAGGGGCCGAGGGGGCAGGTGCGCGCCGCTTGCAGGGGGGTGAGTCCGTCGCGCAGGCCGGCCTGGGCGGTGGTGTGTACGAGTCGGTAGTACGCGCGGTGCTGGTCGAGCACCGCCGGCAGGGCGTGTGCGTCGATGACGGGGCCGTGGCCCGGCACCACGTGCTCGGGTGCGAAGGAGGCGATCCAGTCCAGGGAGCGCAGGGCGCCGTCCACAGAACCCATGAACACCAGCGGGGTGACGCGGTGGAAGAGCAGGTCTCCGGCGAACAGCACGCGTTGTTCGGGGAGCCAGGCGATCAGGTCGCCGTGGGTGTGCGCGGGGTGGCCGGGGTGGAGCAGTTCGATCGGATGGCTGTCGCTGTGCAGGGTGAGTGCTGTGCGGATGGTGAGATCCGGGGCGCGCCGGGTGACGGCGCCCCAGTCGGGCACGGGCTGCCAGATCGGCGGGCAGCCGTCGATGACGGTGTCGGTCAGGATGCCTTCGCGGGTGGCTTCGTGTGCGATGACCACAGTGGTGCGGGGCAGCAGGCTGTTGCCGTGGGTGTGGTCGCCGTGCAGGTGGGTGTTGACCAGGTAGCGGATCGGTGTGCCCGGTGCCGCCCGGCCGACGGCGCCCAGCAGGTCCCGGGTGCGGTTCTCGGTGGCGCAGGTGTCGATGAGGACGGTGTGGTCGTCGGTGGTGACGAACCCGGCGTTGTTGATCCACCAGGAGCCGTCGTGCTGTATCCAGGCGTACACGCCGGGGGCCACGGCGTGGGCGGTGCCTGCCGCGTCCGGTGCCGGGCTCTGGGTGGGGGTCATCGGCGGCCTCCGTGGGGTGCGAGGGCGTGCGGGTGCGAGGTGGCCCGCAGATCGCCGGCGGGGCACTCGGCACGCTCGGTCACGCGACAGGTCTGGGTACCCAGGTGCTCGACGCTGAGGGTGACGGTGTCCCCCGGGACGAGGGGAGGGTGGGCGTCGAGTCCGTGGCGTCCCCACAGTTCGGCCAGGCAGCCGCCGCCGCATGTCCCGGAGCCGAGGATGTCGCCGGTGCGGACCTCGGTGCCCCGCGAGGCGTAGGCGATCATCTGGGCGTAGCTGAAGGCCATGTTGCTCCACACGTCCTCGCCGACGACGGTGCCGTTGACGGCGGCCGTCATCCGCAGGTTGTAGGCGTTGCCCGTCCGGTAGGGCCCCAGTTCGTCGGGGGTGACGAACACCGGGCCGAGCGTGGTGGCGCTGTCCTTGCCCTTGGCGGGGCCGAGGCGAACCTGCATTTCCGTGAATTGCAGGTCGCGCGCGGACCAGTCGTTCATCAGCACGTATCCGGCGATGTGGGACTCGGCCTCGTCGACGCTCAGGTCCCGGCCGCCTCGCCCGATCACGGCGGCGACCTCCAGTTCGAAGTCGAAGCGCGTGCAGCCCGGCGGGATGCGCACGTCGTCCTGCGGGCCGTGGACGGCGTAGGGGTTGGTGAAGTAGAAGGCCGGCGCCTCGTACCACTGCTCGGGCGGGCCTGCCTCCGGTCCGCCCAGTCTGGCCACGCCCTCGACGTGGCTCTCGAAGGTCATGAAGTCCCGCACGGTCGGCGGCTGGGGAATCGGCGCCCGCAGCCTGAGCGAGGCGTAGGGGTGCACGGTACGGGGCTCGCGCAGCGCGCTGCCTGCGGCGTTGTGCAGTCGCTGCGGGTCGTCGAGCAGGTCGATGAGACGGATACCGGGTGGCAGCGCGTGGACAAGATCGTCGGCGCCGAGTACGCCGACGCGGTCGCCGTCGCTTTCGGTGTAGGTGACGAAGCGCATGATCACCTTCCGGGCTGCTGGGGTTCCGGAGTCGCCTGGAGTTCTGACGACATGCGGGCTATGAGGCCCCAGCCTTCCGGCGGGGTGCCGGGCAGAGGGCGCCCGGCGTCGGCGAGCCGACCGAGGACTGTTTCGGCTGAGGCGTCCGCCCGTGCGAGCAGGGCCGGAAGGTCTGTTCCGGTGAGCCGGCCGTCGCGCTTGACGAAGCGGCCGGCGACCAGGACGTGGCGGACGTCGGCGGGGGTGGTCTGGAAGACGAGGGTGCCGGCCGGGTCGAGATGCGGGTGCTGGGACATGCCGGGCCCGCCGGTCACGATGATGTCGGCCTGCTTGCCGGGGGTGAGGCTGCCGATGCGGTGATCGAGTCCTATCGCCTCGGCCGCGTTGACGGTGGTCCAGGCCAGTGCCTCCTGCGCGGTGATGGTCACCGTGGTGGGGTCCCCGCCGGCGAGGTTGAGGTCCTCGGTGTCGGCCCAGCGTTGGAAGGCCAGGCCCATGCGGGTCTGGGTGAACAGGTCGCCGGTGTTCAGGGAGACGATGTCGCAGGACAGGGTCGGCTTGATGCCGTGCCGGCGGGCGGCTGCGAAGGCGGGGCGGCCCATGCCCATGTTGAGTTCGGTCTCCACCGAGATCGACAGCTTGGCGCCGTGGTCGGCCAGCAGGAGCCACTCTTCGTCGGTGAGGGTGTTGCAGTGCACGTGGACCTGGTCCGGTCCGAGCAGGCCCGCCGCGGCGAACTCGCGCACGCCGCTCGGCAGCGACCACACGCAGCCGGTGTGCGTGACGATCAGCGCGTCGCGTTCGCGGGCGGCGGCGATCTCGGCGCGGGTGGTGTCGAACGGCAGCGTGCCGTACTCGGTGAGCGCCGCCCCGAGGGTCAGCAGTGCGTCCCGGCTCGGGAAGTGGGTGTCGGCGACGCGCCGGAAGTCCGCGAGGCGCAGGGCGTGGTCGGTGAAGTGCGGCGGCTGGAGCGGGTTCGACTCGAAGAAGCCGTAGCCGAACACCGCGCGGATTCCCGCGTCCCGCAGCCCGGTGATCGCGGCGTCGGCGTGCTCGGGCGTGTTGTTGCAGTGCGAGAAGTCCAGGATCGTGGTGACGCCGGAATTCAGGGCGTCCAGGGCGCCGAGGTGATTGCCCAGGTGGACGTCCTCGGCGAGGTAGGCCGGTGAGACGCCGAGCCGGATGCCGAACAGGTAGTCCGCCAGGGTCCAGTCGGCGCACAGGGCGCGCAGCTGCGTCTGCCAGGTGTGCCGGTGGGTGTCGATCATGCCGGGTGCCACGATGTGTCCCGTGACGTCCACCGTCTCCGCGTCCTCGACGGAGAGGGCCGGTGCCACCGCGGCGATCACACCGTCCTCGATCAGCACGTCACCTCGGGGCAGGTTTCCCAGGTGCGGATCCATGGTGAGGACGGTGCCGCCGCGCAGCACAACGCGATGCCGAGCCATGATGATGACCCCTTCGTCATCCGAGCCACAGAGGCGGTGCCTCCCGTGGACTCACCTCACCAGAGGAGGAAGCCGGGGATCATCAGCCGAAATGGTTGTGAACCGGCCGTGACCGAGGTGTTGACGGCTCGACCTCCTCTGACGTAGACGGAAGCACCGGCTGTACGGGCGGTACTCAGCGGGAGGCACGGAGGCACAGGGATGGACATCCGGGCGCTCCGCTACGCGGTGACACTGGCGGAGGAACTGCACTTCGGCAGGGCCGCGCAGCGGCACTACATCAGCCCCCAGCCCTTCGGCCGCCACATCCAGCGGCTGGAACGGGAACTGGGCAC
Organism: Streptomyces yerevanensis; assembly: GCF_000716805.1. NCBI lineage: Bacteria > Bacillati > Actinomycetota > Actinomycetes > Kitasatosporales > Streptomycetaceae > Streptomyces > Streptomyces yerevanensis. Next base: position 12,351 of record NZ_JNWJ01000064.1, on the reverse strand, counting down.
CCAGCTCTTCGAACGCACCAGCCGCCGGGTGACCCTCACCCCTGAGGGCGAGCGGCTGATCGCCGAGGCCCGGACTCTGCTCGACACCGTGGACTCCCTCACCGAAGGGAACCGCCGCCGCACCGCCGACGAAAACCTTCTTACGCTGGGCGTCCTGGGATTCGGACTCGCCGAACGCTGGAGGGACCTGACAGCGGCAGTGCACGGACACGATCCCGCCATCGCCTTCTCCTACGCCGAACTGGACCTGGCCGACCAGTACGAAGCGGTCCGCAGCCACCGGGTCGACGTGGGCATCGTCCAGTACGTCGGCCCCGTCGACGGACTCGTCTTCGAGCACGCCCTGACCATGCCCCGGGTCGTGGTCGTCCCCGCCCGCTCCTCATTCGCCGACGCCGACCGGCTGACCGAGGCCGACGTCAGTGACAGCCCGTGGCTGCCCACCGCCCTCGCCCATCCCGCGCTCGAAGCATGGTCCGGCCCCGCCGCCGACGGGTCCCACAGCCGTGGCGCCCTGCGCCACCCCGCCGCCATACCGTCAGCCGTGGCGACGACCGGCCGCATAGCCCTGCACGCCGAGGCCGCCAGCCGCTTCTACCCACACCCGGACGTCCGGTTCGTCCCGCTCGACGGACCGCCCGTGGAGATCGCCGTCGCCACCCGCGCCACCGACGACCGGCACGCCATCGCCGCCGTCCGCCACGCCACGCGCCTTCTCGGCTGAGGGTCTGCGTCGTTTTGCTCTGGTCGCCGTCGGGGAGAAGCCGGGACTGTCCGGGACGGTGTGATGGCCATCGCGGCCAGGACTGCCTCGCGGTGCTCCGCCTCGTCCACGCCGGCGGTGGCGTCGGCCCAAGGCGTGTCTGGCCGCGGCGGACGGCCCGGACGCCGAACTGGGAGTCGGAGGGCCAGGGTGCCCACCACGATCGAGGTGACCGATTCGCCGGGGATGGTGTCGACTCCGCGCTGTTCCATGGGTATGCGGGTTTTCCCTGACCGGCCGCCTGAGGTGTACTGAGGATTAGAGCGGCGTTCAATATGAGGATCGGATAGGTCGAGTCAACACTTCCACCTAAGGCATTCCATCCTTAGAGTGATGCTCTAACTCGAGGGAAGCGAAGAGGTGCCCACGGCATGAGACTGACTCCCACGGAGCGTGACCGGCTGCTGCTCTTCGGAGCCGCCGAGCTGGCCCGCGCCCGCCGCGCCCGCGGTCTGCGGCTCAACGTGCCGGAGGCGACCGCGCTGATCGCGGACACCGTCTGCGAGGCCGCTCGCGACGGTGCCCGGCTCGCGGAGGCCGTCGAGCGCGCCAGATCCGTGCTCGGCCCGGACGACGTGCTGCCGGGTGTCGCGGACATCGTCACCGAGGTGCACGTCGAGGCGGTCTTCGACGACGGTTCGCGGCTCGCGGTCGTGAGCGACCCGATCGGCGGGAGTCTCGGTGAGCGGGCTCCGGGCGCGCTGCTGCCGGGACCCGAGCACGCCGAGCCCGAGGCGGCCGTCCGGCTGACGGTCACCAACACCGCCACCGTGCCGGTCTCCGTCACCTCCCACTTCCACTTCTTCGAGGCCAACCCGCGGCTCGACTTCGCACGGGAGAGGGCCTACGGGATGCGGCTCGCCGTACCCGCCGGGTCGTCCCTGCGGTTCGGGCCGGGGGAGAGCCTCGAGGTCGGGCTGGTGCCCATCGGGGGCGAACGGATCGCCATCGGGTTCGCCGGTCTGGTCGACGGGGCACTGGACGCGCCCGGCGCCCGCGAGGAGGCGCTGCGCCGCGCCGCCGCCTGCGGCTACCTCGGCGTACCGGAAACACCTGATCAGGAGGTCGAGCGATGAGCCGCCCAGGAGGCCACCCCACAGCGGCCCGCCGCATCAGCCCGTACGAGTACGCCGCCACCCACGGCCCGCGCGCGGGCGACCGGATCCGGCTGGGCGACTCCGGCCTGACGATCCGCGTCGAGTCCGACTCGCAGCGCTACGGCGACGAGTTCCTCGCCGGGTTCGGCAAGACCGCCCGGGACGGACTGCACCTCAAGGCGGCCGCCGTCCGGGAGACCTGTGACCTGGTCATCAGCAACGTCGTCGTGATCGACGCGGCGCTGGGGATCCGCAAGGTCTCCATCGGCATCAGGGAGGGCCGGATCTGCTCGGTCGGGCGGGCCGGGAACCCCGACACCCTCGACGGGGTCGACGTCGTCGTGGGCACCGGGACCTCCATCGTGTCCGGCGAGGGGCTCATCGCGACCGCCGGAGCCGTCGACACCCACGTCCACCTGCTGTCGCCGCGGATCATGGAAGCCTCGCTCGCCTCCGGCGTCACCACGATCATCGGGCAGGAGTTCGGGCCCGTGTGGGGCGTCGGGGTCAACTCGCCGTGGGCGCTGCGGCACGCGTTCAACGCCTTCGACGCCTGGCCGGTCAACATCGGCTTCCTCGGACGTGGTTCGTCCTCGCACGAGGCACCCCTGATCGAGGCGCTGGCCGAGGGCGGGGCCAGTGGCTTCAAGGTGCACGAGGACATGGGCGCCCACACGCGCGCCCTGGACACCGCCCTTCGGGTCGCCGAGGAGCATGACGTCCAAGTCGCCCTGCACAGCGACGGGTTGAACGAGTGCCTGTCGGTCGAGGACACCCTGCGGGTGCTGGAGGGCCGCACCATCCACGCCTTCCACATCGAGGGCTGCGGCGGCGGACACGTCCCGAACGTGCTGAAGATGGCCGGCGTCCCGAACGTCATCGGCTCCTCCACCAACCCCACCCTCCCCTTCGGCCGGGACGCCGTCGCCGAGCACTACGACATGATCGTCGCCGCCCACGACCTCAAGCCCGACCTGCCCGGCGACGCCGCCATGGCCCGCGACCGCATCCGCGCCGGGACCATGGGTGCCGAGGACGTGCTGCACGACCTGGGCGCGATCGGCATCACGTCCTCGGACGCGCAGGGGATGGGGCGGGCCGGCGAGACCGTACGCCGTACGTTCGCGATGGCCGGGAAGATGAAGGCCGACTTCGGCGCACCCGACGACCACGACAACGAGCGCGTCCTGCGCTACATGGCCAAGCTGACGATCAACCCGGCCATCGCGCACGGCCTTGCCCACGAGGTGGGGTCGATCGAGGTCGGCAAGCTCGCCGACATCGTGCTGTGGCGGCCGGAGTACTTCGGCGCCAAGCCGCAGCTGGTGCTCAAGGCCGGCTTCCCGGCGTACGGCGTGGTCGGCGACCCGAACGCCGCCACCGACACCTGCGAACCCCTCGTCCTCGGCCCGCAGTTCGGGGCCCACGGCGCCACGCCCGCCGACATCTCGGTCGCCTTCGTCGCCCAGGCGGCCGTCGACCAGGGCAACGACTCGATGCCGACCCGGCGCCGCAGGGTTGCTGTCCGGGGCACGCGCGGCATCGGGCCGGTCGACCTGCGCCTCAACTCCCGTACGGGAGCGGTCGATGTGGACCAGCGCACGGGGATGGTCACGCTCGACGGAGAGCCGCTGCGCTCCGAACCGGCCGAGTCCGTCTCCCTCAACCGCCTGTACTTCCTTTAAATGTCACAGCCCCTGAGGATCACTCATGTCTGCTGCCGCCGACGGCTTCCGCATGCCCGCCGAGTGGGCCTCGCACGAGCGCACCTGGATGGCGTGGCCGGGCCCGAACCCGACCTTCGACGACCCCGAGGGCCTCGCCGCCGCGCGCCTCGCCTGGGCTTCGGTAGCCCGCGAGGTGCGCCGCTTCGAGCCGGTGACGGTGGTGTGCGGCCCCGGTCAGTCGGCCGAGGCGCGCGCTCTGCTCGGGCACGGCATCGACACGGTCGAGCGGGACCTCGACGACGCCTGGATGCGCGACATCGGGCCCACGTTCCTCACCGACGACGCCGGTGAACTAGCCGCCGTCGACTGGACGTTCAACGGCTGGGGTGCCCAGGAGTGGGCGCGCTGGGAGCACGACGCGAAGATCGCCGAGTACGTCTCCGACCTCGCGGGCTCGGCGAAGACGTACACCTCCGAACTCGTCAACGAAGGCGGTGCCATCCACGTCGACGGCGAGGGCACGGTCCTGCTGACGGAGACGGTCCAGCTCGGGCCGGAACGCAACCCGCACTGGACCCGCGAGCAGGTGGAGGCCGAGATCCACGCCCACCTCGGCACCCGCAAGGCGATCTGGCTGCCGCGCGGCCTCACCGGCGACTACAGCGGCTTCGGCACCCTCGGCCATGTGGACATCGTCGCCGCGTTCGCCCGTCCCGGTGTGGTCGTGGCCCATGTGCAGCCGGACTCGGCTCACCCCGACCACGAGGTGACGCAGGAGGTCGTCGGTCTGCTGAAGGCGCAGACCGACGCGCGCGGCCGCCGCCTGGAGGTCGTCGAGGTGCCCGCCCCGACCGTCCTGGAGACGGACGGCCACTGGGCCGACTACTCCTACATCAACCACTATCTCTGCAACGGCGGCGTCGTCCTGTGCGGCTTCGACGACCCCCGGGACGAGACCGCGGCCGGCATCTTCCGCCGGCTGTTCCCGCAGCGGACGGTGACACTGGTGGACGCGCGGCCGATCTTCGCGGGCGGGGGCGGCATCCACTGCATTACTCAGCAGCAGCCGAAGGCCGTGGTCAGGTAGAACGTACGGGTGAACGTACTGCTGCTCTGCACGGCCTGCGGCCATCCCCTCACCGAACCGCTGCGGCGGCTGCCCGAGCTGCCGGAGCGCCCCGAGTTCGACGGGCTGCCGGGCCCGGACGGCTCCCGGCACGCCCCGCCGACGGTGCCGCGCGGCACGTACGCGGTGGATCCGGAGCCGTCCGGGGCGCCTTTCGTGCCGCATCCGGATCCTCAGTGGGCGGGAGCGGCGATCCCAGGGCTGTGCATGTCGGACCCCGACGGCGACGGGTGCCTGATGTCCGCCGGGCCGCGCGGCACCCTGGTGACACACCCGGAGGACACCGCCGGGCGGCTGTCCCGCGACCCCGAGTCGTCGGAGGTCGGTTGCTGCGGGGCACCCGGCCAGGAGGGGCCCAACCAGGTGTGCGGCAGCTGCGGCGCGGTGGTCGCGACCCTGTTCAGCGACTGCTACGTCCCGTACGAGATCCACTTCCTGCCCGACGCCGTACGGGTGGGCCCGGTATGACCACCCCGGGCGCCCGCCGCCGCACCCCCGCCCCGCCCCGCGAGGACGTACTCGCCGCCGCCATGGCGATGATCGCCGAACGCGGTCTGGAGAAGCTCACCATGGCGGCGCTCGGCCGCGAGGTCGGGATGAGCAGCGGGCATTTGCTCTATTACTTCCACTCCAAGGACGAGCTGCTGCTGCAGACCCTTGAGTGGAGCGAGGGCCGGCTCGGTGCCGAACGCGGTCGGCTGCTGACCCGCACCACGTCCGCCCGTGAGCGGCTTGACGCGTACGTCGACCTGTACGTGCCCGACGGCCACCGGGACCCGCACTGGACGCTGTGGCTGGAGGTCTGGAACCGCTCGCAGAACGCCGACGACGCGGCCCGCGACCGCCAGGCGGCGATCGAGGGCGCCTGGCACCGCGACCTGGTGGCGCTGCTGGCGGAGGGGGTGTCGAGGGGCGCGTTCCGGCCGGTCGACCCGGACCGTTTCGCCGCCCGGCTGCGGGCGCTGCTCGACGGGTTCTCCGTCCATGTGGCGATCGGGCTGCGGGGCACGGACCGGGCGCAAGTCCTGCGCCACGTACGGGAGTTCCTGGACGACAGCCTCCTCGCGGATTCCTGAGTCCACGTCCAGCTTGTACGCAGCACTGCGGTTGGCCCTGTGGCGCGTGCCGCGTTGGCCCAGATTCGCTCGATTCCATCGTCCTCACACTTGAATCGAGCACACAGGTCCGGCATCGTGCTTGAAACAAGCGCAATGCCTGCTGTTCCCGCAGGAGAGAGGTGCTGCATGGACGACATCGACCGGGCCATCCTGCGGGAGCTGCAGGTCGACGGCCGGATCCCTTACGCCGAACTGGGTCCGAAGGTGGGGTTGTCACCCTCGGCCGCGCGGCTCCGGCTGCAGCGGCTGATCGACACCAAGGCGGTCCAGGTCGTCGGAGTGACCGACCCGATGACGATGGGCCGGCAGACGATGGCACTCCTGGGCTTGCGCATCGACGGCGATTCCCGGGGGGTCGCCGATGAACTGTCCCGGCACGACGAAGTCGTGTACACGGTCCTGACGACCGGCGGCTTCGACCTGTTCGCGGAAGTGGTGTGCCCTCAGCCCCGGGATCTTCTGGACTTCATCAACGACGTCGTGCGGCCCCTCGAGGGTGTCGCATCCGTGGAGAACTTCCCCTACTTCGCGATTCACACCCACCGCTTCCTGTGGCACGTCGACTGAGGCATCCGAGCGTCCGAGCCCTGTTTGCAGCGTCCGAGCCCTGTTTGCCCGCACCAGCCCCCTGTCTGCCCGCACCGGCCGAGGAATCCCGCATGCAGCCCGACGAGTACGAGTACCGCACGATCGACTTCTTCACCAAGGACGCCCTTCCCGCACCCCGGATGGCGCCCGCCGAGGCCGAGCTCATCGCTGCCGAACACCTCGGCATCACCGCTCGCGCGCAGGCGCTGGGCAGCCAGCAGGACGCCAACTTCCTGCTGCACTCCGACGACGGGACGCCCGCGGCCATTCTGAAGATCGCCAATCCCGCCTTCGGCACGGTGGAGATCGAAGCCCAGGACGCGGCAGCCGACCTGATCGCCTCGGTCCGCCCGGAACTGCGCATCGCCACGGTCCTGCGCCGCCCTGACGGCTCCCCGCGGCGCACGACGGTGGACACCGAGAACGGTCCGGCCGTCGCGCGCCTGCTGCGCTACCTGCCCGGCGGCACGCTCTCGGGACCACGGCACCTGTCCCCCGGCAGCGTGGCGGGCATGGGCACCCTCGTCGGAAAGGTCAGCACCGCCCTGCGCGACTTCCGCCACCCGGGCCTCGACCGCGTGCTCCAGTGGGACCCGCAGCACGCCGATCGCGTCGTCGCCAAGCTCGCCGGGCACATCGACGAACCCGACCGGCGCACCGCCGTCCAGGCCGCGACCGCCGAGGCCTGGGCGTATGTCCAGAAGCTTGCCGCCGCGCTGCCGTCGCAGGCCGTGCACCTGGACCTCACCGACGACAATCTGATCCGCTGTCCCGACAGCCGTCCGCCCATGCCGGACGGGATCATCGACTTCGGTGACGTGACCTGGAGCTGGGCGGTCGGCGAACTCGCCGTGTCACTGTCCTCGATGCTCCACCACGACGGTATCGAGGCTCACCATGTGCTGCCGGCCGTTCGCGCCTTCCACGCCGTACGGTCGCTCTCCCCCGAGGAAGCCGACGCGGTGTGGCCGCTCGTGGTCCTGCGCGCCGCCGTCCTGGTGGCCAGCGGGCGGCAGCAGGCCGCCGTCGACGAGGACAACGTCTACGCCAAGGCCGCGCTCGACCGCGAATGGCGCATCTTCGAACAGGCCACCTCGCTGCCCCTGCCGGTGATGACCCGCCTCATCAGGGACGCGACCGGCATGGCCGACGTGCCTGCCCGGACCGACCGGACCGACCGGACCGCGCAGGCCGATGCGCCGGTGCGTCCTCTCCTGCGGGACCTCGTCGCCGACGACATCACCGTCCTCGACCTGTCCACCGACGCCGATTCCATGGACCACGGAGCCTGGACGGACGCCGGCACCGAGGCCCGGCTGGTGACCTCCGCGCTCGCGGACGGAGCGGCCGCCGTCGCCACCCGGTACGCCCATGCGCGACTCACTCGGACACCGGCGCTGTCGGCGGTGTCCACCGCCACGGTGCCCACCGGAATCGACCTCTGGCTCGGCCGGGATGCCGTGGTGCAGGCGCCCGCCGCGGGAAGGGTCCTCGCCGCGGCGCCGGGCCACGTGGAACTCACCTATGGCGCACAGGCGCTTACGCTGTCCTTCCCCCGCGCGGTCCAGCCCGTGGTCACCACCGGTGCGACGGTGCATGCGGGCGAGGACATCATCCACCTCAGCTCCGGTGCCTCGGTCCACGTCGCGCTGCGCGACGCCGACGGCCCCGCTGTCCCGCGCCTGGTCCGTCCCGAGTACGCCGTCGGCTGGCTCGCGCTCACCGCCGACCCCGCCCCGCTCCTCGGCATCCCGGCCGACTCCGACCGTACGCGCGAGAGGGACCTGCTCGACCGGCGGGACGCCGTGTTCGCCACCGTGCAGGAGCACTACTATGCCAACCCTCCGCGTATCGAACGTGGTTGGCGCCACCATCTGCTGTCCACCGACGGCCGGTCGTACCTCGACATCGTCAACAACGTCACCCCACTCGGCCACGCCCACCCTCGCGTCGAGCAGGCGGTCTCCCGGCAGTTGCGGCGGCTCAACACCAACTCGCGCTTCCACTACGCCTCCGTGGTGGAGTTCACCGAGCGCCTCGCCACCCTCGTCCCCGACCCTCTGGACACGGTGTTCCTCGTCAACTCCGGTTCGGAAGCGGTGGATCTGGGCCTTCGCCTGGCCACCGGGGCCTCCGGCCGGTACGACGTCGTCGCGCTGCGCGAGGCGTACCACGGCTGGACGTACGCCTCCGACGCGGTCTCCACCTCGCTCCAGGACAACCCGAACGCCCTGGCCACCCGCCCGAGTTGGGTGCACACCGTGGACTCGCCCAACTCCTACCGCGGCCGCCACCGCGGTCCGGATGCCGTGCGCTACGCACCCGAGGCCGTCGCGGTGATCGACGAACTGGCCGCTGCCGGCCGCCCGGCGGGAGCGTTCATCGGTGAGACCTTCTATGGCAATGCCGGAGGAGTCGCCCTTCCCGACGGCTATCTCGCCCAGGTGTACGCGGCGGTACGGCGTCACGGCGGCCTGGCCGTCGCCGACGAGGTCCAGGTCGGATACGGCCGCCTGGGACACTGGTTCTGGGGCTTCGAGCAGCAGCAGGTCGTCCCCGACATCGTCTGTGTCGCCAAGGCCATGGGCAACGGGCACCCCCTCGGCGCCGTCATCACGTCCAAGGCGGTCGCGGACCGGTACCGCGACCAGGGCTACTTCTTCTCCTCCACCGGCGGCAGCCCCGTCTCCAGCATCGTGGGCCTCACCGTCCTGGACGCCCTGCGCGACGAAGACCTCCAGGGCAACGCGGCGCGCGTCGGCGGCCATCTGAAAAGCCGGCTCGAGGCACTGGCCGACCGCTACGGCATCATCGGCGCCGTCCACGGCTCGGGCCTCTACCTCGGCGTCGAACTCGTCCGGGACCGCGGCGGCCTGGAACCCGCCACAGAAGAGACCGCCGAACTCTGCGACCGCATGCTCGACCTCGGCGTGATCGTCCAGCCCACCGGGGACCACCTCAACATCCTCAAGATCAAGCCACCGCTGTGCATCGACACCACCGCAGCCGACTTCTTCGCCGACATGCTCGACCTGGCCCTCACCCAACTCGGCCACGCCCGCTGACGCCGCACATCCGCAGCCCCGGGGACCGGCGGCGGGTACGGCATCCATCCCACCAACCCGGTCACTCACCGGCGGAGTGTGCGGAGCGTGCCGATGATGTCGTCGGCGCGGGTTTCCGGGTTGACGAAGGCCATGCGCAGCACCGTCGCGCCGTTCCACTGGGTCGGCACGCACAGCATGGCGCCCGTTTCGGCGGCGTTCCCGGGGCCGTCGTCGAGGGTGAGTCCGACCTATCCGTTGCAGCCGGCGGCCTGCGCGGGGCTGGCATGGACGGTGAGGGTACTGGTGGCGGCCAGCGCCAGCGCGGCCAGGGTCGTCGCCAAGGGGCGTGTGGTCGGACGCGGTCAGGTAGTGCTCATCCCGACACCGTGATGTTGGAGTTCCCGCTGCTCTGGTAACCCTCGGTCGCAAGGATCATGTAGTACCTGAAGTCGCCGAGGCGCATCCCTGCGCGGGCCCAGGCGTCGAAGTGGTTGCCGGTGGTGATGGTGCCGCCCGTCCGCTTCGACTGCCGCACGCTCCAGTACTGGTTGAAGGTCCTGATGCCTTCGACGGACGGCGCGTTGTAACGCGTCGTCTGGTAGATGTCGTACGTGCCGCCGTCGCTGCTGACAGCGCCCTTGTACGTGCCCGTTGGCCGGTAGGTGCCCCAGTTGTCGACGACGTAGTACTCGACGAGCGGGTTCGACGTCCACCCGTAGAGGCACAGGTAGCCGTTGCCGGAGGGATTGAAGGTGCCCGAGTACCTCACGGTCCTGCGTGAGCCGTTGCTCCAGCCCTTGCCAGCGACGAAGTTCCCGGTGTTTCTCCAGCTCGTGCTGTAGTTGCCGCCGGAGTCCAGGGTCATGGAGACCGTGCCCTGCGCGTCGGTCCAGAACGAGTAGTAGAAGCCGTTGTGGGTGCCGGTCTGGTTCGTGTTGATGACCGTGGCGGCGCGGGCGGTTCCGGGTAGGGCCAGCGCCGACGCGGTGCCCAACAGCATGGCGCAGGCGGCCCTGCGGGTCGTCGGGTGTGCGGGTACGAGGTTCATGCGAGGGCTCCTTCTCTCTTCTGAGGCCGGGAGGTGGATCGCAGTGTTGGCCTGCTCTCGTCAAGTGTCAATAGTTTCGGTGCCAGTTACGAAATGTTTCGAATATTTCAAGCGTTTAACAGAGGGATTTTGGACACCGAACGCAGAGTGCTTGGGGAGATTCCGAGAGTCTGGCCTTCGAATGTTTCGAAGGGTCTCCGGGAGTGATCCGCCGCGATACCGCCTCGGGTGTGCGGTCGGCGAGAGGCTTGGCGCCCGTCCGTGCTACCGCGCGGGGACTCTACTGCCTGAGGTCGATCATGCGGACCGGCTGCCCCGTCGTGCGAGCAATGGCTTCGAAGTCGCGGTCGAAGTGGAGCAGGGTGAGGCCTGCTTCTTCCGCGGCGGCGGCCACGAGGAGGTCGACGGGGCCCGCACTGCGGTGTTCCCCTTTGGCGGTCAGTTGTTCCTGGACGATGCGGGAGCGGCGGTAGACGCCGTCGGGCATGGGGCACCAGGCGTAGTGGGCGTCGAGTGCAGCTTTCAAGCGGGTGCGATCCTGGGCCGAGCGGGCCGAGTAGAGGACTTCCAGTTCGGTGATGTCGCAGATCGCGACGAGGCCGGCGCCGATTCTGTCGTCCCATTCGGCCGTGGTCTGGCGGAGCAGGACGCGGGCGAGGGCGGAGGTGTCGATGAGGTAGTCGGCGACGGTCACTCGCCGGCTCCGGCGCCGCGGTTGTCACCTGCCGCGCCCGTGGGGCGGTACGCATGCTTGTCCAGCAGCAGGTTCATGTCGAGGGCGCCGTCGGCCACCAGTTCGCGGGCTTCTTCGAGCGCGCGCAGACGCCGGTAGCGGGCCGTGACTTCCCGCAGGGCGGTGTTGATGGTGTCGCGCTTGGTGGTGGTGCCGAGTTCCTTGGCTGCTTCTTCCAGGGCCTTGTCGTCGAGGTCGATGACTGTGCGACTCATGGGGGCCTCCTCTGTATGCCACTCAGAGTATACCAAGATACAAGATCTTTTATATATTGGTTCCCGTGATGACCGTGAGGGGCCCGTGCCTGCGGGGTCTAGCCATGGGATCTGGAGCCGACGCGACCGCGCGACGCGGACCAAGGTCGCCGAGGTGGGCCATGCCGCGGCTGCCAGGCGCGTTCGGCTCCGGAGTCGCGGCATGGAATGCCGATCCTCCAACTCCAGCTCGCGGATGCGCTTGTCCTTCTCCCTGGCCTCGGCCTGCGGCCCCCTCCAGCTCCGCACGCTCACTCTCCCGAAGCCGGTCACCGGACGGCTCGGCCACCGGCCGATCCCGATGACGGAGACTCGTTGCGCCGGGCCATGGCAGAAGTCGCTTCAACCGGTCACAGACCGGGGACATCCCTGGCCCTCTTGAGTACCGAGCTGAACGCGTCCGCTACCGCGTTGTGCCGCCTCGCGTGCGCCGCCCGGTCCGCCGGCACCAGCCGCGCGGCGGCCTGCACGGCGTAGGCGTCCGGATCACCGAAAGCGGCCTGCGGGTGCTCTCCCGTATCCGCGCAATGCGCCGTGACCTCCTTGACCGCCTGCAGCACGACTACCCGGTCCACGCCCGGCTGCATGGCCAGCCGTACTTGGAAACGCGCCATCCACTTTTCGCGGTCCTTCTCCCTTGCCGCGTCCGTCGTCTGGTCCTTCTTCGCCACGTGCTCTCCCGGGTGATCGGCGCCGCAGCAGGCCGAGGTCCCGGGCGCGGAGTGCCGCCTGGGTGCGGTCGCGCAGGGCGAGGCGGGTGAGGATGCGGGAGACGTGGTTCTTGACCGTTCCCTCGCTGAGGTACAGGTGTGCGGCGATCTCCCGGTTGGTGTGGCCGTGTGCCAGGAGTCGCAGGATGTCGGTCTCGCGGGGGCTCAGCGAGACGGCGGGAGGCGCGTCGGCGGGGGAG
>NZ_JNWJ01000063.1:0-40401 GCF_000716805.1 Streptomyces yerevanensis | reverse complement strand
CAGCTTGGACGCGGTCGGCTCCGGCACCCACGCACCGTCGATGGAGCCGGACTTGTAGGCGTCCGGGGTGATCTTGTTGTCCGTGCGGACCACGGACACGTCGCCCCCGCCGCTCTGCGCGTCGACCTTCCAGCCCTTCTCCGCGATCCAGTTGAGGAACGCGACGTCCTGGGTGTTGCCGAGCTGCGGCGTGGCGATCTTCTTGCCCTTGACGTCGTCCAGGGACTTGATCTTGTCCGGGTTGACGACGAGCTTCACGCCACCGGAGGCGGAACCGCTGATGATGCGCAGGCTCTTGCCGTTCGACTTGGTGTAGCCGTTGATGGCGGGGGAGGGGCCGATCCAGCCGATGTCGATGGACCCGGCGTTCAGCGCCTCGATCTCGGAGGGGCCGGCGTTGAAGGTCGAGGGCTTGATCTTGGTGCCGCCGAGCTCCTTCTGAAGCAGGCCCTCCTGGACGCCGACCAGGGCGGTGGCGTGTGTGAGGTTGGGGAAATAGCCGATCTTCACCTCGTCGAGGCCGTCGATCTTCTTGGCGTTCGCCGCGACCTCGGTCTGCTTGTCGTCGTCAGCGGAATCGGCGCCGTAGCCGCAGGCGGTGAGCAGGAGAGGAAGCGCGGCGATGACGGCGATGGTGCGCAGGGCGGTGAGCGGTCTTGCGGCAGACACGGAGGTGTCCTCTCAGGGAATGGGCGATCAGGGAGGTACGAAAACGCGAGGCGTACTGACTTGTCGGCACGCACCAGCACTCCACTCCTCGGCCTCGGCGGCACGCATGCCGTCGCGGGCTGAGAAGCGGAACGTGGGGGGAGTAGTCAGCGGAGGCTGTCCGATCCGCCGGCGGAGGCGGAGCGGGCGGGGAGGCAGTCCCGGCTCGGACAGAGTCAGGTTCTGCGCGTCAGACGGGCCGACAGATGGCACTGGACGTACGGCCGAGGTCGATGTGACGGCGCGAGGTCAGGAGGGGCAGCGACCCGCCTGTGCGGTCGAGCGTTCGCATGGTCACCCCCGTATTTCCCTAGTTTTCCTACCCGGTTGATAGGGATCGTGGCAGAAGGAGACGCTCGCCCCAAGAGGGTGTTCGTATTATGGACAATGTCATCTCGCATCATGGGATAGACCGTGAGTGGCCCAGCGTGTCGGAGGTTCACCCAGGCGCCCGGGGGACTGGTCAACGCGGACACATCGGCGGGAAGTTGGGCCGATGCGACGTCGCCGAGCCGCCGGGCAGGGGCACGTGCCCCTGCCCGGCGGCCGCTGGGCTCAGGCTGCGGCAGGGGTGTAGTGGGAGGCTTCGTCGCCCTCGACAACGTGACTGAGGGTGCCGTCGACACCGGCCGGGACGTCTCCCGCGACGGTCACCCGGTGCAGCAGACGCGGCAGGTCGCCGTAGTCGTCGGGGGCGTAGTGCTGGGTGATGCGGTTGTCGAACAGGACGAGGTCGCCCGGCGCCCAGGCCACCCGCACGATGTTCTCCGGGCGGGTGACGTACGACTGGAAGATGCGCAGCAGGTCGCGGGAGTCGGAGGGGCCGAGGCCGACGATGCTCTGGGCGAAGCCGCCGATGAACAGTCCGCGCTCCCCGGTCTCGGGGTGGACGCGGACGACCGGGTGTGCGGTGCGGTACGTGCGGGAGACGAACCGCCTGCGGTGTTCGGCCGCCTTCTCGTTCTTGGGGGCCGCGTAGTCGTAGTCGTTGGTGTGCACCGCCCACAGCTTGTCCGCCAGCTCGCGCAGCGGCTCCGGCAGATCCCGGTACGCGGCGGCCGAGTTGGCGATCAGGGTGTTGCCGCCGTAGGGCGGGACCACGATGCTGCGCAGCGTGGACGCCTTCGGGGGCGTACGGACGAAGGTGACGTCCGTGTGCCATTGGTTGGCGCGGATGCCCTCGTCGCCGTCGACGGGCAGGATGTGGGGCTGCCCGTCGACGGAAGGCACAGTCGGGTGCGCGGTGGTGAGTTCGCCGAAGAGGGCGGCGAAGCGGAGCTGGCCCGCGTCGTCGAGGTTCTGGTCGCGGAAGACCAGCGCCTTGTGTTCCAGGAGAGCGGAGTTGATCTCGGTGACGACGGCGGGGTCGAGGTCGGTGGACAGGTCCACGCCGAGGATCTCGGCGCCGATACGGCCGCCGATCCGGCGGATGTCGAAGCCGGTGCTGGTGGTCATGTGCGGGTGTTCCTTTCAGGAGGTGATCAACGGGGAGGTGATCAGTCGGGAGGTCGTCAGAAGGTGATGGGCAGGGAGGTTCTCGGCTGCGGGGCCGCCGCCGACCGCCAGGACGTCCGTGGTGAGGTCCGGCCCGGTCATGCGGGCCGCCCTTCTGCCGCGGCAGCCGCGGCCAGGCGGTTGGCGGGGCGGGCCAGGCCGTAGTGCTCGCGCAGGGTGCGGCCGGTGTACTCGGTGCGGAAGAGACCGCGCCGCTGCAGGATCGGGACGACGTGGTCGACGAAGTCCTCCAGGCCGCCCGGCAGATGGGGCGGCATGATGTTGAAACCGTCGGCGGCGCCCTGGGTGAACCACTCCTCGAGCTGGTCGGCTATCTGTTCCGGTGTGCCGGCGAACACCCGGTGACCGCGGCCGGCACCGAGGCGGGCGATGAGCTCGCGCAGGGTGAGGCCGTCCCGGCGGGCGAGTTCGGCGACGAGCGTGAAGCGGCTCTTGTTGCCGTTGATGTCCCGCTCCTCGGGGAGTTCGGGCAGCGGCCCGTCCAGCGGCAGCCCGGTCAGGTCGGTGCCGAGCATGCCGGACAGCTGGGCGAGCCCGTATTCAGGTACCTGAAGATCCGTCAGTTCCTGTTCCAGCGTGCGGGCTTCTGCCTCGGTCGAGCCGATGACGGGGGCTATGCCGGGAAGCACCAGCAGCTGGTTCTCGGTGCGGCCGTAGCGAGTCAGCCGTGACTTGAGGTCCTTGTAGAAGGCCTGGCCGTCGGCGAGGGTCTGCTGGGCGGTGAAGACGGCCTCGGCGTACTGGGCGGCGAACTCCTTGCCGTCCTCCGACGAACCGGCCTGCACCAGCAGTGGGTAGCCCTGCGGGGTGCGCGGCACGTTCAGCGGGCCCTGCACCCCGAAGTACGTTCCGCGATGGTTGATCTCCCGCACCTTGTCGGTGTCGGCGTAGACGCCGCGCTCCCGGTCGAGCAGGATCGCGTCGTCCTCCCAGCTGTCCCACAGCTTGGTCGCGACATCGACGAACTCCCGCGCCCGCTCGTAGCGCAGCCCGTGCTCCAGGTGCTCGTCCTGCCCGAAGTTGCGGGCCTCGTTCACGGTGCCTGAGGTGACGATGTTCCAGCCGGCCCGGCCGCCGCTGATGTGGTCCAGGGAGGCGAACTTGCGGGCGGTGTGGAAGGGCTCGTTGAAGGTGGTGGAGACGGTGGCGATCAGGCCGACGTGCTCGGTGACCGCCGCCAGGGCGGACAGCAGGGTGAGCGGCTCGAAGCCGCCGAGCGCGTTGTGCCGGACCTTGCCCCACAGGGCGAGCCCGTCGGCGAGGAAGACCGAGTCGAGCAGGCCGCGTTCGGCGGTCCGTGCGAGGTGCTGGAAGTAGCGCAGGTCGTTGACGCGTTCGGGCTCGGTACGGGGGTGGCGCCAGGCGGCGTCGTGGTGGCCGGCGTTCATCAGGAAGGCGTTGAGATGCAGCCGACGGGGACTGGTCGCGGTCATGGGTTCCTCGGATCGGGGAGGGTGAGACGCAAAGGGCAAGGAGAGGAGCCGGGCAGGAGACGAGCGGGGCGGGGTGCGAAGGGACCGGGTGGCAGTGGGGCGAGAGAGGGCGGTCGAGTCAGCCGCCGGCCGGTACGCGCCAGGAGCTGAGCCGCCGCTCCACGGTGACCAGGAGCTGGTTGAAGGCCACGCCGATGGCGGAGATCGTGATGATGCCCGCGTACATCTGCGGGATCGCGAAGTTGTACTGCGAGGCGTTGATCAGATAGCCGAGTCCCGCCTTGGCGCCGATCATCTCGGCGGCGACCAGCACCAGGATGGACACCGCTCCGGCCAGCCGGATGCCGGTGAACATCACCGGTACCGAGGCCGGCAGGATGACCTTCTGGAACAGCCGGGGTGCGGAGAGGTTCATCGACTTCGCCAGCTTCAGCAGGGTCGGGTCGACGTTGCGGACCGCGCTGATGGTGTTGAGCAGGATCGGCCAGGTGCACGCGTACACCACGATGGAGATCTTCGAGGTCTCGCCGATGCCCAGCAGCAGGACGAACACCGGCAGCAGGGCCAGCGCCGCGGTGTTGCGGAACACCTCGAGCAGCGGTCCGAGAAGGTCGGCGACCGGCCGGTACCAGCCGATCAGCAGGCCGAGCGGCACGGCGACGGCCACGGCGAGACCGAATCCACTGAAGGAACGCGTCAGGCTGGCACGCGCGTTGTCGGCGAGCTGACCGTCGGCGGCCAGCCCCCACCAGGCGTGGGCGACCTCGCTGAACGGCGGCAGGAAGGTCCGGTCGACCAGGCCGAGTCGCGGTGCGGTCTCCCACAGCAGGAGCAGAGCCACGATCGCAACGGACTTGGTCGCCCCCTTGACCAGCAGGTACGGCAGGCGGCGGACCGCATGGCGGAACCGGGCCGCCGTGGAGCGGACCTGGCGCACGCCGGCCGGCGACGCGGCATGTGGCGCCGGCACAGCGGACACTGTGGACGTGGCGGGGGAAACGGCCGGGACGGGCTCGGCGGCGCTCACAACGCCCGGCGCCCTGGTCTTCTCGGTGGCCGTGCCGGTTGTGGGACTCATACGGAAGCCTCCTCCTTCTCCAACTGCTGGGCCCTGGCCACCTCGTCGTGCAGCAGCGACCAGATCTCGTGCCGGTGTCGCGCGAACTCGGGACTGGAGCGGAGGTCGTCCGTCGCCGTACGCGAGTCGAAGGCGACCGGCACGATCTGCTTGATGCGGCCCGGCCGGGACGTCATGACGGCTACGCGCTGTCCCAGGTAGACGGCCTCGTCGATGCCGTGCGTGATGAAGACGACGGTCTTGCCGGTGCGCTGCCAGATGCGCAGCAGTTCGTCCTGCAGCGACTCCCGGGTCTGGGCGTCCAGCGCGGCGAACGGCTCGTCCATCAGGAGCACATCGGGGTCGTAGGCGAGGCTGCGGGCGAGTGCCACCCGCTGCCGCATCCCGCCCGACAACTCGTGCGGATGGCGGTCCTCGAATCCGGTCAGGCCGACCAGATCCAGGAACTCCCTGGCTCGAGCGGCACGTTGACGTCGTGGGACGCCGGTGGCTTCCAGGCCGAACTCGACATTGCCCTGCGCCGTCCGCCACGGCAGCAGCGCGTACTGCTGAAACACGATGCCTCGGTCCAGACCCGGGCCGGTGACGGGTGTGCCGTCCAGCAGGATCCGTCCGCCGGTGGGCTGGTTGAGGCCGCCGAGCAGATCCAGCAGTGTGGACTTCCCGCAGCCGCTCGGACCGACCAGGACGATGAACTCGCCGGCGGCTATCTCCAGATCGATGCCGTCGAGGGCGGTGAACCGGGTTGCCCGTCGGGCCCTCGTCCGGTCCTTGACGGTGAAGTCCTTCCGTACGTTCTCGAACACGATCTTGGGTGTAGTGGGTTCCGTGGTGGATTCCGGCATGGGTTCAGCTCCCGCTCTTCGTGGCGGAGGAGGACTTCTGGTTGCGGTTGAACTCATTGGTGTAGAGGTCCGACAGCGTGACCTGGCCCTTCTTGATGTCACCGCGGTCGGCCAGCCAGTCGATCCACAACTGGAGTTCCTTGCCGGTGATCAGGCCCGCCTTCTCGGCGACACCGTAGGAGCGCCAGTACTTCAGGGGTGTGGTGTCCTCGTTGCGGCGGCGCTTCTTCACGATGTCCGTCATCCGGGAGATGACCTCTTCGTGCGGAGTGGAACGGGACCACTCGATGGCCCGCCCCACGGCGGTGACGAAGATCCGGGCCGTGTCGGGGTTCTGCTTCAGGAAGCGGTCCGTCATCACGTAGGTGCCGGCGCTGAACGCACCGAGCAGTTGGTGGTCCGTGAACAGCGGGCGGATGCCGCCGGCTGCCAGGGCCTTGTCGCGCAGGATGCCACCGAGTACGGCCACGTCGATCTGTTTCTGACGCAGCGTCTGTTCGGTGTTGACCGGAGGCACCACGAGGGGCTCGACCTTGCCGACGTCCGCCCGGGACACACCGCCTCGCTGCAGGTAGATGTCGAGCATGGCCTCGGAGTGGGCTCCGAGGGTGTTCATCCCGACCTTCTTGCCGAGCAGGTCCCGGGCCGAGCGGATGGGGCTGTCCTTGAGGACGTAGAAGCCGTTGTAGGCGTACTTGTCGGCGCCGTAGTAGCTGATGACGGCCTTGATGGGGGCGTTGTTCGCGGCCAGTTTGACGACCGCGCCGTTGAACGCGCCGCCGAAGTCGACCTGGCCCGTGGCCGCGGACTGGATGTCCTGCGGCCCGCTGATCGTGTTGCCCACCCACTCCAGCTTCACGTCCTCCAGATAGCCGAGATCCTCGGCCAGCTCCGACAAGGTCACCTGGCCTGCGGAGCCCTGGTACCGGAGCGTCTTGGTCTGGCTCTTGCCGGAAGTGGCTCCGGCGGTCGTGCCGCAGCTCACAGCCACCGCAGAAAGACCGAGCAGGGAGAGGAACTGGCGTCGGGTCGATGCCGTAGTGGCCATGGAAAGGTCCTGTTCACATGAATGGGGACTGAGGTGGAATCGATGGCATGAAGAAGCCATAGCCGAGAGGAGTGCTCGGTGATTGGGTGCAAGCAAGGCGGATGCCGAAAGGGGCAAGAGACCCATCAGGAATGCCTCAAGAGACCCATCAGGAATGCCTGCTGAAAATCAGTCGTCTACGCCGACAACAGTCGTGGTGGCCGACTGTGAAATTGGAGCGGGAGAGCGGCGCCGGTCAGCGCGTTCAGCGGCCGACGGCACAGATGGCGCTGGCCTGACGTCGCAGATCGACGTGCAGGCGCGCGGCGAGGTTCTCGGACTTGCTCACAGTCAAGACAGTTGCAGCGAAATCCAGCCAAGTCAATGTCGCCTGCGTGAGCGTCTCATATTCTCAACCGCCCGACATGTGAGTGAAGTACAGCGTTCACAATTGTCTGGATGCCGGGTTGCTTGGCGAATTCCGATCATGTCGAGTTCGCCGGGGAAAAGCCGAGCGGCAGCGCAAGCAAGGTCAGACAGGCAGGACGAACGGAGGGTGCGCGCCGTTGAGGAAATAATCTCCGATATCGCGGAGCCGGTGAGTGACGGGCTCGTACAGGGTGTGGGTCCGGGCATTGCGCCAGAAGCGGTCGAAGCCCAGCCGTGAGGACGCGGAGCGGGCGCCGATGATGTCGAGGGCGCGGGAGGTCGACTCCTGTGCGGCCCTGGAGGCGGCGGCTTCGGCCATGGCCACGAGGACCGAGATCTCCGCGTACTCGTCGTAGGTGAGGTCTTCACCGCGTGCCAGCCCGCCGTGCACGGCTACCAGTGCTTGATCGGCGAGCGCGGACGCTGAGCGGGTGAGAAGTGTGAGTTCTCCATAGACGCTCAGCACATGTGGGTCCTGGGGAGAGCCGACGGGCCAGGCGGGGTGCCAGGGCGAGTGGCCGGCCCTGCTGTACTCCCGGGCTTCGGCGAGCACTCCCTCAGCCATGCCGAGACAGAGCTGGACGGAGAGAAGACGCCCGACCGGCGATACCAGAGCAGCCAGGGGCGACAGGACGTCCTCGTCCGCGGACAGGGAACCGAGTACGTCGTCGGCAGAGACCCGGACGGCGTCGAACTCCACGCTGCCGCCGGCCGCGAGCCGCTGGCCGAAGGTGTCGGTGTCGCTGTCGATCACGACGCCGTGACGGGCGGGATCGACAGCGATGGCGAGTGGTTCGCCGGTGTCGGCCCGTACGGCCCGCACGGCGAGGCGGTCGGCGACCAGGACCCCGGTGGCGTAGGTCTGCCGGCCGTCCAGCACAAAGCCCCCGGCAGTCCTGGCCAGCGTCAGAGGCAGCTCCTGATGGGCAAAGCCGCCGCCCCAGCACCATTGCTCCGCCGAGGACTGCTGCTCGACGTGAGCAGCGAGGGAGGGCTCGGTGAAGAACCGGGCGCTCCACGACAGGAAGTAGTGACAGCCGAGTAGTTGACCGATCGCACCGTCGGCCGCGGCGACCTCCCGGACGACGGCGTAGGCCGTGGGCCAGTCCGATCCGCCTCCCCCGAACTCGGCCGGTATGAGGAGCGTCAGCAGTCCCGACTCACGCAGCCGGGACACCTCGTCGAACGGGGCCTTGCCCGCCTGCTCCCTGGCCACCGCGTCCGTGGCCAGGTCGTCCGCCGTCTCGCGGGCCACGCGCAGCCAGTGCGCACGGCCGGGCCTGGTCCGGTCGGATTCCGAGGCGGGGCCGGACGGCGCAGTGGCAACGCCCATGGCGGTGGTCTCCTCAAGGTCGGCGGCAAGGTGCGGAGTTGGGGCTCTGCTGCTGGTCGGGCACGTACTTGTAGCCCATGCGCCGTACGGTGGTGATCCGGTGCCGGTGAGCCTTGCCCAGCTTGCGGCGCAGCCGCGCGATGTGGACATCCACGGTGCGGCCGTCGCCGATGTGGCCGTAGCCCCAGATGGCGGCCATCAACTGCTCTCGCGAATGCACCTGGTGGGGATGCTGTACGAGATGGGCCAGCAGCCCGAACTCCAGGTAGGTCAGGTCGAGTTCGCGTCCGTCCACTTCTGCGACATGTCGCGCGGAATCGGTTCGGATGGCACCGACTCCTGTCTGCTGCACGGGAGGTGAGTCCGTGTAGGCGACCCGTCGGATCTCCGGCCGCGTCACGTCCTCGGCGAATAGCCGGGCGGGATCGGTGCCCTCGGGGACGAGGATGAGATAGCCGACGAGGGGGGCGGAACCGTTTCCCCCGTCGCTGTCTTGTGCGGTGTCGTCCACGAGGCGGAGATGGCGCATGTCGGGAAGCAGTGAGTCCGGTGGAGTGGCCTGGGGCGGAACTGCCGTGGTCATGGCGGTCGTCCTTCAGAAGTACGTCGGCGCGGTGGGTGGTGGCGCCTGATCACCTGGGATGAGGGAGAAGGAGCGGATGCGGCACACGCGCAAGGATGCGAGCCGCGTGTCTTACACGCGACAGCAGGCGGCGCTGACGACGTGACCAAAGTCGACATGCCGACGACTGACGAGTCGTTGCTGCGTGTGGGACATGTGCATCATCCTGCGCGCCCGCTGGACGGGGCGTCAATACTTCCCTAGTAAATCGATAGGAAATGTAGGCTACGCAACACTGCGGGTGGGCTCACCGGTCACCCCCGACCGCCGGGCGGGCATCGGGCGCGGTGGCCCTGTTCAGCAGGGCACGAAGCGCGGCCAGACGGACCCTGAGCCTCTGCAGAGGCGTGGGCGGCAGTGCGCGGGCGGAGCCACGCGCGTAGTGGCGCTCGACGTAGAACTGCCCCGCGCTGAGCACAGTGGTGACGGCGATGTACCAGAGGGTGGCCACCATCAGCAGCGGGATGACCTGGTAGGTCTGGTTGTAGACCAACTGCACCGAGTACAGCAGGTCGTGCACCGCCAGCACGCTGACGATGCTGGTGCCCTTCAGCGTGCCGATCAACATGTTCCCGGCGGTCGGCACGATGGAGCGCATCGCCTGCGGAATCACGATCCGGCGCAGGGTGCGCCGCCGGCCGATGCCGAGAGCCTGGGCGGCCTCCGTCTGGCCGGAGTCGACGGAAAGGATGCCGCCGCGCACCACCTCGGCGGCGTACGCGGCTTCGTGCAGGGTCAGTCCGATGACGGCCGTGAGCGTGGGCCCGAGCAGGTTGACCGTCTTGACGGTGACGAACTGCGGGCCGAACGGGATGCCGAGGCCGAGCGTCGGGTAGAGGGCGCCGATGTTGAACCAGAACAGCAGCTGCACCAGCAGCGGAGTGGACCGGAAGATCCACACGTAGCCCCAACTCAGCGTGCGCAACACCGGGTTGGCGGACAGCCGCATCACGGCCAGGGGGATGCCGAGCAGAAAGCCGAGCACCATCACCACGCCGGTCAGCCACAGGGTGAGCAGCAGTCCGTCGAGTACGGCGGCGGTGGTGAAGTACCGGCCCACCACGGCCCATTGGAAGGCGTCGTTGCGGACGACGGAGTTGACGGCCATGGCGAAGACCAACAGTGCCGCGGCGGCTGTCAGCCAGCGGCCGATGTGCCGGCGCGCCACGATGCGTGGCAGGTCCTCGGGAGTGCTGGGGTTCCACCGCTTGTCGGCGGGGGCGGTGCCGGGAGTGGTGACGTCGGAAGGCAGGGGAATGACCATCGGGAGGCTCTCCGGGAGAGGGAGTCGCGGGCGTCGGTGACCACCCGGTGGCACACGTGGGCAAGCACTGCGCGGGTTGTGAGCAGGTTCACGCAGGTACGGTGCGGCCGGGGTCCGGCGTCATCACGCTCGCCGCGTCCCTCAACGCGGCCGGAGGGGCTTGCGCACACGGCGGGAGCCGATCCGCCATCGATCTTTGGGGCCGCAACAGGGATCTGTCAACAAGGAGTTGGAGTCGGTCGGGGTCGGTCCGGCATACGAGCGCTGGTTGACGAAGAGCGAGATGTACTGCTCAATTAGTCGCATGGATGCCCATCAGCGCTTGGTCTCGCGTGACCACATCGACTTCGGTCGAGTGTGGTCCGCAGCGTGTTGCGCCTGACGCGGCAGCGGGCCGTCTGACCGGCCCTTCCCTCCCTCGGTAACCCCGTCGCGGGCCGAGTTCTCCCTTCGCATCACCGTTGCGCGCGGGCGCTGACCCGCGTACGGACACGGTCCCTGCGAGCCCTGGCGCGCGCTGCCGCCACCCCGATTTCCCGACACCCCGGTGTCGTCACGCTCCCGCCAGTCAGCCATTCCCTGACGTGCCGTCATATTCAGCGCACAAAGGGCTGTTCCGTCCTGCCCGCGTGCGCCTTCAGGCCCATAGCCCGTACGAAAGGCATTCCCATGCCCGTGGAGTTCCTTGGCATCGCCGCGACCAACAACGGCTCCGAAACCACCCCGCGCTCCGGCGCCGCCTTCGACAAGGAGTACACACTCCGGCTCGCCCGGGCGCACGAGGACCACGGCTGGGACAGGGTGCTGTTCGCCTACGGCTCCGGATCGCCCGACCCCGCGCCGGCCGCCGCGTACATCGCGAGCAGGCTGGACCGCCTCCAGATCCTGCTGGCCCACCGGCCCAACGTCTCGTACCCGACGTACGCCGCGAAGACCTTCGCCACCCTCGACCAGATCAGCGAGGGCCGCCTGACCGTGCACTTCATCACCGGCGGCAACGACCACGAACAGGGCCGCGAGGGCGACACCCTCACCAAGGACGAGCGTTACGCCCGCACCCGTGAGTACATCCGCATCGTCAAGAAGATCTGGACCACCCACGAGCCCTTCGACCACGAGGGCGAGCACTACCGCTTCCACGACTTCGTCAGCGATGTCTTCCCAGTCCAACAGCCCCGCCCGAACGTGTCGTTCGGCGGCTCGTCGCCCGCCGCGTACGCCGCCGGGGGCGCCGAGGCCGACATCTACTGCCTGTGGGGCGAGCCCCTGGCGAAGACCGCCGAGCAGATCGAGCACGTGAAGGCCGCCGCGAAGGCCGCGGGCCGCACCGATGTGCCGCGTATCCAGGTGGCGTTCCGCCCGATCATCGCCCCGACCGAGGAACTGGCCTGGGAGAAGGCCCACCGCACGGTCGGCGCGATCAAGGCCCGTAAGGAGAAGGGCGAGGCGATCACCAAGCGCCACAACGGGAATGCCCAGCCACAGAACACGGGGGCCCAGCGGCTGATCGCCATCGCCGAGGCGGGGGAGCGCTACGACCGTGCCCTGTGGACCCCGACCGCCGCCGCAACCGGTGGCGCGGGAAACTCCAACGCCCTCGTCGGCACCCCGGAGACGGTCGCCCGGGCGCTCCTCGACTACTACGACCTCGGCGTCGACATCCTCTCGGCCCGCGGCTACGACCTGCTGGGCGACGCGACCGACTTCGGCCGGTACGTGATCCCGATCGTCCGCGAGGAAGTCGCCAAGCGGGACGCCGAGCGGGCGGCCCGGGGCACGCAGAACCTCGCGGCGGTGAACGGATGACCTCCGTCGCACAACCACCGCCGCCTTCCAGCGAGCTGACGGTCATTCACGTGACGGTGGCCGACCCACGCGTGGAGCCGCTGCTGCGCGAACTCGGCAACGAGTACTCGGCCCGGTACGGCAAGGACGCCCACGCCGAAATGGCCCGTTACCCCGACGAGGAGTTCACCGCTCCGTACGGCGGCGTACTGCTCCTGCTCCTCGAACGTGGCCGACCGGTCGCGGGCGGCGCTTTCCGCCGGTACGACGAGACCACGGCCGAGCTGAAGAGGATCTGGACACATTCAGCCCACCGCCGACGCGGCCTCGCCCGACGCGTCGTCGCCGAGCTGGAGCGCGAAGCGAGCGCCCGCGGCTACCGGCGGATCTACCTGACGACCGGGCCGCGCCAGCCCGAGGCGCGTGGCCTGTACCTGGTCACCGGCTACACCCCGTTGTTCGACACGGAAGCCGACCCGGAAACCATTGGCCCGCTGCCCTTCGAGAAGCACCTGACCGCCGAAGCAAATACCCGAAGGACAGCCGACCTGTGAACCTCCGAGAGATCAGAACCCGCCTGCGCATCACCACCGCCCTCGCGCTGCTGCCCGTACTGGCGCTGACCGCCTGTGGCTCCGGTGACGCTTCCGGCACCGCGCCGGCGGGCGCTCAGGCATCCCCCGCGCCGAGCGAGGACCCGGTCGCCGCCGTGCGTAAGGTGGACTCCGTCGCCGCTCTGCTGCCCGCCGACGTACGCAAGTCGGGCACGCTGCGGGTCGGCAGCTCGGTCGGGTTCCCGCCGGGGGCGTACTACGCGAACGGGCAGGACAAGCCGCCCGTGGGCCAGGACATCGACCTCGCCGACGCGGTGGCCAAGGTCCTCGGCGTGAAGCTGAACCGGCAGGACGCCTCGTTCGAGACGATCCTGCCCGCCCTCGGCAGCGGCAAGTACGACTTCGGTACGGGGAACTTCGGCGTCACCGCCGAGCGGCTGAAGACCGTCGACTTCGCCACCTACATCAACGACGGCCAGGGCTTCGCGGTGAAGAAGGGCAGCACCACGCTCAAGGGGAAGGTCACCGACCTGACCCAGTTGTGCGGCCTGACCGTCGGCACCGGCGCCGGCACCACCTTCGAGGCGACCCTCGACGCCCAGAAGGGGGAGTGCGCGAAGGCCGGCAAGAAACCGTACGACGTGAAGGTCTACTCGGAGAACGGGGCGACGTTCACCGCCCTCCAGCAGGGCCGCATCGACGTGGTCATGTCGACCATCAACGGCCTGCGCTACCAGGCGGCACAACCCGCGTCGCAGACCACCTTCCTCGGTGAGTACCACCGCCTCGACGTCGGCTTCGCCTTCAAGAAGGGCTCCCCGCTCACCAAGGCGTTCCAGGCCGCCGTCAACGAGCTGATCAAGGACGGCACGTACGCCCGGATCCTCAAGAAGTGGGGCACCGCCGCCTCCGCGATCGAAACATCGCAGATCAACCCGCCCGAGCACACTGAGAGTTGAGCAGGAACACCACGATGGGACTCACCACCGACTCCACCTCCGCGCCACCCGGCGCGGACTCCCCGGGCGCTCACCCCGAAGCCCCGCCCGCTCCCGACTCCCCACTCAAGGTCGTCCCCGCCCGCCACTACGCCCGGTGGGTGGCGGCAGTCGCCGTGATCGTGCTGGTCGCCCAGTTCGTGCACGGGCTCGCCACCAACCCCGTGTGGGAGTGGAACGTCTTCTTCGACTACGTCTTCTCGGAGACGATCGTCCAGGCAGTGTGGGTGACCCTCCAGCTCACCGCCTACGCCACGGTGCTGGGCTTCCTCCTGGGGACGGTCCTTGCCTTCATGCGGCTGTCACACAGCCCGGTGCTGCAGACCGTCGCCTGGACCTACATCTGGATCTTCCGGTCCATCCCGATGATCGTCCAGCTGGTGTTCTGGTTCAACCTGAGCGCGTTGTACGAGTCGTTGGGCGTCGGCATCCCCTTCGGCCCGGTGTTCTGGTCCGTCGACAGCAACAGCCTCATCGGCACCATCGGCGCCGCCATCATCGGGCTGACGCTGCACCAGGCCGCGTACGCCGCCGAGATCGTCCGCGGTGGAGTCATCGCCGTCGACCACGGACAGCTGGAGGCCGCCGCGGCGCTGGGCATTCCCCGGCTGCGGCAGATCCGCCGGATCGTGCTGCCGCAGGCCATGCGCGCCATCCTGCCCACGGCAGGCAACGAGATCATCGGTCTGCTCAAGGGCACCTCGGTGGTCTACGTCATGGCGATCGGCGAGCTCTTCTACCAGGTGCAGGTCATCTACGGCCGCAACGGCCGGGTGATCCCGCTGCTGCTGGTCGCCACCGCCTGGTACGTCGTCCTCACCTCCCTGCTGTCGATCGCGCAGTACTACGTGGAGCGGCGCTACGCCCGAGGAGCCAACCGCACCCCGCCGCCCACCCCGCTCCAGCGCGCCCGGCGCTTCGTCCGCAACCTGCGTGCCGCGGCGGCCCAGCGCAACCAGCCCGTCGTCCCACTGAACCTCACGGGAGGCAAGCGATGACCGACGTGAAGGTGGACGCCGACGATGTGACGGCCGGCGTCGGCAAGAACGTGATGGTGGACGTCCATGGCGTCCACAAGAGCTTCGGCCCGCTGGAGGTGCTGCGCGGCGTCCACCTCCAGGTCCGGACCGGCGAGGTCACAGTGATCCTCGGCCCGTCCGGCTCCGGGAAGTCCACGCTGCTGCGCACCATCAACCACCTGGAGAAGGTCAACCGCGGCTGGATCAGCATCGACGGCGAACTCATCGGCTACCGCCGATCCGGCGGCAAATTGCACGAGCTGAAGGAGAAGGACGTTCTGAAGCAGCGCACCCACATCGGGTTCGTCTTCCAGAACTTCAACCTCTTCCCGCACCTGACCGTGCTGGAGAACCTCGTCGAGGCACCCGTCTCCGCGCTGCGCCGCCCGCGCAAGGAGGCGGAGGAAACCGCTCGTCGGCTGCTTGACCGGGTCGGTCTCGCCGACAAGACCGATGCCTATCCACGGCAGTTGTCCGGAGGCCAGCAGCAGCGCGTCGCCATCGCCCGCGCACTCGCCCTCGAACCCAAGGTGCTGCTCTTCGACGAGCCCACCTCGGCGCTCGACCCGGAGCTGGTCGGTGAAGTCCTCGACGTCATCAAGGACTTGGCCCGTACCGGAACCACCATGATCGTCGTGAGCCACGAGATCGGCTTCGCCCGCGAGGTCGCCGACACCGTGGTGTTCATGGACGGCGGAGTCGTCGTGGAGCAGGGGCCGCCGGCGGCCGTCCTGGACGCCCCGCAGCACGAGCGCACCCGCGCGTTCCTCTCCAAGGTCCTCTGACCAGCCCTCATCCCATTTCTGTGCAAGGAGTACGACCGTGTCCCTCAACCTCACCCGCCGATCCACCGCAGTCGCGCTCGGACTCGTCTCCGCCCTGGTCCTCGCCGCCTGCGGCAACCCCTCGGACGGCGGCACCACCGAGGTCGCGGACAAGACCGGCTCGAAGACGAAGATCAACCTGAGCCCGGACCAGGACCGCGTCACCACCGAGAAGGTCGACTCCATCGCCGCCGAGGTCCCGGAGAAGATCCGCAAGAGAGGAACGCTGGAGCTCGTCCAGTCCTCCGGGAGCGCGGCGCCGCTGAACTTCCACGCCACCGACAACAAGACCCTCATCGGCGTCGAGCCCGATATCGCCCACCTCGTCGCCGACGTGCTCGGCCTCAAGCCGAAGTTCAACGCCGTCTCCTGGGAGAACATCTTCGTCGGCCTCGACAGCGCCAAGTACGACGCCGGCTTCAGCAACATCACCGTCACCGAGGAGCGCAAGGAGAAGTACGACTTCGCCACCTACCGCGAGGACAACCTGGGCTTCGAGGCGAAGAAGGGCAGCGGACTGAAGGTCACCGGGCCCAAGGACGTGGCCGGAAAGACCGTCGCCGTCCAGAGCGGCACCAACCAGGAGAAGCTGCTCGTCGAGTGGAGCAAGGAGAACGAGAAGGCCGGCCGGAAGCCGGTGGACATCAAGTACTACCAGAACGACAGCGACACCTACCTCGCTCTCCAGTCCGGCCGGATCGAGCTCTACCTCGGCCCCAACCCGACCGCCGCCTACCACGCGGCCACCACCGGGAAGACGGAGGTCGTGGGCACGTACTCCGGTGCCGGCTCCACCCTCCAGGGCCTCATCGCGGCCACCACGAAGAAGGACAGCGGCTTGGTCGAGCCGCTGGCCGCCGCGATCGACGAAATCATCGACAACGGCACGTACGCCAAGGTGCTGAAGCGCTGGGGCCTGTCCGACGAGGCCGTGACCAAGTCCGAGATCAACCCGCCCGGCCTTCCCAGGACCGCTGAGTAGCCGACCCGGAGCGGAGGCCGCACGGTCTCCGCGCCCTCCGCTCCTGCCCCGCAGGCCGCCACGTCCGACGGACGGGCACAGTCCGATGACGCACACCGCCCACTTGGTACTCCTGAAAGGTCTCCGCATGTCCACCGTCCTCTCCGTCTCAGGAAGCCCCTCCGCCACCTCCCGCACCGCACGGCTGCTGCGTCACCTGGACGACCGGCTCATCGCGCAAGGGCACGAGGTGATCCCGCTGGACGTCCGTACCCTCCCCGCCGAGGCGTTGCTCGGGGCCGACTTCCGGCACCCGGCGATCGTCGAGGCCACAGCCCTGTTCGAGCGGGCGGACGGGTTGGTGATCGGTACTCCCGTCTACAAGGCCGCTTACTCCGGGCTGCTGAAGTCGCTGCTCGACCTGCTCCCGCAGTACGCGCTGGTGGGCAAGACCGTTCTTCCCCTGGCCACCGGCGGTACCACCGCCCACGTCCTGGCCATCGACTACGCCCTGCGCCCCGTGCTGAGCTCCATGGGTGCCGCGCACATCGTCCCGGGCTGGTTCACACTCGACAAGGACATCGCGGTGGGCGACGACGGCACGCTGACCGTCGCGCCGGGCTCGGCCGAGGCCCTGGCGCAGGTCACGGATCAGTTCTCCGCCGCGCTGGGCGGCCGTACGACGCTGCTGGCGGCCGCCGGGTGAGCTCCGCGACCGTGCTCGGCGGCGACACCGAGGCCCTCGCCGTCGCCGCCGAACCGGCCGTGGACTTCCACAAGAACGCCGAACGATCCCGACGATCCTGATCGGAGACCCCACATGTCCCTCACCTTCCACTGGTTCCTGCCCACCAACGGCGACAGCCGCCACGTCGTCGGCGGCGGGCACGGCACCCCGGCCACCGCCTTCGGACGGAACCGGCCGCCGACCGTCGCCTACCTGAGCCAGATCGCCCGCGCCGCCGAGGACCTCGGCTTCGTCGGCGCGCTCACCCCGACCGGCGCCTGGTGCGAGGACGCCTGGCTGACGACGGCGATGGTCAGTCAGCACACCGAGCGCCTGAAGTTTCTGGTCGCCTTCCGGCCCGGCTTCGTCTCGCCCACGCTCGCCGCCCAGATGGCCTCCACCTTCCAGCGGCAGAGCGGCGGACGGCTCCTGCTCAACGTCGTCACCGGCGGCGAGAGCCACGAGCAGCGCGCCTACGGCGACTTCCTCGACAAGGATGCCCGCTACCGTCGTACCGGCGAATTCCTGCAGATCGTCCGGGAGCTGTGGCAGGGCAGGACCGTCGACCTGTCGGGCGAGCACCTCCGGGTCGAGGACGCAACACTGGCCCGGTTGCCCGACCCGGTCCCCGAGGTGTACTTCGGCGGTTCCTCGCCCATCGCCGGCGAGGTCGCCGCGCGGCATGCGGACGTCTACCTCACCTGGGGCGAGCCCCCTGCCGCCGTCGCCGAGAAGATCGCCTGGATCCGGGCACTGGCCGAGAAGGAGGGCCGAAGCATCCGCTTCGGCATCCGCCTCCACGTCATCACCCGCGACACAGCCGAGCAGGCGTGGGCCGAGGCCCGGCGGCTGCTGGACGGCTTCGACGCGGAGACCGTACGGGCCGTGCAGGCGGGTCTGGCCCGCAGCGCGTCCGAGGGGCAGCGGCGCATGCTGGCCCTGCACGGCGGCAGCCGGGACGACCTGGAGATCCACCCCAACCTGTGGGCCGGGATCGGGCTGGTGCGGGGAGGCGCCGGAACGGCACTGGTCGGCAGCCACGACGAGGTCGCCGAGCGGATCGTCGAGTACCACCGGCTCGGCATCGACGAGTTCGTGCTCTCCGGCTACCCGCACCTGGAAGAGGCGTACTGGTTCGGCGAGGGCGTGCTGCCCCGGCTGGCCGAGCAGGGCCTGTGGACCCACCCGGTCCGCCCGGCGGCAGGAAAGACTGCAAGGCCCTCTTGACGTGGCACGCAGACCGCCTGACACTCCAATCAGGTATCCCTAGTGGATTGGTAGGAAATGATGGAGTGTCCGGGGTCGCCCGCCGACCGTGCCGTACGCGCGGCTCGGCCGTCTCTCCTTCTGACCTCCCGCCGTCACATCGATCTCCTGCGTGTCTGCAGCGCGGCAAGCCCTCTCCCGACGCACCTCTGAGAACCAGAAGCCGGATCCGGACCCAGGGAGACACATGCCCGCCGCACCCTCGACCACCGTCCCGTCCCTCCCCTCTCCGCCGTCGTTCCGGGGCAGGATCGGCTGTGACGCGAGCAGTGGCTACTACGCCGTGTCGCGCCGCTACCGCCTCCACCTCTCGCTGTCCTGCCCCCACTGTCTGCGGATCGCCATCACCCACAACCTGCTCGGTCTGGAAGAGACCCTCCCGGTGGCACTGCTGCCGGCCGTCCCCGAAAGCCCCGACGGCGGACACTCCTCTCTGCGCCCGTTGTACGAGGCCAGCTCGCACCGCCATCCCGGACCGGCCACCGCACCCGTGCTCAGCGACGACTGGACAGGACGGATCGTCAGCACGCACACGCCGGACATCCTCCAGGACCTGGCCCGGCACTTCGGTGGTGACGGCTCCGACCGGCCCGCCCTCTACCCGCACGGCGCGGAGGAGGAGATCGAGGCCGTCGGACGCCTCTGTGAGTACCGCGTCAACGAAGCCGCACAGCACGCCGGGCAGGCCGACGCCGACGTCACGGTGCGCCGGACCGCCCTCGGTTCCCTGCTCCGCGTGCTGGGCTCACTGGAGTGGCGGCTCGCCCACCAGAACTTCATCCTGGGCGACGAAATGACCGCCGCCGACGTGCAGTTGTGGGTGACCCTGGTGCAACTCGACACCGTTCACCGTCTGCACCTGGACGCCGCCGCGGTCCACCGCATCGCCGACCATCCGCACCTGTGGGCCTACGCCCGGCGACTGGCCGCCCACCCCGCCTTCGGCACCCACCTCGACCTGGACGGCATCGCCCGCAGGCATCATGCCCACTGCCACGGGCTGGAGGCCGCAGGGGCGGCGGTGCAGATCCTGGACTGGTCCGTGCACAGCACAGGGCACCGGCCCCTGGCCGGGTTCACCACGGTCACTGGCAAGGCCGAGTGAGTCCGGCCCGGGGATCAGGCCGGTCCGGGCCGGGATCATCGCGCGGTGCGAAGACCGTCGATGGCGTCGCGGAGGTCCGCGACGCAGGCGGCGACGTCGCGTCGTGCGGTGTCGACCACAAGGTGATCCCGGTGCCATGGTTCGTACTCCCGGTCGCGAATGTCGGTCCAGGTGGGCAGGGGCAGGCCGGAGATGTCCGGGGTGCGACTGGCCGCCCGCCTCTCGTGCTCGACGGGATCCGAGCAGACGATCTCGATCTCGGCGGCGGGAACACCCGCCAGGTCGGCCACGTCGCGCCAGGCGTCGCGTGTGACCGCCAACGGGTTCACGGACTCGGCGATGACGGTCAGGCCCTGTCGCAGGTGGTCCTCCGCCAAGGCGTACCCGACCACATAACCGACCGCGCCGAGCGGGTGCCGCCCGAGCCCGGACCGCACGACCGCCTGTTCGATGGTGTCGATCCGCACATGGACCGCGTCGAGTTGGCGGGCGAGAGCGCGGGCCAGCGTCGTCTTACCTGTGGCGGGCAGCCCGCCCATGATGATGAGCATGGTCCATGGTGCCCGCAGGGGGGAGCTGATCCCCGCCGATCGAATCGGGCTGCACAAGGTTGCAACAGACCAGCAATACAGCGGCTGTTGACGAACGGTGGCCGATGCACCGAGCATCGGTTGGAAGGAATGCAACGAGTCGGCGGAGCCATCCGCGGAGAACAGAGGGGAGTCGCGATGCAGCGCCGTCGGCCGGTGTACGCATACGACCCGGCCCTCGTTCCGCTCCGCGCCCCGCGCTGGGTCATGCGTCGTCACGTCGATCTGCGCCGCGTCAGCAGCGCCATCTGTCACGCCTGACCGCTCCGGCCGCCCGCACACCGTTTGCGGTCAACGCCGCGTTTCTCGGCCCCTTTTCGCGCGTCTTCGCGCGTTCCTGACCTCCTCTTGAATTCTTTCCAGCCTTCCCACGGCCGCGCATTCCCACAGCCGTACGCCCGGCCATGACACACGGGAGATCACCGCATGCCCGTCCCCGTCGAAAACACGCTCACCGTCCGTCCTGTCGCGGGCCACATCGGCGCCGACATCTCCGGCGCCGACCTCTCCCGGCCTCTGTCGCCCGAGGAGGTACCGGACGGTCGCGAGTCCGAACTGATATCCGGCAGGCCGTTCACGGCGGACCACCGGGTCGTGATCAGCGCCTGATGTTCACAGCCATGCGTACCGCACCACTCCAGGCGGCCACAGCGGCCGCGACCGTGTCTCTGCTGCTGGCCGGCTGCCAGAACTCCGGGGCCGCCGCCGGAGGCACGGACACCGCCCCTATCAAGGCCAGGATTCCGAAGACCGTGTCAGCCGATACGTCCATCACCGTGGGAGCACCCGATCTCAAGGTGGCACTGAAGCTGTCCGGGCAGCTCGACAAGCTGCCGTTCACCGTCAAGTGGGCCAACCTCCAGGGCGGACCGCAGTGCTCCGAGGCGTTTCGTGCCGGCTCTCTCGATCTGTGCTCGGCCGCGGAGATCCCCTCCATCCACGCCCACTGGACCGGACTGGACACCAGGCTGGTGGCGGCCAGGTTCCGCAAGGTCCCGCTCGACCACCCCACCTACGAGCTCGGCATCGCGCCCGGCGCGAACATCGACACCCTCAAGGACCTGCGCGGCAAGAAGATCGCGTACAGCCCGGGACAGGCGCAGGGCGCCCTCGTCCTGCGCATCCTGGCCAGGGCCGGGCTCACCAAGGAGGACGTACAGCTGGTCGAACTGCCCAGCACCGGGGACGTCTATCCGACCGCGCTGAGCAGCCGTCAGGTGGATGCGGCGCCGATCGGCGACGTCAACATCAGGCGCTATCCGGCGAAGTACGGCAAGGACGGGGCCAGAACCATCCAGCACGGACTGCGCGACGACCCCGAACATCTGTGGGCGCCGGCCGAGTCCGTGAAGGACCCGCAGAAGGCGGCCGCCATCAGAGAGCTGGTCGAGGTCTGGGCACGGGCGCAGATCTGGATCGACAAGCACCCGAAGGAATGGATCGAGGGCTACTACGTGAAGGACCAGGGCCTGACCCACGAGGACGGCGCGTATCTGGTCGAGCAGAGCGGTCATCCGGACATCCCGGCGGACTGGACGCCGGCCATCGGCCGCCAGCAGAAGACGGTCGACCTGCTGGCCAAGGAGACGGGCCAGGAGAAGTTCGACGCCTCGATCCTCTTCGACCGGCGGTACGAGTCGGTCGCGGCCCGTGCGATTGCGGCTGAGGCGCCGACAGAGCGGGAGCGCCCATGAGTACCGGACTCTCCAAAGAGAGGCTGGCACCGGCCAAGCCCGCTGACACTGCCCCCGAGCCGTCGCCGGAGAGGGAGACTCCGGTGCCGGTGGCCCGGCTGCGCCCCCGTCGGCGGCTCGGTCCCGGCCGCCCCATCCCGTACGGCTGGGCTCTCGGCCCGCTGTTGCTGCTCGCCGTCTGGTCGGCCGGTTCAGCCGCCGGTCTCATCGATCCGCGGAAC
Organism: Streptomyces yerevanensis; assembly: GCF_000716805.1. Taxonomy (NCBI): domain Bacteria; kingdom Bacillati; phylum Actinomycetota; class Actinomycetes; order Kitasatosporales; family Streptomycetaceae; genus Streptomyces; species Streptomyces yerevanensis. The sequence goes on along the minus strand of NZ_JNWJ01000063.1, from coordinate 18,403 downwards.
ATATCCGAACCGTGGACGGTGGTCACCACGGCGAACGACCTCATCGCCCAGGGCAGGCTGCAGTCCAGCCTGTGGACATCGGCGCAGCGGGTCCTCATCGGGCTGCTGTTCGGCGTGGCGGCGGGGCTCGTCCTGGCCCTGGTCTCCGGCCTCAGCAGGCTCGGCGAAGCGGTGATCGACGGCCCTGTACAGATCAAGCGGGCCATTCCCTCGCTGGCACTGATCCCGCTGCTGATCCTGTGGTTCGGCATCGGCGAGTCCATGAAGATCATCACGATCGCGCTGGCGGTCCTCGTCCCCGTCTACATCCACACCCACAACGGGCTGCGCACCATCGACAGCCGGTACGTCGAGCTGGCCGAGACCGTACGGCTGCGACGGCATCAGTTCCTGCGCCATGTCGTACTCCCCGGGGCGCTGCCCGGCTTCCTGCTCGGTATGCGCTTCGCCGTCACCAACGCCTGGCTCGCCCTGGTCGTCGTCGAGCAGGTCAACGCCACCAGCGGCATCGGCTACATGATGGAGCTGGCGCGAACGTACGGCCAGACCGAGATCATCATCGTCGGCCTGGTCGTGTACGGGCTCCTCGGCCTCGTATCGGACGGAGCGGTGCGGCTGGCCGAGAGGAGGGCGCTGTCATGGCGACGCACACTGGCCGGCTGACCGGGACGAACGCGGCAACCGCCGCGGAGGAGCGGCCGGCGGTCCGTATCGAAGGGCTGGTACGCGCCTTCGGGGACCGGAGGGTGCTCGACGGGCTCGATCTGACCATCCGTCCGGGGGAGTTCGTGGCCCTGCTCGGACGCAGCGGCTCCGGCAAGAGCACCTTGCTGCGGGCGCTGGCGGGACTCGATCACGCGCTCACCGGGGCCGGCGAGCTGAGCGTGCCCGACCATGCCTCGGTGGTGTTCCAGGACGCCCGGCTGCTGCCGTGGAAACGCGTCCTGGGCAACGTCGTACTGGGACTTGACGGGACGGACGCCGTCGAGCGCGGAACGGCGGCACTCGCGGAGGTCGGTCTCGCCGGGCGGGAGCGGGCCTGGCCCGTCGAACTGTCCGGCGGCGAGCAGCAACGGGTCTCCCTGGCGCGTTCCCTGGTCCGCGAACCCCAACTCCTCCTCGCCGACGAGCCGTTCGGCGCACTCGACGCGCTGACCCGGATCCGGATGCACACGCTGCTGCGACGGCTGTGCGAGCGGCACCGGCCGGCGGTGCTGCTGGTGACCCATGACGTGGACGAGGCGATCGTGCTCGCCGACCGGGTCGCGGTCCTGGACGAAGGCAGGATCGCGGCCGACCTCACCGTGGACCTCCCGCCACCGCGCCACCACGGCGACTCGGAGTACACCGCCCTCCGAGACCGCCTGCTGGGCCTGCTCGGCGTCGATCAGCTGGACCAGATCGACCAGCCGGACCAGACCGACCCGGACGAGACCGTGCGATGACCCGCCGGCCCATCAACAACCAACCCACCTGCGAAGGAACTCACGTGAGACCGCTCCACCTCCGCCCCGCCCTGATCACGCTCTCCTCGGCGGCCCTGCTGGCCACCGCGACGGCCGCCCCTCCCGCCGCCGCCTCGCCCGCCCCGGCGCGCACCTCGGTGGCTCTCGACTGGTACGACACCACGGCGGAGACCATTGCGGCAGCCGGTGCACCGACCCAGGTCACCAACAGCCGTACCTGGGCGATCAGTTGGCTCGCGGCGGCGCGGGCCGCCCGACAGGTGCCCGCGGGGGTCGACCGCGGTGACCGCGGCGACTTCCAGGACGCCGCGCTCGCCTCGGCGGTGCACCACTCCCTGACCGCGCTGGCGCCCGGCCGTACCGAGCAGCTGGATACCGCGCTGCGTCAGACCCTGGAGACAATCCCCGACGGCCCCGCCGAGGACCAGGGCGTGGCGGCCGGCGAACGGCAGGCCCGACTCGCGCTGACGTCCCGGGAGGGCGACGGCCTGGATCCGGCATCGGTGAACGCGCCCTTCCCGGTGCCGCAGCCCGCGCCGGGCGTATGGCAGCCGACGCCGCCCTCGAACGCCCCGGCCACGCAGTACGGCAACCGTCTCGCACGGCCCTTCGCGCTTGAGCGCGCCGACCAGTTCCGCCTGGGCCCGCCGCCCGCGCTGAACTCGGGCCGATACCGGTCCGAACTGGCTGAGGTGCGCGCGTACGGCGCGAAGGACAGCACGCGACGCACCGCACAGCAGACGGAGACGGCCACCTTCTGGCTCGGCTCCTCACTGACTCTCTACACCGAACCGCTGCGCGTCGCGCTGGCCCGGTCCTCCGAGTCCTCCGCACAGCGGGCGGAGTTGGTGGCCCTGTTCCACATCGCCCTGGTCGACACCCAGATCGCCACCTCCGACACCAAGTACGCCTACCTGCGCTGGCGTCCGGTCACCGCGATCCGCACCGGGGAGATCGACCCCGACCCGGCGTGGACCCCGCTGCACGACACGCCGGCCCACCCCGACTACCCCAGCGGTCACAACACCTACTCGGGAGCGGCGGAGGCGGTGCTCACCGCGCTCGTCGGGCCGGGCACCGCCCCGTTCGACCTGACCAGCCCCACCGCGCCGGGCGTGACCCGCACCTACACGAGCTGGCACCGGCTGACGGCCGAGAACGTGGACGCCCGGGTCTATTCGGGCATCCACACCCGCTCCGCCGACGAGGCCGGAGTCAGGCTCGGCACAGACGTGGCCGGGTACGTGCTGCGCCACGCCGAGCAGCTGTTCGGTACGGGGTGAGCCGCGTTCGTGGCGGCGAAGCCCAGGCCACATCGAGCACGCGCCGCGTGGGCCGGTTATCTCGTACGTACCTCCAGGAAGGCACCCACCCGTGTCCTCAGCACCCCCTTCTCCACTGCACCTCGCCGTCGCCCTCGACGGCACCGGCTGGCATCCGGCCTCCTGGCGCGAGCCGGTGGCCCGTCCCCGGGACCTGTTCGCCGCCGGATACTGGGCCGATCTGGTCGCCGAGGCCGAGCGCGGACTGCTCGACTTCGTGACCTTCGAGGACGGCCTGGGCCTGCAGTCCTCCCACTTCCTCGAGCCGGACGGCCGCACCGATCAGGTCCGCGGTCGCCTGGACGCCGTTCTCCTCGCAGCCCGCATCGCCCCGCTGACCCGGCACATAGGCCTGGTCCCGACCACGGTGGTCACCCACACGGAGCCGTTCCACATCTCCAAGGCCATCGCCACCCTCGACTACGTCAGCACCGGCCGGGCGGGCCTGCGGGTGCAGATCACCGCCCGCCCCAACGAGGCCGCGCACTTCGGCCGCCGCAGGATCCCACCCGTCGACACGTACGACAGCCCTGTGGTGACCGACCTCTTCGACGAGGCCGCCGACTACGTGGAGGTCGTACGCCGACTCTGGGACAGCTGGGAGGACGACGCGGAGATCCGGGACGCCGCCACCGGGCGCTTCATCGACCGCGACAAGCTGCACTACATCGACTTCGAGGGCAGGCACTTCAGCGTCAAGGGCCCGTCCATCACCCCGCGCCCGCCGCAGGGCCAGCCGATCGTCACCGCCCTCGCCCACCAGACCGTCCCGTACCGGCTGGTGGCCCGCCAGGCCGACATCGGATACGTCACCCCGCACGACGCCGGTCAGGCCCGCGCGATCGTCGCGGAGATCCGAGCCGAGCAGGAGGCGGCCGGACGGGCGGACGAGCCGCTGCACGTCTTCGGTGACCTGGTGGTCTTCCTGGACGACGACCCGGCCGCCGCGACCGCCCGACGCGAGCGCCTCGACGCCCTAGCCGGATCCCCGTACATCAGCGACGCCCGTATCTTCGCCGGCACGCCCGCCCAACTCGCCGACCTGCTCCAGGAGTTGCAGTCAGTCGGGCTGAGCGGCTTCCGGCTGCGCCCCGCCGTCCTCGGCCACGACCTCCCGGCGATCACTCGGGGCCTGGTCCCCGAACTCCAGCGCCGGGGCGCCTTCCGCCGCGCCTACGAGGCCGACACGCTGCGCGGACTGCTGGGCCTGGCTCGCCCAGCCAACCGCTACGCCGTCGCTTCCACTGCTGTCACCGCCTGAGCCGGAGGGCCCGTACGACCATGAGCAAGCCGCTGAAGCAGATTCACCTGGCAGCCCACTTCCCCGGCGTCAACAACACCACCGTGTGGAGCGACCCGAAGGCCGGCAGCCACATAGAGTTCAGTTCCTTCGCCCACTTCGCGCGCACGGCGGAACGCGCCAAGTTCGACTTTCTCTTCCTCGCGGAAGGGCTGAGACTCCGCGAACAGGGCGGAAAAATCTACGACTTGGACGTCGTCGGCCGCCCCGACACCTTCACCGTCCTCGCCGCGCTCGCCGCCGTCACCGAGCACCTCGGCCTGACCGGCACCATCAACTCCACCTTCAACGAGCCCTACGAGGTCGCCCGCCAGTTCGCCAGCCTCGACCACCTCTCGGGTGGCCGCTCCGCCTGGAACGTCGTCACCTCCTGGGACGCCTTCACCGGCGAGAACTTCCGCCGCGGCGGTTTCCTCCCGCAGGAGGAGCGCTACTCCCGCGCCAAGGAGTTCCTCACCACCGCGAACGAACTCTTCGACTCCTGGCACGGCGACGAGATCCTCGCCGACCAGGCCACCGGCACCTTCCTGCGCGACGCGAAGGCCGGCGCCTTCGTCCACACCGGGCAACACTTCGACATCCAGGGCCAGTTCAACGTCCCGCGCTCCCCGCAGGGCCGCCCGGTCATCTTCCAGGCGGGCGACTCCGACGAGGGCCGCGAGTTCGCCGCCTCCGACGCCGATGCGATCTTCAGCCGGTACGCCACCCTCAAGGAGGGGCAGGCCTTCTACGCGGACGTCAAGAACCGCCTGGCCAAGTACGGCCGCCGCCCGGACCAGCTGCTGATCCTGCCCGCCGCGACCTTCGTCCTCGGCGACACCGACACCGAGGCCGAGGAACGGGCCCGCGAGGTGCGCCGCCGGCAGGTCAGCGGGGCCACGGCACTCAAGCACCTGGAGTTCGTCTGGAACCGAGACCTGTCCTCGTACGACCCGGACGGCCCGCTCCCCGACATCGACCCCGACCTCGGCGATCACCACATCTCGCGGGGTCGGGCCCAGGTGCGCATGTACCGCGATCCGCTGGCCACCGCCCGCGAGTGGCGGGAGCGCGCCGCCGCCAACAACTGGTCCATCCGCGACCTCGTCATCGAGACCGGCAACCGTCAGAACTTCGTCGGCTCACCCGCCACCGTCGCCCGGACCATCAACGACTTCGTGCAGGCCGACGCGAGCGACGGCTTCATCCTGGTCCCGCACATCACGCCGGGCGGCCTCGACGTCTTCGCCGACAAGGTGGTCCCGCTGCTCCAGGAACAGGGCGTGTTCCGCACGGAGTACGAGGGCCCGACCCTGCGCGACCACCTCGGCCTCGCCCACCCGGACGACGTACGCGGCGACGTGCGGATTGAGCGGGTGGCGTCGTGAAGTTCCTCGCCATCACGCTGATCGTGCACGCCCCGGACCCGGTGACCGGCGTCCAGAAACCGACCAGCGAACGCTTCCGCGAGGTCCTCGATAACGCCCTGCTCGCCGAGGAGCTGGGCTTCGACGGGTTCGGGGTGGGGGAGCGGCACGAGCGGCCGTTCATCTCCTCCTCGCCACCCGTCGTCCTCAGCCACATCGCCGCACTGACGCAGCGCATCCGCCTGTTCACCGCCGTGACCACGCTCAGCCTCCTCGACCCCGTGCGCGCCTACGAGGACTACGCGACCCTGGACCATCTCTCCGGCGGACGCCTCGACCTGATCGTCGGCAAGGGCAACGGCGCCGCCCAGCGCGAGCTGTTCCACGTCACGCCCGAGGACCAGTGGGAGCGCAACGCCGAGAGCTACGAGGTGTTCCGGCAGATCTGGCGGCAGGACAAGGTCACCGCCAGGACCCGCTTCCGGCCGGAGCTGAAGGACGCCGAGGTGTGGCCCAGGCCGCTGCAGCAACCCATCCGGGTCTGGCACGGCAGCGCGACCAGCAAGGAGTCGGTCGACCTCGCGGCCCGCTACGGCGACCCGTTGTTCTCGGCGAACGTCACCAACCCCATCGAGCCGTACGCCGAGTTGATCCGTCACTACCGCGAGCGCTGGGAGCACTACGGGCACGACCTGGCCGACATCGCCGTCGGCGCGGGCACGGCGGGCATCTACGTGGCCCGTACGTCCCAGGAGGCGATCGCCACGTACCGGCCCGTGTTCGAGGGCAACCTGGCGTTCCAGAAGCGGCTGGGCCTGGAGCCGGTCTTCCCGACCGTCGAGGACTTCGTCGAGCGCAGCTCGGCGCTGGTCGGCAGCCCGCAACAGATCATCGACAAGGTTCACCGCTACCACGAGCAGTTCGGCCACACAGTGCTGCATCTGCACGCGGACGCAAGCGGACTGACGGACAGGCAGCACCGGGACTCGCTGGAACTGTTCCAGTCCGAGGTCGCTCCGGTGCTGCGCCGCAAGATCCCCGACCCGCCGTTCGCTTGGGGCCCCGTGCTCCCCGTACCACCGATCCCTGAGGAGCCCGCCCATGTCTGACACCCGCCTCGGCGTACTCGACCTGGTCCCCATCCCGTCCGGCTCGACGGCGGCCGACGCCCTGCGTAACTCCATCGACCTCGCACAGCAGGCCGAGCGACTCGGATACGCCCGCTACTGGTTCGCCGAACATCACCTGAACCCGGGTGTGGCCGGTACGTCCCCCGCCGTCGTCCTGGCCCTGACCGCCTCCGCCACCTCCACCATCCGGCTCGGCTCCGGAGCCGTACAGCTCGGACACCGCACCGCCCTGTCCACAGTGGAGGAGTTCGGCCTGCTCGACGCACTGCACCCGGGCCGGCTCGACCTGGGCCTCGGCCGGTCGGGCGGCCGCCCACCGGGACAACCAGCTGCCCCGCTGCCGACCGCGACCCCGGTCGTCGACGGCCGCGCCCCGAACGGCCTGGTCATACCACCCCGCTTCTCCTTCGAGCACCTGCTCGGCTCGCCCCGGATCGCCCTGCAACGCAAGCTGCTCCTGCTGCCGGGCGCCGAGTCGCAGGACTACGCCGAGCAGATCGACGACATCCTCGCCCTGCTGGCGGGCACCTACCGCTCCCCGGAGGGCATCGAGGCGCACATCGTCCCGGGCGAGGGTGCTGACGTGGAGTTGTGGGTCCTGGGCAGCAGCGGCGGCCAGAGCGCGGAGGTGGCGGGCGCCCGGGGTCTGCGTTTCGCCGCGAACTACCACGTCAGTCCGGCCACGGTCCTGGACGCGGTGGAGGGCTACCGGGCCTTCTTCGAGCCCTCCGAGTTCCTCGACAAGCCGTACGTCAGCGTGTCCGCGGACGTCGTCGTCGCCGAGGACGACGCGACGGCCCGCGAACTCGCCACCGGCTACGGCCCGTGGGTCCGCAGCATCCGCACCGCGGAGGGCGCCATCGAGTTCCCGACGCCGGAGGAGGCGCGCGCCCACGCGTGGACGGACGAGGACAGGGCCCTGGTCCAGGACCGCCTCGACACGCAGTTCGTCGGCTCCCCTGACCGGGTGGCCGATCAGCTGGAACAGCTCCAGGAGGCCACGGGCGCCGACGAGTTGCTCATCACGACGATCACCCACGACCATGCGGACCGGGTCCGCTCGTACGAACTGCTGGCGGAAGAGTGGCGCCGCCGGGGCGGCGACTCGCCGTAGACGTTCGTGGTGTGCCCGCCGTCCCAATTTCCGCCGCTCACCAGGAGTTTCGAGAATTCGAGAATCCGAGATCGCCTATGCTGCCGTGGACAACGGCGATAGTGCGCGGAGGCCTGGCGACGTGGGTCTGGATCTGAACCTGCTGCTGCCGTTGGACGCGCTGTTGCAGGAGCGCAGTGTGACGCGGGCGGCTGAGCGGCTGGGGCTGAGCCAGCCCACCGTGAGTTCCGCGCTGGCCCGGCTGCGCCGCCACTTCGGCGACGAACTGCTCACCCGAGTGGGGAACACGTACGAGCTCACCCCGCTGGCCGAGCGCCTGGCCGCGCACACGGCGCACGCGCTCGGCTCGGCAGACCGGGTCTTCCAGACCCGCCCCGCCTTCGAACCCGCCCACGCACAGCGCGAGTTCACCCTGGTGGTGGCCGATATGCATCTGCCCACCTTCGGCCGGACACTGGCCGCCCTCGTGCGCGACACGGCGCCGGGGGTGCGGCTGCGGTTCCAGCACATGGCCCCGCAGATCGCCCGCCGCGCCCAGGAGCACCTGCGCACCGTTGACGGCATGGTGCTGCCGCAGGGTCTGCTGGCGAACGTACCGGCCATCGATCTGTACGAGGACCGCTGGGTGTGCGTCGTCTCATCCGACACCGTCAGCTCGCCGCCGCCGACTCCCGAGGAACTCGCCGCACGTCCCTGGGTGCTGCCCTTCCACTTCCCGTCGATGGGCTTCTCGCCCTTGCACGGGTTGCACGCCGAGAGCCTGGAACCGCGGGTCGAGATCGCCATCGAGAACTTCCTCACCATGCCGTACCTGATCGCCGGCACCGACCGGGTGGGCGTGGTCCCCGAACGCGCCGCCCGCCTGTTCCCCGCCGGCAGCGGCACGACCGTCGTCGAGCTGCCGTTCGGTGCGGGGCGGGTGGTGGAATCCCTGTGGTGGCACCCTGTGCATGATCGTGACCCCGCGCACATCTGGCTGAGGAAGACCGCGGCCACAGTCGGCCAACTGGTCGCCGCCGGTGAGGCAGAGCCTCCCGTGCACCACGACACACCGCACAGCTGATCCGAAACCAGGCTTGCACGGGGGTATTGATCCCGTCTATGACCGCCATCGGCGATCTCTCGTTCCCCAAGTGCCTGGTCAGCGGCAAGAGTTGGACTCGCGAGCACGCCACTGGCGTACGACGAGTGGTCCGTGTCGTCTCACCGACCGGTACGGCGCATCCGCCTGCGGTCTGCCCTGCGACGACTGAGCTTGTTCCCCCCACCCCCCCACATTTTGTGCTTTCTTGGAGATGACTGTTATGCGCAGCGAACTGCTGGCGCTCAGGGCAGGGCACGTCTTCGACGGCGTGAACGTCGGACCATCCGGCATGGTGCTGGTCGAGGACGGCGTGATCCGCGACGTGGACTTCACGGGAGCGGCACCGCCGGAGCACGCGGCGGTGACGGACTTCGGGCCGGACGGATGGCTGCTTCCCGGGCTGATCGACGCACACGTGCATCTGTGCTGGGACGGAACCAAGGACGCCGTGGAGCATGTGGCGTCCCACGACCACGAGGCCGTACTGGAGACCGCACGCGCCTCCGCGGCGACCACGCTGACGACCGGTGTCACGACCGTCCGTGACCTCGGCGACCGCGACTACCTCACCCTCGCGCTGCGCGAGCAGATGCCGCCCACGGAGCGCCCCGACATCGTCGCCGCCGGACCGCCGCTCACCACCCGCGGCGGTCACTGCCACTTCCTCGGCGGCGAGGCCGACGGTGCCGACGCGCTGCTGGCGGCGGTGCGGAACCGTGCCGCGCGCGGCTGCGACGTGGTGAAGGTGATGGCCAGCGGCGGCATGATGACGCCCGGCTCCAACTCCTTGCACCAGCAGTACGACCGGTCCGACCTACGGCTGATCGCCGACGAGGCGCACCGGCTCGGGCTCACCGTGGCCGCCCATGCCCACGCCGTCCCGACGATCGCGGACGTGGTCGACGCCGGCTTCGACACCATCGAGCACTTCTCCTTCCTCACCGCCGAAGGCGTCGGTCTGCGCCAGGATCTGGTGGACGAGGTCATACGGCGGGGAACGTTCATCAGCCTCACGGTGGGCATCCTGCCCGGCGATACGCCGCCGGCCCCGGCTGTGGCCGCCCACCTCGCCGCACTGTGGGACGTCGTGGCCAAGGTCATCGCCTCGGGTGCCCGGATCGTTCCCGGCACCGACGCGGGCATCACCGCCGACAAACCGCACGGCGTCTACCCCCACGCGCTGACCCAGCTCGCCGAGTTGGGCATGCCGAACCGTGACGTACTGCGCTGCGCGACCACCGAGGCCGCCGAAGCGGTGGGCCGGGCCGGACGCAAGGGCGTGCTGCGACCCGGAGCGGACGCCGACGTCCTCGCGCTCGGCAGCTCCCCGGTCGACGACATCTCGGCGGTCACCGACATCCGCGCGGTGTACCGGGCGGGCCACCGGGTGCGTTGAGTCCCGGAAGCCGCCCCACCGTGCCGGACACCCGGGCCAACTGCCCGCAGGCGAACGGCGACCCGGCGGGGCCGGGTGGTGCAGCAGCACGTCGGCCCTCGCGGACGTACGCGCTGCACGTGTGATCACGTGCGCCGTCGCCCGGCGGGCGCTCAGTCGTTGACCGCGGCGCTGTCCCGCAGCTGTTCCAGGGCCCTGTCGGGGCCCGTCGGATCAACTCACCGACGCCACTTGCGAGTTGCCGGAATCAGCAGGGCGGCGCGCCGTGACGAACCTCCCCATCAGCAACAAGACGCCCCCGATCTCGGGAACTTGACCACTCCACACGAGAAGGTACGACCTTGCCCCAGCACCAACCCGGCAGACGCCGCTTCGGCCGCAGAGCCGCCTCCCTGCTGGCCCCGGCGCTCGTCGGCAGCCTGATCCTGTCCTCCGGTCCAGCCGCGCCGGCCGCCCCGGCACCGACCGACCTGGCGTCGGCCCGACCGGCCGGTGCCTCCCGGCAGACGTACCCCGCCGGCATCTACTTCGTCCAGCTCCAGGACAGGCCCGTCGCCGCCCACTCCAGGACGGCACCAGCCCGCGGTGAGCGCCTGAACACGCGGACCGAAGCCGTCCGCGACTACATCGGCCAGCTGAAGCGGAAGCGCGACAAGGTGCTGGACGCGGTGGACGGCGTCCGGCCCCTCTACAGCTACCAGCTCCTGCTGAACGGATTCGCCGCAAAGTTGACGGCACGTCAGGCGAATGAACTGGCCCGCACTCCCGGCGTCGCCTCGCTGGCCCGCAACGAGATGCGCCGACTGGCCGACACGGCCACGGCCGAGACCGCGGCGGCCGCCGGAATCACGACCGAGGCCAAGAGCGGCACCGCTGCGGCCATGACCGGTCCGACGACGGTCAGGAGCGGTACACCGAAGGCGAAGAGCAGTACGAGTACGACGAAGGTCGCCTCCGCCTCCGCCGCCGGCGGCCTGCCCCCTGCCGACACCGCCGCTTTCCTCGGCCTGAAGAAGTCGGGCGGCCTGTACTCCAAGTTCCCCGGTGGCCGGCGGAACGCGGGCACAGGCACGATCATCGGTGTCCTCGACACCGGAATCGACCCCGGCAATCCGTCGCTGAAGGCCCTCCCGGAACCTCGCCCCGACGCCGCGATCATCGCCAAGAAGTGGAAGGGCGACTGTGAGACCGGCGACGCCCCCACGCCGGTCACCTGCAACAACAAGCTGATCGGCGCCCAGTACTTCAACAAGGGCCTCGAGGACCCCGGCGAGGGCGACTGGACCTCCCCGATGGACGCCGAGGGCCACGGCACGCACACCGCGACCACCGTGGCGGGCAACTACGACGTGCCCGCCACCGTGCCCGACACCGGCATATCCGGCCGTATATCCGGGATCGCCCCGGCCGCCCGGGTCGCGGCGTACAAGATCTGCTTCGACGGGTGGTGCAGAACGGTGGACATCGTCGCGGCCCTGGAGAAGGCCGTGTCCGACGGCGTGGACGTCGTCAACTACTCGCTCGGTTCCGGCAACGGCGAGGAGACCACCTCTCCCGAGTACACGGCCATGTTCAACGCGGCCAAGGCGGGCGTCTTCATCTCCGCCTCCTCGGACAACGCCGGCCCCGGCACCACTTCCAACACCGTCCCGTGGGTGACCACCGTGGCCGCCTCCACCCACGATCTCGGCTACCGCACGACCATCACCCTCGGCAACGGCGTCTCCCACACCGGCGTCGGCGTCAACCCCTCCGCCGTACCGTCCGCGCCGCTCGTCGACGGGACGAACGCCGCCAAGAGCGACGCAGACCCGGCCGACGCCGCGCGCTGCCTGGCGGACAGCCTCGACCCGGCCAAGGTCAAGGGCGCGATCGTGATCTGCGCACGCGGCGGCAACGGCCGCGTCGACAAGAGCGACGCGGTGAAGGCGGCGGGCGGCGCCGGCACGGTCCTGTACTACACCAGCGCCTCCGACGACCTGGTCGCCGACGCCCACACCATCCCGACCGCCTACCTCGCCCCTGCCGACGGCCAGGCGGTCAAGGCGTACGCCGCCAGTGCGGGCAGCGGCGCCACCGCCGGGATCGGCGCGGCGTTCGCCGAGCGCCAACAGGCCCCGAAGGTGGCCGGGTTCTCCTCCGGCGGCCCGGACCTCACCAGCGGCGGCGACCTGCTCAAGCCCGACATCACGGCCCCGGGCGTGGACATCACCGCGGGCACCGCCCCGGGCGGCTCCGGCGGCCTGTTCAAGGGTTCACAGGGCGTCATGTCCGGTACGTCCATGTCCGCGCCGCACGTGGCAGGGCTGGCCCTGCTGCTGCGGTCGCTGCACCCCGACTGGTCTCCCATGGAGATCAAGTCCGCGCTGATGACCACCGCGACCACCGAGGACGACAAGGGCAGGCCGATCGGCCGCTCCAACGTCGACGGACCGGCCACCCCGCTCAGCTACGGCGCCGGGCACGTGGTCCCGAACGCCGCCGACGACCCGGGTCTGGTCTACGACTCCACCTCCGCCGACTGGACGTCGTACATGTGCGCCGTCGGCGACCACCCGGTGACCGGCGACGGCGCGGACGCCTGCGCCACCGCGAGGAAGACCGACCCGAGCGACTACAACTCCCCGACGATCTCGGTGGGCGACCTCGCCGGGAAGCAGACCGTCACCCGCACGGTCACCGACATCACCGGCAGGGTCGGCGTCTACACCGCCACGCTGCGGACGCCGCCCGGCTACAAGGCCGAGATCTCACCGAAGAAGCTGGTCGTGCCCGCCGGTGGCTCGGCCACCTACCAGGTCACCTTCACCCGCACCGACGCCGCCTACGGCGACTGGTCGTTCGGCAGAGTCACCTTGAGCGACGGAACCCATCAGGTGCACAGCGCGGTCGCCCTGCGCGCCACCCGCCTCTCGGCGCCGGCCGAGATCACCGGCACGGGCGCCGAGGGCTCGGCCACCGTCACCGCGCGGGCCGAGTGGGACGGCACGCTCACCACCTCCGTGAACGGCTTGTACGCGGGCACGGTGAGGGCCGGCACCCTCACCGGCACCGCGCCCGACTTCGATCCCTCGCAGTCGCCACTGCCGACCGCAGTGGCCAAGTCCGAGGTCACCGTGTCCGACGGCACCGATCTCGCCCGCATCGCGATCCTGCCCTCCGACTTCCGCACGGACAGTGACGTGGACCTGTGGGTGCTCGACAAGGACGGCAACCTGCTCTCCAACCCCACCGGCGGCAACGACGAGCACGTCGACCTCACCGAGCCCGGCACCTACGAGGTGTACGTCGTCCAGTTCTCCCTCCCGGAGGGTGTCACCAGCCAGACGTACGCCCTGCACACCTGGCTGATCGGCAAGGACACCGAGCCGGACCGGCCGGCCACCATCACCCCGGCCGAGCAGCGGGTGAACGCGGGTGACCCCGTCGAGGCCACCGTCTCCTGGCGGAACCTCGAGGCCGGTCAGGCCTACCTCGGCCTGGTCGAGTTCGGCGACGGCACCAGGACCGTGGGCACCGCGCCACTGGCGGTCAGCCCGTAGGCCCTTTGGAACACCACCCTGACCCCGGGGACGCGCGACGATCGGCGTGCGTCCCCGGACCGCACCGGCCCCGTGGGGACGTGGCCGGCGCGGTGAACGACCCGGTCGCGGACCTCCCGACCCCCCCTCGGGAGACCGCGGCCGGGTCTCTTCCCGTCCCACCGACGGATCTGGCCGAAGTTGCGAGAGCGGCCGGGCGGCACTGCGCAGGGGGTGCTCGGCACCCGAGGAGCGCTCGGCTCCGCTGCTGCAGGGATGAGGCGGGCTTGACCCGCCGCCTCAGAGCACGACGTCGAGCCGGGCCGGGCGGCGGACCATGGCACGTGGTGCCGGCTGCCAGGAGTAGTCGGGGGCCAGACGCATCCCCGGGAAGCGTTCCGCCAGCCCTTCGACCAGCAGACGCGTTTCCATGCGGGCCAGCGGTGCGCCCAGGCAGGTGTGGATGCCGTACCCGAACGTCGCCAGTGTCGCCTGCCCCGGCTCGCGGTCGACCGAGAACGCGGCCGCGTCGGCACCCCAGGCGTCCTCGTCCAAGTTCGCCGACTGGAGGCTGAGCACGACCCGGCTTCCGGCCGGCACCGGGCAGCCGGCGAACTCGCTTTCCGCCGTGGCGGTGCGCAGCACGTACTGCAGGGGCGCGTCGTGGCGCAACGACTCCTCGATCGCACGCGGGATGAGCGTGCGGTCGCCGACGATCCCCTGCCAGCGATCCCGGTCGATGAGCAACTGGTAGAGCAGGTTGGTGATGAGGCTTCCGGTGGTGTCGGTGGACGCGAGGATCAACTGGATGCAGTGCATGATGATCTCGACCGGTTCGAGCGGGGTCTCGTCAGGCTGCGGATGCACCAGCCCGTCGAGGACGCCCGTCCCCGTGGGAGCGGCGGCAGCCCGGGTGGCGACCAGTTGCCCGAGGTAGCCGGCCAGGGCCGCCATCTCCGGCATCTCCAACGAGACCTGGGGGAAGTGGTCGTTGACGACATCGGCCCATTCCTGGACGCGGTCCCAGTCCTGCTGGGGAAGGCCCAGGAAGGCGTACACGGTACGGGCGGGAATGGCGCGGCCGAGCGTCGACCACACTTCGACCGGCTGCCCGGGGCGCAACTGATCGAGGGCGTCGGACACGATGCCGCGGATGCGCGGCTCCTCCCGGCGCAGCTTGGCAGGCGCGAACCAGCGCCGGAGGCGGGCGCGCAGCGCGGTGTGGTCGGGAGGATCCAGCATCGTGATGGGCGTGGCGGGCAGAGCAGCCGTACGGGTGCCGGCCTCGAGGACGAAGTTGTCCTCCGAGGAGAGGGTGTCCGGGCGCTGCAGGGCGTCCGTCACGTCGGTGTGCCGTGCGACGACGAACACGCCGGGCCGTGGCTGGGACACCGGACAGCGCCTGCGCGCCTCGGCGAGTTGCGCGATGGGGTCGTGTGCGGTCAGGTCCAGGGGGTCGTACGGGCTGTTGCCGGTGGTCGGGGTGGTGGGCATCGTCGGCTCCTTCCCTCGGGTGGTGATGTCGCGTTGGGCGGGTGGGGTGCGGGGCTCATGCACCGGACGGGGTCGCGACGGGCGGTCCGGCGCCGAGGCGCTTGAGTTTGACGATGGGCAGCCGGTGGTTGACGGCGACGGCGGTGGCCGTGCCGTCGTCGTGGGTCCACCTCAGCAGTGCGCTGCGGTCGTCCACCGAGCCGGCAAGGACTTCGGGGGTTCCGGTGAGAGGGAGTTCGCCGCTGATCTTGATGTCCAGACCGGACTGTTCGGTCCAGAAGTAGGGGTCGGGGCAATAGGGCCGTGCCTTTTCTCCGTGCAGCAGGGCGGCTGCGGCCGCCCTGCCCTGCTCGACCGCGTTGGTCCAGTGCGGCGTCCGGCGGCCGTGGCGGGAGACGACGTCGCCGGCGGCGGCGATACCGGGAGCGACGAGACATCGCTCGTCCGCCACGAGGCCGCCGTCGGCCGCCAGGGGCAGGCCCGAGCCCTCGAGCCAGGAGGTGTTCGGCACGTCTCCCACCGCGCAGACGATCACGTCGGCTTCCAGGACCGACTCCCCGCAGCGCACAGTGTGCTCATCGAGGAGGGTGACGCCGTCCGGCGCGACCCGGACCCCGATGCCGTGATCGCGGGCGGCCGCGACGGCGAGATCGGACAGCCACGGCCCGAGCAGCCTGAGCAGGGGCGGCGCGAGGTCGACGACGGTGACCTCCAGACCGAGCGTGCGGCAGGTCGTGGCGACCTCCATGCCGAGGAAGCCGCCGCCCAGCACGATCGCGCTCCGTGCGGTGGCCAGCCGGGAGGCGACGACCCGGGCGTCGTCCAGGGTGCGGACGACCAGGTCGGAGCCGCCGTTGAGCCGGCGGGCCCGCGCACCGGTGGTGACGACGAGCCCCTGATAGGGGACCTGCGTGTCGTCGGCCAGCGTCACCACCCGGGCATGGGGGTCGAGTCGCGTGGCCCGTGCCCCGGTACGGAACTCGATGTCGTCGCCCGGTTCCGGGAGCAGAGCCGATTCCACGGGCTCACGGCCGGCGAGGATGCCCTTGGACAGGGGAACACGTGAGTAGGGCCGGTGCGCCTCGTCGGACAGGACGGTGACCTGGCCGTCGAATCCCTCGGCGCGCAGGCTCTGTGCCGCCGTCAGCGCGGCGATGGAGCCTCCGACCACGACGATCCGTCTCACGGCTGGACCTTCAGAGCCGCGACGGGGCACACCCGCGCGGCGGCCGCGACGGAACTCTCGTGCTCCGGACCGACCTCGTCACGGGTCAGGTGCAGTTCACCCTCGTCGTCGAGGCGGAACACCTCGGGCGCGGTCTGCTCACACAGGCCGTGTCCCTCGCAGCGGTCGAAGTCGACCAGGATCCGGGTCATGTCACCGCTCTTCCGTGCGTACCGTGACGGGGAGCGAAGCGAGTCCCCGGATCACGTTGTTGAGCTTGCGGACCGGCTTGCCGGCGAGGTCGATCGACGACACACGCCGTACCAGCGCGCCGAGGACCGCGTTCGCCTCGATGCGGGCCAGGCCCTGACCGGCGCAGCCGTGGACGCCGTAGCCGAGGGCGACGTGGTCGACCGGGTTGCGCCGTACGAGGAACTCCTCGGGCCGCTCCCACTTGCGTTCGTCGCGGTTGGCGGAGGCGAAGGACAGCAGGACCTTGCTGTCGGCCGGAATGGTGACGCCCTCGATGTCCACCGGCTGGGTGGTGCGCCGGAAGAAGCCCTGGGCGGGGGATTCCAGGCGCAGGGACTCCTCGAAGGCCGGGCCGATCAGGGACGGATCGGAGCGCAACTCCTGATAGGCCTGTGGATGCTGAGCGAAGAGCAGGATCGTGTTGCCGAGGCCGTTGATCGTGGTGTCCATGCTGGCGATCACGTAGGCGGACAGCAGCGGGACCACGGACGCCGCCTCGATGTCTCCCCGGTCCGCGGCCTGGTGGATGGCGGCGGCCCAGCCGTCCGGGTGGAGGTTGGCCGGCACCATCACGGTGTTGAGGTACTCGAACATCTGGCTGACGAAGGGGAGGGAGGCCTGCGTGCGGGCGTTGAACGGTCCGAAGGTGTTGAACGCGGCGTCCGCGAAGGACAGCAGCGGTTCGCGTGCCTCCTCGGTCAGTCCGATCAGGTCGGCCACTACGGTCACGGGGAACACTGCGGCCAGGTCCGTGACGGCGTCGAAGTCGCCCTTGGCCACGGCGGTGGCGACCAGCTCGTCCCCGAGCTCCGAGATGCGGGTGCGCATCTTCGCCAGGGCCTTGGGTGCGAGTTTCTCGGAGAGCACTGCCCGCAGCCGGGTGTGATCCGGTGGGTCGCAGGCCAGCACGGTGCCTTTCATCAGGGCGTTGAACTGGTCCTCGTAGCCCACGCCGTGCGCGGAGGAAAACCGTTCGTGATCGGCCAGGGCGGCCCGCACGTGTGCGTAGCGCGGAAGGACCCAGGCGTCGTATCCGGTCAGCCGTACGGCAGGGCCGGCGTCGCGCAGTTCGCGCAGGGCGGGATACGGATCGTGGAGCACGTCGTCGGCGAACAGATCGATGCCGGACGTGGGGACAGGCAATGTCGCTTGCATCAGCAACTCTCCCTTGAGTCGCTCGTGCCGCGACGGGCTCAGGGGCAGGGGAAGGCCCCGGTCGCGGCATGACAATGTGGGCAGCGAAGCCGATAATGTGAGTTGACCCTCACATCGGCGCTGAGCACAAGTTCACAGACGGGAAGCGTCGCGTCAAGCCCCGTGATGCCTTTTCCGTGGACAGCCGAAAGGTCGCCCCGGATGCGGACGGACGGCGCCGGACGCCTGCGTGTGCCGGAAGAGTGCAGGTCAGGAGCTCTGCGGCGCGCTCAGGAGGTAGGAGATGGTGGCCGTCTGGAGGTGGCTGCGCAGTTCATGCCAGGGCAGCGGACGGTCGGACTCCATCAGCTCGCCCTGGGTGATCCGGTGGGCGATGGTCGCGTACATCAGGCGGTAGGCGAAGTCCAGCGCGGCCGCGCGGTCCGTGTGCGTGACGGGGACGTGGGTCAGTGCCTCGGCGAAGCGGCGGTTGCCCCCGATGCTGGCCCGTGCGCCTTCCGTGCGCACCGCCTCGTGCCGGGTGCCCAGCAGGAAGAAGACGCGTAGCAGGGCCTCGTGCGCCTGGAAGGCGTCGGTGATCGCGCCGACCGCCTCGGCGATGGCCACGGCCGGATCGCGCAGGATGCGCAACCGCTCCACGGACATGCGCTCCGTGATC
>NZ_JNWJ01000062.1:0-42436 GCF_000716805.1 Streptomyces yerevanensis | reverse complement strand
GATCGCGGCCAGCCGGACGGGCGGCAGACCGGCCCCGAAGACCGTGTTGACGTTGCGGTAACCGGCCGCGTGACTGCGGCCGGCCATGCCGGCGCCGATGACCGCGACGGAGAGGGGCTTGGCGGGCGTGACTCTGCGGGAGCGGGGAGGGGACGTTCGGTTCATGGTTCGTGCACCTCACTGTGCGGCTGGGCAGGTGGTGGCAGGGCCGGTGACCTGCGGCTTCTGGAAGGGTGGGCTTCCCGGCGACCTTTACTTAAAGCGCTTTAAGTTCTGGTACTATCGGCTCGTTTCCCAGAGCGTGTCAAGGGCGTTGCATCAGGAGATTGCCGCCGGGGGCGGGAGGGGAGGGTGTCTGTTCCGGGGGTGCCGGAACCGCACGGCGGCGTCTGGTGTCAGCTCGCACGGCGCGTTGGTCAGAGCGCGATCCCTGAGGTGACCCGGCCGGACGGAGTTGGTTCACGCCTAACTCATGTTGACCATAGTCAAGTACGCCATAGTCAAGTGCGCCATAGTCACGCGGGCTCACACCGCTCGTTTGAGCGTCGGACTGTGTCCTGTTGGACCTCAACTCACAGAGGCCTGCGGGTTCTTGGCATCAGCGGGCTGCCCTGGCTGCTTCAGCGCCGTGCGGTACTTCAGCAGCAACAGGACCGTGCGGGACAGCACCTCGCACAGGGCCATGAGGATCAGGGTGGTCGGCCAGGTGTTCTCCGAGTGCAGGTTGAGCTTCTTGCTGAGCCGTCCGATCGCCTCGGCACCGCCGTTGAGGGCGATGATGCCGAAGGCGAGCCGGCTGGACATGCCGGTGATCCACAGCGCCGCGGCCGGGACGGTCGCCCGCGCGACCACCTTCTCGCCATCGTGGTGGACCCGCGTCAACGCACCACAACCGAGTCCGAGTGCGAGACCCGCCGCGGCCAGGCAGAGGGCGAAGACCCAGTCGGAGGTGTACGCCGGGAAGCCGCCCAGGTACTCGAACCCGGCCCACGCCACCAGGGCCACCGGCCACAGCAGGCCGGCCACGGTCAGCTTCTTTCCGCGAATCTGTCGCAGGACCAGTGCGATCAGCCCGAGCGAGATGGCCCAGTCGGTCCAGGTCATGATCCCCCTCCCAAAAGCATCACCTGTGATGCATCTTAGGTGATGCATTGTTGACGGGAGGTGAATCACGAGGTCAATAACCCGCAAAAGCGGCGTCGCCCGCACGTGTACGATCCGTCAGGTGGACGTTCTCCGACTGCACCGGCTGGCCAGACAGCTCCGGGAGATCGCGCTCAAGGCCAGTCAGGACGGAGCTGAGCTGCCGATCTCGGTCGGCGATCTTGCCGTCCTCGAGACCATCGCCCGCAATCCGAACAGCGCCATCAGCGAGATCAGCCGGAGCGTCGGCCTGGCGCAGAGCAGGGTCTCCAAGGTCGTTCACGAACTGACCGAGGCGGGCGTACTCCAGTCCGGCAAGGACCCCAACGACCGACGGCAGACCCGGGTGCGCCTCCACCCCACCGCCCACCGGCAGACCTTCGAGGAGTACGGAAGGCGCCCGGTCGACGCGGCACTGGCAGACGCCTTCCCCCACCTCGACGCGGCGAGCGCGGCCCGAGCCGTGGAACTGCTCGGTGAGCTGTCCGAACTGCTGGACAAGGGGTCCACGTCCGGTACGGAAACGGTGTCCGGCTGAAGAAGCGGTCGCTGCCCGCCGGGGCAACCCGGAGTGGCCAAGATGGGGCCCTCCATAGTGGAGGGCCCCATCCGGTGTCTGCTCGTCGCGTTGTGTGCGGGCGCTGTTTACGGGGTCAGGGTCTGGCCAAGGTATGCGCCCCCAGGAGTGCCCAGGCCGTCGCGGCCGTAGTACACGCCCTTCGTGGTGTCGACGCCGGTGCTGCCCGAGTCCAGTTGCAGGATCGTGCCGTCGTACCCGTTCTCGCCCTCGGCGCCGATCGCGAGGTCGGCGCGGCCCCAGCCGGAGAGGTCCTGGAGTACGACCGAGGAGCCGAGCTTGTCGTTGGGTTCGGTCCAGCCGGTGATGCCGGACGTGTCCTGGGAGAAGGCGAGTGCGCCGGAGCCGGTCAGGCCCGTTGAGGTGCCCTTCAGTAGCAGAGTGGTGCCCGCGTTGGACTGGTTGGCGCCGCTGCGGGTGATGTCCTCGTTCGGGAGTCCGGTGAGGACGTCCGCGTAGCCGTCGAGGTTGTGGTCGCCGACGGAGACGGACCAGCCCATGGCGTCGCCGGACTCGTTGGCGCCCGGGACGCCCGTGGTGTCCTGGTGGACGGTGCGCATGCCGGTGGTGGTGAAGCCGGTGGACGTGCCGGGGACCATGGTGACCTGGCCGCCCGAGACCCCGCCGGACTCGGCGGCGTACGGCTGGCCGATGACGATGTCGTCGTAGCCGTTGCCGTTCACGTCGCCCGCGGCGAGGGAGCGGCCGCCCTTGACGGAGATCGTGCTCACCTTGACCAGACCGGCGGCCGAGCCCTTGAACCAGGTGACGCGGCCGATGCCGGACGTGTCACGGTAGTTGAGCGCCACGTCCGCGTAGCCGTCGCGGTTGAAGTCACCCGTGGCGCTGTCCAGGTAGGCGACGGCCCCGGTCGCGGTGGTCAGCGTGCCGTAC
Source organism: Streptomyces yerevanensis (assembly GCF_000716805.1). Taxonomy (NCBI): domain Bacteria; kingdom Bacillati; phylum Actinomycetota; class Actinomycetes; order Kitasatosporales; family Streptomycetaceae; genus Streptomyces; species Streptomyces yerevanensis. The sequence continues at coordinate 39,822 of NZ_JNWJ01000062.1, read as the reverse complement.
TGGGTGGCGCCGCCGGTCAGGTGGACGTTCCAGTTGCCGCCCTTGCCGGTGCCGGCCGCGAAGACGTCGGCCTTGCCGTCGGCGTTGAAGTCTCCGACCGTGACGGCCGAGCCCAGCTTGGCGCCGGCCGCCGTGACGCCCGAAGTAGCGTACGAGGAGCCGGAGTTCAGGCCAGGGCCGTACAGGACCGTGACTGAGCCGCGGTCGGCGTTGCCGGAGGTGTCGTCCTCGCCCGGCGCGCCGATGGCGAGGTCGGCGTGACCGTCGCCGTTGATGTCGCCCCAGGCGGTCGACGCGCCCCAGTTGTCGCCGGACTCGGAGCTGCCGGGCACGCCCGGGCTGGACTGGGTGAGCTTCACCTTGGCGCCGGCGACCGGCCCGTCGGTGCCGCCGGGGATGACGACGACGTTTCCGACGCTGCCCGAGGCCTTCGGTACTCCGGCGACCAGGTCGGTGATGCCGTCGCGGTTGAAGTCGGCGGTCGGAGCAGCGGAGTTCTTGCCGGCGCTTGCCGCGTACCGGCGGATCTCGGCGAGCTTGGGGTAGAGGTTGGCGCCGGGGCAGGCGGTCGCGTTGGTGTCACGGTGGCCGAAGACCCGCGGCAGCGTGATCGACGTGCCCTTCGCAACGAGGTTGCCGTCCTGGCCCTTGGCGGTGCCGGACGTCAGTGTCACCTGGCCGTTCGGGTCGATGCCGTACATGCCGAACTTCCAGGCGACGATCCGGGAGATGGCCTCGAGGCCGGCGCGGCTCGGCTTGGCGGTCTCGTAGTTGCCGATGTACGAGATGCCGACCGTGTTGGTGTTGAAGCCCACGTCGTGGGCGCCGATCACCGGCAGATCCATGCCGCCGCTGCGGCCCTCGAAGATCTGACCGCACTTGTCGACGACGAAGTTGTAGCCGATGTCGTAGTAGCCGCGGGAGAAGTGCTCCTGCTGGATGGTCCGCATCCGGGCGCGGGACTGGCCGCAGGAGATCGTGTTGTCGTTGTTCACGCCCGTGTGGTGGATGACGGCCGCCTTGATCTCGGCGCCGTACGAGGGCGTGCCGTCGTAGTCGGTGGAGGCGCCCCACTCGGCCTGGGTGATGACCGGCGGCTTGACGACCGTGGAGGGGCGGGGGGCCGGGATGGTGTCGGGGGGTGACGGGGGTTCGGTCATGGATTCGGTGGGGGGCGGGGTGTCGCTGGTGGTCGTGACCGGGTCGCCGGGGGTCTGCGTATCGGTCGTCGTGGGCGCGGCGGTGGTGTCCTCGGCGTACGCGGCGGGTTCGGCGCTCACCTCCCCGGTGCCCTTGGGGTCTGTGCCGGGATCGAGCAGCTTGACATCCAGACCGGCCGGAAGGCCGGTGGCGAGCGTGCCGTCCGCGTTCACGACCCGTACCTCGAGGCCGTCCGCGTCGTCCGTCCACACGGAGGCCGTGCCGCCGCGCGTGCCGGCCCGCTCGGCCTCTGCTCCGTCGGCGGAGAACTCCTCGCCCGCGACCTTCTGCCACCCGGACCAGTCACCGCTCTCGGTGGCGCGGTAGCGGACCTCGGGCGTGCCCTTCAGCTTCGCGTGCGGGTTGTCCCAGGTCAGCATGACCGCGCTGTAACGGTCCGTGCCCTGCTTGTCCAGGCCCTTGCGCCCCGCCCCCTTGTCCTTCAGCTTCACGGTGTGCACGGCGGGCTTGCGCGCGGCCCTGGCGTCGTCCGGCTTCGCCGCCGGGTCGGCGATGGCGTACGTGACGACTCCCGCGCCACCCACGAGGACGGCACCGATCGTCAACCATGCTCTTCGCTTCAAACTCAGCGGCGTGTACGCATGGGTCTTGCGTGGACTCAACTGCCCCACCCCTAAAAATGCCTCACAAAAGAACCACCTGTCACTCAGGTGGCGCTTGATCAAGCGTGTCCTGCCTGGGAAACATCACTGCTCGGCAGCGGGAAGTGGCGCAGATCACGCCAGCAGGGCTCTGCCCAGGTCGTATGGCCTGGGCAGAGCCCTCGCGTGTGCGGTTCGGTTTTCAGGGGCTCAGGTGCCCGGTCACTGGGCGTCGCGGTTCGCGCGGGCCCGGCGTCGTAGAAGGAGCAGGCCGCCCGCGACGGCGGTGAGGCCGGTGGCGGCGGTCCAGGCCGGGAGGTCGGAGGAGCCGGTGGCGGCCAGGTCGCCGTTCCTGCCGCCCTGGGGGCTGGACGAGGGGGAGGGGGTGGTGGCGGGCGCGGCGCCGGAGTCGGAGCCTGACGCGGGGGATGGCGACGCCGGCGGGGAGGCCGGGGACTCCGGCTTGGTGGAGCGGTCTCGGGTGAACGCCAGGGTGCCGAAGCCGAGTTGGTCGTAGCCGCCGCTGTTGGGGCCGTAGTCGCCGCCGCCGCCCTCCGGGGCCGACTTCGCCGCGATACGGGTGAGGTAGGAGGCCGACAGGCCCCGACGCTTGGTGTAGTGGTTGGCGATCATGGCCCAGACCGGGCGCGTCATGGCCGGATCCACTGGCGCCTCCTCGCTCACGGTCTCCGTGCCCGACCAGCCGTTGATCGCGCCCTTGTCGCGGGTGTTCGGCGTGAACGGCACGTCCCCGCCCAGGTTCCACTTCGCCACGTACTGGGCGGCCTTGAAGAAGCGGTTGTCGTCGTAGCCGTACAGATCGATGCCCTGGCTCCAGGCCATCTCGCAGAAGGTGCCCATCAGGCCGATGCCCAGCAGGGCGTGGCCCTGGTCGCGGCCCGCCTCCACCCACTCGGCAAGGCCGTCGTCGGGGTGCACGACGGGTATGGCGTTCTTGATGGCGCCCAGGCCCTCGCCGTGCTTGAAGTACTCGACCGCGGTGTCGACCTTGGCCTTGTCGTCGCAGAGGATGCCGATGGCGAGGACGCTGCACATGGCCGTCAGGTCCCAGTTGGTCCAGTAGTTGGAGACGACGGCGCCGTTGTGGTTCTTGAGGAAGTCCTCGCTGAGCGGGGCGAAGACGTCCAGCATCATCTTCTGGAAGCGGGGCAGGTCGAAGTCGGCGTGGTCGCGGACGAGTTCGGCGGCGTTGGCGAACTGGTAGCCGTACAGGCCCGCCGCGAGGAAGCGGTCCGCGGAGCCCTCGACGCCGGTCAGTTTCGCCGACCAGGCGTTGAGAATGGCGACGGCGGTGTCCAAGTGTGCGTCCTCGCCGGTGACATGGCCGCGCAGGGCGTTCTGGTACGCCGCGTGGATGTCGTTGTAGAGGATCGCGTAGTTCTGCGGCGAGCCCACGCCCCGGTAGACCGTGGCCTGCGGGTTGGGCTTCCAGTCGGTCTGCGCGTGGCGGTTTGCGGTGAGCTTGGCGAAGCCCGCCGTGTACGGCGTCGCGCCCGCCTTCACCTTGGCCGCCATGCGGTCGAGGTCGGCTCGGGTGTGCAGCAGTCCGGGGTGCGCGAACGCCGTGCCTGCCGCTGACGCGGAGGCCGTGGGGACGGCGGCGCCGATGGCTGCCGCGCCCGCGGCCGTACCGGCGATCTTCAGCATGCTCCGACGGTTGATCTCTGCTTTCACGGCTTCGGTCCTCAGGGGTGGGGTGCGTGCCGATGCGTACGAGTGCGAAGTTGCGTACGAGTTCGGATAGGAGACGCGTGGTCTCGCGGGCGATAACAAAAAGTCGGCGTCACGCTCCGGAAAACTGATCGAAATCAAACCCGCCGCATCCATTGACGCTCCGTACGCCCCACCTTTACCTTCTGGTCGAAGTTACGCACAGTGTTCGTGATCTCGAACGAGCTGCCGCAGCCGCATCCGCAGTCACGTCCGCCGAGCCCGCTCGACATGCCCAACCTGCCCCACCTGCCGCCCCGGAAGGGATTCACCGTGTTCCGCACACGTCACTGGTTCATGCTCGGGGCGGCGCTACTGGCCCTGTTGGGGTCGCTCGTCACCGCCCAGCCAGGTGCCGCCGCCGAAGGCCGCCCGTACACCAACCCCGTCAAGACGCAGAAGGGCGCCGACCCCTGGCTGGAGTACTACAACGGCAACTACTACCTGGTGACGACCTCGTTCACGAACGAGCTGACCATGCGCAAGTCGCCCACGCTGGCGGGGCTGGCCACGGCCCCCAGCGTCCAGGTGTGGTCGGACACCACGGCCGGCCGCAACTGGAACATCTGGGCGCCGGAGATCCACTTCCTCGACGGCAAGTGGTACCTGTACTACTCGGCCGGGCAGCGCGGAGAAGCCTGCTGCGACTCCCAGCGCACGCACGTGCTGGAGAGCGCCGGCTCCGATCCCATGGGCCCGTACACGTACAAGAACACCCTCACCGGATCCAACCTCAGCCCCGGCGGCTGGCTCATCGACGCCAGTGTGCTCAAGCACGACAACCGGCTGTATCTGATGGGCAGCGGCTTCATCAACGGCAGTACGCAGAGCCTGGTCATCGCGCCGATGAGCAACCCGTACACGCTCAGCAGCTCCACCTTCCGCATCATCTCCAGCCCCACGCTGAGCTGGGAGACCCAGGGCGGTTCGGTCAACGAGGGACCCGAGCCGCTCTACCGCAGTGGCCGGACCTTCGTGAGCTTCTCCGCCAGTTCCTGCCAGACCCCGGAGTACAAGCTCGGCCAGCTCGAACTGACCGGCAGCGACCCGCTCGACCCCGCCTCCTGGACGAAGAAGCAGACGCCGGTCTTCCAGCGCGATGACGCCGCCGGGGTCTACGGGCCCGGCCACAACGGGTTCTTCACCTCGCCGGACGGCACCGAGAACTGGATCGTCTACCACGGCAACGACTCCGCGAACGGCGGCTGCGGCAACGGCCGTACGACGCGGGCGCAGAAGTTCACGTGGAACGCCGACGGCACGCCGAACTTCGGGACCCCGCTTGCGCTCGGCACCACCAGGCCAGGTCCGGCCGGGGAGACGGCGGCCACTCCGACCGCGTACACGCTGGTGAACCGCAACAGCGGCAAGTGCCTGGACGTCGCGGGCGGCAACACCGCGAACGGCACCGACATCTTCCAGTGGACCTGCACGGGCGGCGCCAACCAGAAGTGGCGGATCGAGGACCTCGGCGACGACACCAGCCGCCTGGTGAACGTGGCCACCGGCAAGGTCATGGACACCGCCGAGTGCTCCACCGCCGACGGCGCCAACATCCAGCAGTGGGCCTGGCTGAACAACGCCTGCCAGAAGTTCCGCCTCGTCCACACCGCCACCGGTGACCACGTACGGATCGTGAACGCCAACAGCGGCAAGGTCGCCGACGTGGCGAACTGCGGTACGGCCAACGGCTCCGACGTACGCCAGTGGACCTGGCTCAACAACAACTGCCAGCAGTGGCGCATCCAGCCCACCACCGCCTGACCCCTCCGACTGACTCCCGCCTGACCACCGTCTGACCTTGCCTGATCAGGAGACCCCCATGAGACGCAGAACCTTCCTCGCCGGGGCGGCGGCCACGGCGATGGCCGCCGGGTCGGCCGTACTGGCCACCGCAGGACCCGCCCACGCCGCCGCCCCCGCCTCGCCCTCCGTGACCTTCACCAACCCGATCGCCCTGCAGCGCGCCGACCCCCACATCCACAAACACACCGACGGCTACTACTACTTCACCGCCACCGTGCCCGCGTACGACAAGATCGTGATGCGCCGGTCCACCACCCTCCAGGGCCTTTCGACCGCCTCGGAGACCACCATCTGGACCAAGCACTCGAGCGGTGAGATGGGCGCCCACATCTGGGCCCCGGAGATCCACTTCATCGACGGCAAGTGGTACATCTACTTCGCCGCCGGCTCCACCAGCGACATCTGGAAGATCCGGCCGTACGTCCTGGAGAGCAGCTCCGCCAACCCGCTGACCGGGACGTGGACGGAAAAGGGGCGGATCGCCCTGCCGCTGGACACCTTCTCGCTCGACGCGACGACCTTCGTCGTCGGCGGCAGCCGCTATCTGAGCTGGGCGCAGAACGATCCGGCCGTGGGCAGTGGAACCAACCTCTATCTCGCGAAGCTGTCCAACCCGTGGACCATCTCCGGCACGCCGGTACGCATCTCCACGCCGACGCACGCCTGGGAGACCGTGGGCCACCGCGTCAACGAGGGCCCGGCCGTCATCCAGCGGAACGGCAAGGTCTTCATGGCCTTCTCCGCCGCCGCCACCGACGCCAACTACTGCCTCGGCCTGCTGACCGCCTCCGCCTCGGCCGATCTGCTCAACCCGGCGTCCTGGACGAAGAGTTCGCAGCCGGTCTTCAGGAGCAACGACGCCACCGGTCAGTACGGGCCCGGCCACAACTGCTTCACCGTCTCCGAGGACGGCAAGTCGGACGTGATCGTCTACCACGACCGCAACTACAAGGACATCAGCGGCGATCCGCTCAACGACCCCAACCGGCGCACCCGCTACCAGAAGCTGTACTGGAACGCCGACGGCACGCCCAACTTCGGCATCCCGGTCGCGGACGGCCTGACTCCGGTCCGCTTCTCCTCGTACAACTTCCCGGACCGCTACATCCGCCACTGGGAGTACCGGGCGAAGCTCGAACCGAACGTCACCAATCTCGCCGACTCCCAGTTCCGCGTCGTCGCCGGCCTCGCCGGCAGCGGCACCGTCTCCCTGGAGTCGGCGAACTTCCCCGGCTACTACCTCCGCCACAAGAACTACGAGCTGTGGGTGGAGAAGAACGACGGCTCGACCACCTTCAAGAACGACGCCACCTTCTCGCGGCGCGCGGGCCTCGCCGACACCGTGAGCGGCGTCTCCTTCGAGTCGTACAACTTCCCGGGCCGCTACATCCGGCACTACGAGAATCTGCTGCACATCCAGCCGATCAGTACGGCTCTCGACCGGCAGGACGCGACGTACTACGCGGAGTAGCTCCGCTGGTTGGGCAGTTTGAAGCTGCGGGTTTGTTGTGGCTGGTCGCGCAGTTCCCCGCGCCCCTAAAAAGGAAGGCCTGCGGCCTCCTTTTTAGGGGCGCGAGGCCGCACCGGACTTTAACCAAGGCCCCCACGGGATCCAGCCCCGCCCGGCCGTCCAGTACTCAAGAGCCGGGCGGGGCGAAGCCCGTCGTATGTCGCTCACGTCATCAGGCCAACAGTCCGGCCAGGCGGCGCCATTCGGGGCGGGGGAGGGCCAAGCGGTCCTGGTCGGTGACCAGTTGGAAGGCCACATGGTCGGCGCCCGCGGTGTAAAAGGCGTCGATCCGCTCGCGGATGCGGTCGTCGTCGCCCCAGGCGAAGAGCGTGTCGATGAGGCGGTCGCTGCCGCCGTCCGCGAAGTCGTCCTCGGTGAAGCCGAACCTCAGGAAGCTGTTGGTGTAGTTCGGCAGGGTGAGATACATGGCGAGGCTGTCGCGGGCGAGCGAGCGTGCGCGGTCCGGGTCCGTCTCCAGGACGACCTTCAACTCCGGTGCGAGCAGCGGTACTTCGCCGAGGATCTCGCGGGCGTCCGCGGTGTGCTCGGGAGTGACCAGGTACGGGTGCGAGCCGGCGGCGCGGTCGCGGGACAGCTTCAGCATCTTGGGGCCGAGGGCGGCCAGAATCCGGCGCTCGGCGGGGACTCCGGCCGCGTCCAAGGCGTCCAGATACTCGACCATGGACGAGTAGGGGCGCCGGTACTGGTCCGCCAGCTTGGCGTGACTCACCCCGAGGCCCAGCAGGAACCGGCCGGGGTGGGCCGCGTCCAGCTCGGCGAAACGCGCGGCGGTGTCGGCGGCCTCGTACTGCCAGATGCTCTGGATGCCGGTCGCCACGGTCAGCCGCGAGGTCGCCTCGATGAGAGGTGCAGCGTGCTGCACCGCGCTGTTGCCGCCCAACCAGGCGGCGCCGAAGCCGAGTTCTTCGAGCTCGGCGGCGGCCTCGGCGAGCTCGCCCTGCTGCGCCGGGTCCTCCGAACGCAGTCCGACACTCCAGATGCCGTACCGTCCGACTGCCTCCTTGGGTGAACTGTCGCGAACCCCAGTCGTGACGTCGTCCGTCATCGGCTCCGACTCCTTCCGAACGCTGTGCGCTGTCGTACGAACCTGTCGCAGCAGCCCCAACCAGCGCCTCGTTCGGGATATTCCTTGATCGGGTACGCCGCTACGGTGTCCGGGCGCGGGCCGGCTCCGGGCGGTGAACGCCGCGTGGGCGGTAGCCGAGGGTGTCGGAACGGCCCAGCAGATCGGCGAGGAGCCAGACGATGGCCAGCCACATCTCGGTGCCCTGGAGCCCCGGTTCCGGTCCAGGACCGGCGAAACCGGGACCGAAGCCGAAGCCCCTGCCGTCCTGCCAGCGCGGCAGGGCGGCGGCCAACTGCCCCTCGGCCCAGGTGCGTATCTCGGCCGATCGGTAACCGCCCGCCCCCGTACCCCCGCCGAGCTGCCGGGTGCACAGCCACAGCGGGTGGACGACGTCCAGCACATTGCAGGCGTTCTCCTGCCCCGCCCCGAAGTAGCGGGCGTCGCGGGCGTGGTCCAGGACCGCGTCCACGACCCGCTCCGGATGCGGCACCGGCAGCCCGAACTGGGCGAACGAACCGCGCGTCAGCCGGTAGTAGCCGTTGACCACCTGGAGCTGGCCGGCCTCGGGCGAAGGGCTGCCCCACATCCCGGTCCACGGGTCGGCCCTCGTCAGCAGCCAGCCGAACAGCGCCTCCAGCGCGCCCGGTTCGACGCCGGAACGGTCACCGCCGACGTCTGCGTGCCGCAGGTTCCAATGGGCCGCCGTCGCCCAGGAATCGATCCAGGCCCCGGCACCCCACGCACCGTCCCGCCAGGGCAATTCCTCCAGGCGCGCGACCAGTTGACGCGCGGTCATCTCCCGTACGCCGCGCACCGGATGCGCGAAGGAGGTGCCGAGCAGATCGAGGGCGTAGCCGACGGACAGTACGTGGTACAGGGCGGCTCCTTCACCGATAAAGCCGTCCTCGTCCGCCGTCGGCAGCGGCTCGTCGAACTCCGGTACCAGCCCGGTGTACGGATCCTGGACGCCCCTCAGACGCTCGGCATGCTCCTCGGCGGTCAACTGGCCGGGGGCGGCGCCCAGCAGAAGGTCGGCGACCTCAACGGCGTCGCAGTGCGCCCGTACGGTGGGCGCCGCCCCGGGGCGGTCCACATACCTCTCGCCGTCCCAGCACCGGCCGAGGATGTCGGCCACCTGAGCGCGGGCGGTGTCGGCGAACCGGGCCAGGGGGTCACCGGCATGGGCACGGTCCGTGCGGGACGGCCGCACAACGGTGTCCCGCCGGTCGCGCAGCGGCCGTGCCGGATTCCCGGCGGCCACCGTCCAGTCCGCAAGATCCCTGGTGACCACCGCCCCCGCGCCGATCACACAGTGATCGCCGATGGTCACCCCGTCCACCACGACCACATGCGAACCGATCCACACATCGTCGCCGACAGTGATCCCCCGGCTGGTGAGCGGCTGTTGGAACACCGGCCGATCGGGGGCCATGCCGTGGTTGAAGCCGAGCAGCGAGGTGTGCGCGCCGATCCGCACCCCGTTCCCCAGCGTCACGGTGCCGCGCACCACGCTGAACGGGTTCAGCGTGCAGTCCGCCCCGGTCGTCAACTCCCCGGTGACATAGGCATGCGCGGCGATGTACGAGTCGTCCCCCAGCCACAGCCGGTCTGTGAACACCGCCGCGGAATCGGCGACATAGCATCGCTCGCCGATCCCGCGGTCTCCGCCGATCATCTCCTGCCGCTTGAGCTGCGCGGTGAGCTGCTCCTCGGTCGCCTCGTCGGCGAACAGCCAGGGGCAGTGGTCGAAGTGCCGTGCGGACGGCTGTTGTTGGGAATCCATGGCCGGAACATTACGGAGGAGCCGCTGTCAGAGCAGCCGGGAAGCGGTGGGAAAGGCCCGGGTGTACGCGGTCCAGACCCTGACGTCCCTGCCGTCCGTACGGCCGTTGCCGTCGAGGTCACCGGCGGCACCCGCGGTGGTGAGGGCCGCCAGGTCCTTGCCATTGACGGCGCCGTCGCCGTTGATGTCGGGGGTACGGGTCGCCAGCAGTCCCGGGCGGACGGACAACAGGTGGAACTTGGTGACACTGCCGTTGAAGCCGAAGTTGTCGTCGGCGACGAGGACGAGGGAACGGGAACCGTCGGGCAGGGCCGGCCCCCAGGTGATGCCCTCGACGTTGTCGGCGTCGGTGCCGGAGGTGGTGAAGTCGTACAGCAGCTTCTTCGGCATCGGCTTCTCGGTGCCGGACAGCGCCTCCTTGCCGCTGACGTCGGTGGCGCTGATCGTGCTGGTCCAGTAGAGGCGGATGGCGAAGCCGACACCGGAGGCGAAGGACCGCTCGACGGTGAGGTAGTCGGTCTCGTTGACGGTGAGGATCTCGGTGACTCCCCGGTCCGCTGAGTACGTACTGACCGGTGGCGGCAGCGGGGCGGTGGGCGCATCCGAGATCGGGTCGACCTCGTAGACGTGCTCGGCCTGCGCGGCTCCGGTCTTGCGGTCCGTCACCAGCAACCGGGACGGGCTCTTGACCGTGAGCCCGGCCGCCGGGCCGTCCTGGACGAGGGCGTTCTCCGTGATGGTGACGGCCTTGCTGCCGTCCGGTGAGAGGGTCAGCCCTTCCAGGGCCTGGTTGTTGCGGACGCCCGCGGTGAGCGCGCCGGATGCGGACCTGACCGGTGCGTACGCCTTGGGCAGCGGCAGTTCCCGTACGTACCCGCCGGAGGTGGTCGCCTCCCGGACGAAGGCGGGCTGTCCGGACGAGGAGGCGCCCTCACTGGTCCACAGCAGGCTCTTGCCGCCCGGTGTCCAGCGGATCGCTTCCGGATCGACCGCCTTGGGGGCGAAGGGGTCGCCGGTGGTGTCGTCGAGCACGGTCAGGCCGTCGAGGGCGGGCTTGGCGTCGGCGAAGGCGGCCCCGTCCAGCGGCAGTCGGAGAGTGTAGAAGCGTGCCTTGCCGTTCTCCGAACGGTCGTCGCTGAGGGCGACGTACTCGCCGGATCCCTTGTCGTAGTCGATCCCCGACAGCCCGCCGAACGGCATGTCGAACTCCGTCGTCCCGGCGGGCACGGTGAGGGTGTCGAGAAGTCGCACGGCCTGCGACCTCTCGGCGGTGTCCGCGCCGGTCTCCGCCGCGAAACCGTTCGCGAGGGACAGGCTGCCGAGAAGTCCGGCCACGGTGAGGGCGCCGAGGAGCGCGCGTCCGCGACGCGCTCGGGATCTGTGTCGCATGGATGTCCTTCCGGAGGGAGTGAGGGAGCGGGGGAGTGGAGGTGCGGGGGAGCCGAGGGCGCAGCGGGGTACGCCCCGGCGAGCAGGATTCCGGCGGGGGTGTGGGTGGGTGCGGGCATGGGTGGCAAGCCCCTTCAGGGGCCCAACGGGTAGGCGATGCCGCCGAGTTGAGAGAAAGGCAGTGGAAAGGAAGTGGAAAGGCCGCGGCAGTCGTCAGAGTGAGGCGGCGACCTCCGTGGTCGTGCCGCGCCGCTTTCGCCGCCACGCGTACACCGCGAGCGCCACCAGCGTCATCGCGTACGGAATCGTCGACACCAGCTGCGGTGGCACGTCGAGCGTGCCGAGTTGTACGGCCAGGGCCTCCGCCGCGCCGAAGCCGAGCGCGGCGAGGAAGACGCCCCAGGGCCGCAGGCCGCCGAGGAAGACGGCGGCGAGGGCGATGAAGCCGCGGCCGGCCGTCATGTCCCGTACGAAGAAGGAGACGTAGCCCATGCTCAGGAAGACGCCCGCGAGTCCGGCGAGGGCACCGCTGAGAGCCAGCCCCGCGTACTGGACGCGGCGGACCGGAATCCCGACCGACGCCGCCGCGTCCGGCATCTCGCCGACCGCCTGCAGATGGAAGCCGAAGCGGGTGCGGTAGAAAAGCCAGGCGACGAACGGTGCGGCGAGGAAGGCCAGCCAGGTGATCAGGTTCTGGCCGCTCAGCACATCGCCCACCACGGGGATGCTCTCGATGCCCGGCAGCGTGACCGTCGGCAGGGTGCCGCTCTTCAGGCCGGAGGTGCCGCCCTTGTCGTCGAGGAGGGTGTAGACGGCGTAGGCGGTGGCGCCCGAGGCGAGCAGGTTGATGCCGATGCCCGCGATGATCGCGTCGGCGCCCAGCTCCAGCCGGAGCGCGGCCAGGAGAACCCCCAGCAGCACGGCCACCGCGACCCCGCACACCGCCCCGGCCGCGACCGACCCGCTGTAACCGGCGACCAGGGCGCCCGTGCAGGCGGCGCTCAGCATCTGGCCCTCCAGGGCGATGTTGCTGACGCCGGCACGTTCGGCGACGAGTCCGCCGAAGGCGGCGAGCAGGTACGGGGTGGCGACCCGCAGCACCGCCGCGAGGAAGGCGCTGCTGAGGACGACGTCGACGACGGAACTCATCGGACGCCCACCTGCCTCCGCGCGATCCGGCGCTTGAGGAGGTCCGGCAGCGCCTGGGCGGTCACCAGCAGCACGATGACCGCCTGGATCACGACCACGATCTCCGTACCGACGTCCGTCTGCTGTTCCATGATGTCGCCCCCGGCGCGCAAGTAGGAGTAGAAGAGGCCGGCGACCACGACGACCAGCGGGTTGTTGCGGGCCAGCAGGGCCACCACGATCCCTTCGAAGGCGAGGCTTCCGGCCAGGCCCGGTTCCAGGCGCCCGTACACGCCCTGGACGAGGTGCGCTCCGGCGAGGCCGGCGACCGCGCCGCCGATGACGAAGCTCCATTCGATGACGCGGGGCACCTTGATGCCTCCGTACGCCGCGAAGTCGGGGTTGGAGCCTGTCATCCGGATGCGGTAGCCGAGCGGGGTACGGGTGATGAGCAGCCACAGCGCGACGGCGGTGACCAGCATCAGCCCCAGACCGACGTTGGCCCGGCCCATCGGGATGCCGAACCATTCGCTCAGCGGTGTGAGCGCGGAGTCCTGCTGGATGGGCTTGGAGTGCACGGCGCTGCTGCCCGGCTCCTTCAGCGGGCCGTTGACCAGGTAGTCGTAGACGCGTACGGCGATGGCGTTGAGCATCAGCGTGGCCACGATCTCGTTGGCGCCGAGGCGAGCTTTCATCGATCCCGGCACCAGGCCCATTCCGGCGCCCGCCATGGCCGCCGCCACCATGGGGACGATCACGGCGGCGACCGCGGGCAGCGGCAGGAAGATCGCGACGGCGGCGGCCGCCAGCGCCCCCGCGTAGAGCTGGCTCTCGGCGCCGAGGCTGATCTGCCGGGCGCGGAAGGGGATGGCCACCGACAGCCCGAGCAGGGTGAGCGTGGTGGCGTCCTCCAGCCAGCGGCCGACACGGAAGGAGCGGTCCAGCGGGCCGGTGAGCATCACTTCGTACGCCCGTACCGGGTCGTTGCCGGTGGCGAGCATGACGAGGAAGCCGATGGCCAGGGCGGCCAGGATCGTGGCGAGGGCCATGCTGAGGTCGACCGCGAGGTCACGGCGCCGGGTCGTGCGGTACTGGCGTCGGTCCTCGGCCTCGATCGCGGTCATGGGGGTGGTGGTCATGCGGTGGGTGCCTCCCCGGTACCGGTCCCGGTCAGGCCGAGGCCCGTCGTGAGGTGGGCGCGGTCGTGTTCCTCGACGCCGAGCATGTAGAGGCCGACGCGCTTCTCCGTGAGGCCGGTGGTGTCGTCGAACCGGCCGACCAGGCGGCCGTCCCTGAGGACGAGCAACCGGTCGGAGAGGGCGAGCAGTTCGGTGAGGTCGGCGGAGAACAGCAGGACGGCGGCGCCCGCGTCGCGCGCGGCGATCAGCTGCTCGTACATGAACCGCATCGCGCCGACGTCCACCCCGCGGGTGACCTGAGAGGCGATCAACAGCCGTGGCCCCGCGGAGAGTTCGCGGGCGACGATCACCTTCTGCATATTGCCGCCGGACAGGGCGCGCACCGGGACCGACGGGTCGGGGGTGCGGATCGCGTACTCCTCGATCAACCGTTCCGCGTGAGCGCGTACGGCGTTCGGGTGCAGGATGCCGCGGCGGGCGAGGGGCGGGCGGTCGTGCCGGTCGACGACGAGGTTGTCGGCGATCGACTCGTCGAGGGCGGCTCCGTTGTGCAGCCGGTCCTCCGGTACGTAGCCGATGCCGGCCCTGCGGTGCCCGGCCACGTCGAGCCCGGCCGTGTCGGTGCCGCCGACGTGGACCGTGCCCTCGGTGGGGCGGCGCAACCCGGCGAGGATCTCGGCGAGTTCGCTCTGGCCGTTGCCCTCGATACCGGCCACGCCGACGATCTCCCCGGCGGCCACGTCGAAGTCCAGGCCGTGCAGGGACTGGCCGACCGGTGTCTCGTACCCGAGATTCCGTACCCGGAGGGTGACTTGCGCCGTACGGGCGGGAGAGCGGTCCACGTCCAGGGACAGGTCGCGGCCGACCATCATGGAGGCGAGGGACCGCTCGGTGGCGTCGGCGGTGGCGACCGTCCCCACCAGGGAGCCGGCGCGCATCACGCTGACCTGGTCGCTGATCTCCCGTACCTCGCGCAGCTTGTGCGAGATGAACAGCACGGTCATCCCGCCGTCGCGCAGCCGTCGCACCGCCGCGAACAGGTCCTCGGTCTCCTGCGGGGTGAGCACGGCGGTCGGCTCGTCCAGGATCAGCACCTTCGCCTGCCGGTGGAGCGCCTTGAGGATCTCGGCGCGCTGCCGCATCCCGACCGACACCTCGTCGACGCGCGCCCCGGGGTCGACGGAGAGCCCCGCCTCCGCCGCGAGCCGGGCGGTCGTCTCCACGGCCGCCTTCGGGTCGACCAGACCGCGACGGCCCGGTTCGACGCCGAGGACGACGTTCTGGGCGACGGTGAAGGAGGGCACCAGCATGAGGTTCTGGTGCACCATGCCCACGCCCAGGGCGATCGCCGAGGCCGGGCCGCGCAAGGTCCGGGGCCGTCCGCCGATCAGGATCTCGCCCGAGGAGGGCTGCTCGAGACCGTAGAACAGCTTCATCAGTGTCGACTTGCCCGCGCCGTTCTCACCCACGACCGCCCGGATCTCGCCCGGTGGGACCTCCAGGTCCACGCCGCGCACCGCGCGCACCCCGTTGGCGTAGGTCTTGGTGACCGCACGGGCGGCGACGGCCGGACCGTCCTTGCCCCATGGCTCGTTCATCGTGAAGGCCGTTCGGCTAGAAGGCGCTGGGGACCGTGACGGAGCCGGACTTGACCTTGTCGGCGGCTTCCTGGACCTCGGTACGGATCTTCTCGGGCACCAACTCCCGGAAGTGTTCGTCGTTCACATAGCCGACGGCGTCCTCGGCGAGGCCGACGGTGTCGACGGCGCCGTACTTCAGGGAGCCCTTCTGGTCCGCCTCCGCGGCCTTGACCAGGGCGTTGCCGACGTTCTTGAGGATGGAGGTGACGACGGTGTCCTTCTGCGCCTGGTCGGTGAGCGTCTGGTACTGGTTGGAGTCCACGCCGAAGGTGTACCGCTTGGCGGTGACCGCCGACTCGAAGGTGCCGAGCCCGGAGAGTCCGGCGACCGGCCACACGAGTGCGGCGCCCTGGCCGTACATGGAGGTGCTGATCTCCTTGCCCTTGGCGGGGTCGCCGAACGGCTTGTCGCCGCCCACGTATTGGACGAGGACGTCGGAGTTCTTTCCGCCGGCGGCCTTGAAGCCCGCCTTGAAGCCGACGACGAAGTCCTCGATGACCGGGATCTTCACGCCGCCGACGACGCCGACCTTGTTCTGGGATTCGGTTCCCTTCAAGGCTTTTTCGGCCACCAGCCTCTCGGCGAGGAACCCGGCGAGATAACCTCCCTCGTTCTGCTTGAAGGTGACGGAGTAGACGTTCTCGCACTTGTTGGAACAGGTGCCGTTCTTGCCGCTGTAGTCGACGGGGGCGTCGAACACCCAGAACTTCTTGTCCGGGAATTCCGGGGCGAGTTCGCCGATGTAGTCGGTGACGTCGAAGGTGCCGGCCGCCAGGATGTCGTAGTCGTCGGCCGAGGCGGCGTCCTCGAATCCGGGCTCCCACTTGGTGCGGTCGGAACCCAGCTCGACCACCTTGAGCTCGTAGCCCAGGTCCTTCTCGGCCTTCTTCAGCCCCTCGTAGGCGGAGTCGAAGAACGACTTGTCACCCAGCCCGCCATTGATCACCAATTTGATGCGCGGCTTGTCGGAGGCGGCCGCTCCGGAATCGTCCCCGTCCGATCCTCCGCACGCGGTCAATGCGAGCATGCCCGTCACCGCGAGGGCGGCGCTTCTTCCGTATCGCATCATGGATCTCCTGATCATTTTCTTGCTGAGTGAGCGGCTGCGTTGACAGTAGGAAGTGCAAAACGTTTTGGCTACGTTGCCCGGTTTCTGTTTGATTTCCGGTGTGGGAATTTCAGGCATCGGCGAGCAGCGCGGTGGCGGCGATGCGCAGCGCCCGGTCGAAGTCCGTCTCGCGTTCCTCGGCGGTGAGGACGTCACCGGTGCGGAGGTGGTCGGAGACGGTCAGCACGGCGAGGGCCTCGCCGCCCTCCGCGGACGCCACGGCGTACAGTCCCGCCGCCTCCATCTCGACCGCGAGCGTGCCCCTGCGTTCCAGGGCGTCGAAGACGGCGGGACGGTCGAGGTAGAAGTGGTCGCTGGTGAACACCGGGCCGATGTGGACCGCTTCCCCACCGGACCGCCCCCGCTGCCGGGCGGCCTCCGCCGCCGCGTGGAGCAGCCGGTAGGACGGAGCCAGCGACAGGGTCACGCCGTCCACCAGGATGCGGCTGAGGCTGGAGTCGGTGTGCGCGGCGGAGGCGATCACCACGTCCCGTACCGCGACCGACTCCGTGATCGCACCGGCCGTACCGACCCGGACGATCCGGCGGACGCCGTAGTGGCGGAACAGTTCGGTCGCGTAGATGGAGACGGAGGGAATGCCCATGCCGGAGGCGAGGACCGACATCGGCTCGCCCTGGTGGGTTCCGGTGTAGCCGAGGATGCCGCGCACGTCGGTGACCAGCCGGGCGTCCTGAAGGAACGTCTCGGCGATCCGCCGGGCCCGGCGCGGGTCGCCCGGCATCAGCACCAGCGGAGCGAAGTCGCCCGGGGCGGCGGCGATGTGCGGGGTGCCGACGCCGGCGCCCGGCCCGCGCTCCTGCCTCTGCCCGGGCGCGGGCAAGGGCGCGGGCGAGGATGTCGGCAAGGGCGCGGGGTCGGCCGGATGCGAGGACGCGAGCCCGGACGCGGGTCCAGGCTTGGGCGAGCGCGCGTGCCCGGGCATAGGCCCGGCGCCGGAGCCTTGCTGGTGTGGCGCAGGTCCGGAGTCGGAGCCGGCCCGGTGCGCCACTGGCCCGGAGCCAGGCACAGGTCCGGAGCCGGGCAGGGGCTCGGAGTCGGGCTGGTGTGGCGCAGGTGGGGAGCCGGGGCCGGGCTGGTGCGGTACTGGCCCGGAGCCGGAGCCGGAGTCGGGCAGGGGCCCGGAGGCCGGGACCGGCGTCACAGTTCCGCTCCGGCGAGCCAGTGCACCAGGCGGTCCCAGAGTTCGGCGTAGCCGTCCCAGGCCAGGAACGATGGTGGTGCCCAGTGCGGTGCCACGTCGGAGGTGAACGCCGCCGACCTGCCCGCCCCGTGGTCACCGACCACGAGCAGCGGATGCCCGGCGCACTCGGCCAGCAGCGACGCCTCCGGCCGGGCCGTGACCTCGTTGAGGCCCAGCAGTGCGGGCCAGGAACGCTCAAGTCCTCGTACGATTCCATGCTTGCCGACCACCTCGGGCACGGCACCGGACGGGAGTTCCACGCGGTCGTCGCGGTCCGCGATCAGCACCGGCAGGGCGGCAGCGAGCGGAGAGCGCCCCCAGCGCGCGCGGGCGTCGATGCCGCTGAAGGTGAGATAGCCGCCGATCATCAGCACCCCGCCGCCTCGCTCCACGAAGGCGCGCACCAGCTCCGAGCGGTCGGGGGAGGGCACGGAGCGGCTGAAGGTCTCGGGTGGAAGCTGGAAGCTGTTGGCGCCCACATCGCTGATGACCACGACGTCGTACGCGTCGAATCCGTCGGCGGAAGCCGGCACCCGGGTGGGGATCTCGTGCGAGGGGACGTACGTCACCTCATGGCCCCGGGAACGGAGCGCGTCGAGGAAGACGCCTCCCCCTTCGGTGTATTCGGAGGTGTGGAAGGCGTCGAAGCCCTTCTGATGGACCGTGTACGTGAACCAGGACTCGCCGACGACGAGGACTCTGGGCATGGCGAACCGCCTTTTCGGGGAGCGCGGGGCAAAAGGTCTCGGGGCAACTCGGAGCAGCTCGGAGCAACTCGAGGCAAAAGGCCTGAGGTCAGCGGGCGATGGGCGCCGTGCTGCCCCGTACCTTGAGCTCGACGGGAAGGGTGTGGCGGGAGGCGGGCGGGACCTCGCCCCGGGTGACGTACTGGAGCAGTTGCGCGGTGGCGGTGCGGCCCACGTCGTAGGCCGGCTGGTGGACGGTGGTCAGGGGCGGATGGGCCAGCGAGGCCGCCCGGATGTCGTCGAAGCCGACCACGGAGATGTCCCCCGGAACCGACAGCCCCGCCTCCCTGAGCGCGGTGAGGGCTCCGAACGCCATGAGGTCGTTGGCCGCGAAGACGGCCGTGCAGTCCCCGTGGAGACCACCCTCCTGGACGAGTTCGGCGACGAGGCGGTAGCCGGAGCCTTCCTTGAAGTCACCGGCGCGTTCGACGACTTCGCCGCGGAAGGCCCGCACGAAGCCGTTCGCCCGGGCGACGCCGCTCTTCAGGGCGCGTGGACCGGTCAGCATCAGGGCCCGGCGGTGGCCGAGCGCCCGCAGGTGCTCGCCGACGAGCCGCCCGCCCGCCTCATGGTCGGCGGTCGCGATGAGGGCGCGCTCGAGCCCTTCGACCTCCTCGTCGGCCAGCGCGATCGGGAACTTGCCCATCAGGGCTTCCAGCCGCCGCCGGGACGGCGGGGACCCCGAGGCGTACACCATGCCGTCGATGAACCGGCTGCGGATCATGCCGAGGTAGCGGTCCTCGCGGTCGGCGTCGAACTCGGTGTTGCACAGGATCAGTCCGTAGCCCAGGTCGTGGGCGGCGTCCTCGGCGCCCTTGGCGAGTTCGGCGAAGAAGGTGTTGCTGATGTCGGGGATGAGCAGGCCGATCACCGAGGTGGAACCGGCCTGGAGGCTGCGGGCGAGCGAGGCCGGGACGTACCCGAGCCGGTTGACGACGCTGCGGACCCGGGCGGCGGTCTGTTCGTTGACCGGCCGGTTGCCGCTGAGGACATGGGAGACGGTGGTGGCGCTGACCCCGGCCGCCGCGGCGACGTCCTTGATGGACGCGGGTCTGCGGACGGCCGACCGGCGGCCGGGCCCGTGGGACTCGTAGGCCCCGTAGGACTCATGGGTCATAGTGCTGCACCGCCCGTCCGTGGGACGTGTCCAGGATCCGGGCCACCCGGGCGTCGGCCTCGGCGAGCAGCGCGGGCTCGTCCACGGTGAGCAGCCTGCCGTCCCGCATCAGCACCCGGCCGTCGACGACCACCGTCCGCACGTCACTGGCACGGGCGCTGTAGACCAGCGCGGCACGGGGGTCGTGCAGCGGGCGGCAGTGGAGCCCGGTCAGGTCGGTGAGGACGATGTCGGCGCGCATGCCCGGCTCCAGCGCCCCGATGCGGTCCTGCAGGCCGAGCGCGCGGGCCCCGCCGCGCAGGGCAAGGCGCAGGGTGTCGGAGACGGTCATCCAGGTCGCGTCCCGCACGGCCTGCTTCTGGGTGAGGGCGACCAGCCGCAGCGCCTCCCACACGTCGAGCGTGTTGTGACCGGCGGCGCCGTCCGTACCGACCGCCACCGTGACGCCGGCGCCGAGCAGTTCGCGGACCGGAGTGAGCGGGGACAGCGCGTGCTTCAGGTACACCTTGGGGCAGCAGGCCACCGCGGTCGTGCCGGCGTACTCGGCCAGCAGCGGAAGATCCTGCTCGACGATCCCGCAACCGTGCGCGATCAGTGCTCCGGCCTCCAGCACCCCCGTCTCGTACAGCACTCGCATGGGTGTCAGGCCGCGCCGCTCCAGGCTGGACCGGGTCTGCTCCAGGTGTTCGGCGGCGTGAATGTGCATGCGCAGGCCAAGGCGCCGGGCGTGCTCGCTCAGGATCCGCAGGTCCTCGTCGTCCACGGTGTACGGGGCGTGCGGCCCGAGTGACACGGTCACCCGGCCCTCGGCTCCGCCGTGCCACCGCTCCGCGAACTCCACGGTCGCTTCCAGGGCTTCCCGGCCCCGGCTGCTGAAGTAGGTGGGCGCGATGTCGGCCCGCAGACCGGTCTCGGCGACCGCCTCGGCGATCTGCTCGGGGAAGAAGTAGTGGTCGGCGAAGGTCGTGACACCCGAGCGGATCATCTCGGCACAGGCAAGCCGGGCGCCGGTCCGTACGTCGGCGGGGGTGAGGTTGCTCTCCATCGGCCAGACGCGGTCGTTGAACCAGCCCTCGACCGTCACGTCCTCGGCCGCGCCGCGCATCAGCACCATGGCGCTGTGCGTGTGCGCGTTGACCAGGCCGGGGACGGCCAGCAGACCACGCCCGTCGATCACCTCCCGCGTGCCCGCTCCGCCCTTCGCGCCGGCGGTACCGGTCGGCCGTACGTCCTCGATGAGACCGTCCGTCACGACGATGTCCTGCGCCCGCAGGATCTCGCACTCGCCCTCCGGCGGAACACGCAGCACATCGCAGCCGGACACCAGCAGGCCGCCCGCCGACGCGGGCGCTCTCTCACTCATGGCGCTCACTCATGGCGCACAAGCTAGATATCCAAAACGTTTTGCACAACAGGCCGCTCTGGCGGGAGTCTCCCGTCCCACGCCGGCCCGTCGGTTCACGGCCCTTCACGTCCGGCGGCGGCCGGCCTCTCGATCCCGCCAGTAGAGGAACGTGCGCTCCGGGTCCGGCAGCAGGTCCCACGGGTGGTGTGTCATATGGCGGCCGATGCGGTGGAAGACGGCGGTGGCCTCGGCCGGCCGGTGGGTGCGGGTCAGGGCGAAGGCGAGGACGTTGAGGTCGGTGACGGCTTCCGCGTGCGGTGCGGCGGCGGTGTGGAACCAGCCGGTCAAGGCCGTGTCGACCTCCTCGGCCGCCCGTGGGTCGTTCCAGTGGCCGCTCGCCCCGAACGCGACGAGGGGGTCCTGCCGCTGACGGTGGGCGACGAGTTCCACGCGGGCCGCCACGGGCAGCAGGACCAGGGGTGACCCATACGGTGCGCGGGCGGCGCCCTGCTGGGCGAAGTCCATCATGTCGGGGACCGTCCCGTGTCCGCGCGGGGACAGATAGCGCAGCAGCCGGTGATAGGCGGTCCTGTTCCACGGGGCGCGGTTGACGGCCTCGGTCCACACGGGCACGGCGTCCTTGGGAGGAGCCGCGAAGGACTGCAGCAGGGACAGCAGCGCCAGCCAGGGCGTGGGGTCCTCGGGACAGGCCTGCGCGGCTCGAAGGCAGGCCTGCTCGGCCCGCCGGGCGGCGGCCGGCCCTTCGTCCGGGGCACGCTCCGACAGGGCGAACGCCCGCAGGACCAGGGCGTCCCCGTCACCGGGCCGGTCGGTGACCCACCGCTGCGAGACCGCCGCGGGCAGGCTCCCCGCCAGTACGGAGATCCGGTGCACCCGGCGGTCCCAGTCGCGCCCGGTGGCGCGCAGCAGGTCGGCGACCGGCTCCCAGAGTGGGCGGATACGGCCCGCGCCGAGGCCGTGGAGCTGCTGGGCGGGGCGCAGTTCGGCCAGGATGGCGTGCAGTGGGTGGTCGTCGAGTTCGGGCCGGATCAGCAGGGAGGGGCGGCGTCTCAGCATCTCGGTCTCGCGGACGGCTCGGTGGGCAGGCGGAGTCGGGGACAGGAAGTGGTTGCGGTGCGGGGCGGGCGGCGGCGTCAGGGCTGGGAGGCGCGCCCGCCCCGCGGTCCGGTTGCCGGTCCCGCGGTCCGGTTGCCCGTTCCGCGGTCCGGTCGTCGTCCCGCAGTCCGCGGACCGCACACGGGGTGCGGTCCGCGCATTCAGCAGCAGCGGCTCTGCGGATGGTTCTCCCGGTGGTGCGTCCGCAGGACCTCGTACTCCCGTCGGCTGGGCGGCGGAGCGTGGGGGTGCCGGCGGCGGTGGCGCTCGCAGTAGCGGTCGTACTCCGACTCACCGGTCAGCTCGCGCAGATACCAGCGCACCCAACGCGCGGTCCGCGCCCAGGGCCGGGCGTTCATGGACGGGGCGTTCATGAACGGGCTCCCACCAGCGGTTCGCCGGCCTGCTCGGGGATGTCGATACGGGACTCGACGTACGGCGCCTCCGTCGTCGCCAACGACCCCGGAGAGCGGATGGCCCGTACGCAGACCACCGCTGCGTTGACGATCACCACGGCGACCAGCAGCAGGAACACGGCGATCAGGACGCCGTCGACTGTGGAGTTGGTGACCACGGTGTGCATGTCGTCGAGGGTCTTGGCGGGGGCGATGACCTCGCCGGCGTCGATGCCGTCGGCGTACCGGTCGCGCTGGGCGAAGAAGCCGATCCGCGGGTCGTCGGAGAAGATCTTCTGCCAGCCGGCGACGAAGGTGACCGCGACCACCCAGGCCAGCGGGATCGCGGTGACCCAGGCCCAGCGCAGCCGCCCGGACTTGATCAGCACGGTGGTGCAGACGGTGAGGGCGATGGCGGCGAGCAGCTGGTTGGCGATGCCGAAGAGCGGGAAGAGCTGGTTGATTCCGCCGAGGGGGTCGGTGGCACCGGTGTAGAGGAAGTAGCCCCACGCGGCCACGACGAGGCCGCTGCACAGCCAGATGCCCGGCTTCCAGTTGACCCGGCCGATCGGCTTCCAGACGTTGCCGAGCATGTCCTGGAGCATGAAGCGTCCGACCCGGGTGCCCGCGTCGACCGTCGTCAGGATGAACAGCGCCTCGAACATGATCGCGAAGTGGTACCAGAAGGCCTTCATCCCGGCCCCGCCGAAGACCCCGGAGAAGATCTCCGACATACCGACCGCGAGGGTGGGCGCACCGCCGGTACGGGCGATGAGCGTCGACTCCTCGACGTCCTTCGCCGCCTGCGTCAACTGGTCAGGGCTGATGGTGAAGCCGAGGTTCGCCACCGCCTGCGAGGCGGACTCGGCCGTCGTACCGAGGAGCCCGGCGGGCGCGTTCATCGCGTAGTACAGGCCGGGTTCGAGGGTGGCCGCGGCGATCAGCGCCATGATCGCGACGAACGACTCCATCAGCATGGCGCCGTAGCCGATCATCCGGACCTGCGACTCCTTCTGGATCAGCTTCGGCGTCGTCCCGGAGGCGACCAGCGCATGGAAGCCGGACAGCGCGCCGCAGGCGATGGTGATGAACAGGAAGGGGAAGAGGGAGCCCGCGAAGACCGGGCCCGCGCCCGAGGACGCGAAGTCACTGACCGCTTCCGCACGCATGACGGGTGTGGCCACGACGACTCCGACCGCGAGCAGCGCGATGGTGCCGATCTTCATGAAGGTGGACAGGTAGTCGCGCGGCGCGAGCAGCATCCACACGGGGAGCACGGAGGCGACGAAGCCGTACCCGACCAGGCAGAACACCAGGGTCGTCGGGCTCAGGGTGAAGGTGTCGGCCAGCGAGGACTCCTGGATCCAGCTGCCGCCGATGATCGCGAGCAGCAGCAGCGCCACACCGATCAGGCTGGTCTCGACGACCCGGCCGGGGCGGATGACGTGCATCCAGAAGCCCATGAACAGGGCGATGGGGATGGTCATGGCGACCGAGAACGTGCCCCAGGGGGAGTGCGCGAGGGCGTTGACGACGACCAGGGCCAGCACACCGAGCAGGATGATCATGATGGCGAAGACCGCGATCAGGGCCGCTGCCCCGCCCGCCCGGCCGATCTCGTCACGGGCCATCTGCCCGAGCGACTTCCCGTCCCGCCGCATCGACAGGAACAGCACCACCATGTCCTGCACCGCCCCGGCGAAGATCACGCCGGCCACGATCCAGATCGTGCCGGGCAGATAGCCCATCTGCGCCGCGAGTACGGGCCCCACCAGTGGTCCGGCCCCGGCGATCGCCGCGAAGTGGTGGCCCAGCAGCACCCGGCGGTCGGTGGGCTGGAAGTCGACGCCGTCCTCGAGGCGTTCGGCGGGAGTGGCCCGTCGGTCGTCCGGCTTCAGTACGCGCCGGGCGACGAAGCGGGCGTAGAAGCGGTAGGCGATGGCGTACGAGCCGAGGGCGGCCAGCACCAGCCAGACGGCGGAGATCTCCTCGCCCCGGGAGAGGGCGAGGACGCCCCAGCAGACGGCGCCGACCAGGGCGACGGTGGTCCACAGGAGGATGGAGCGTGGGGTCATACGGGGCCGGGCGGATCCGGAGGGGGGTGGGCTTTCCGGTGCCGGGGGAGCGGATTCGGGCATGGCTGACGTAGGCATGGCGGCTCCTGGCCGTGGTGCTGGGTGATGGTGTGCGGCGCTACGGGGTGATCGTGTGCGGCGCTACTGGGTGGTGGTGCCGGGCGGTACGCGGTGGGGAAGTGGCGGGAAAGTGGCTCAGGGATCGTGCCGGTCGTCGCGGTCGTGCCTGGTCAGCGCGTACGCGGCGAGCAGGCACAGGGCGCACCCCGGCACCCAGGCGAGCTGGTACCAGTAGAAGAACGGCGTCCCCGCGAGCCGCGGGTCCGCCCCGGCGTACAAGGGGACCCACAGCAGTCCCGCGGCGGGCGCGAGAAGCAGTACGGCGATCGCGACGCGCCGTAGCCGGTGCTGACCACTGGATGTCATGACCTGCGCTCCCCTCCCGCTGGCTGTCGGTCTGTGCAAGAGTTGCCCGCCGGCCGGAACTGGTTGACAGAGAATTTCCAGAAGATTTCCCGCCGGTTTTCCGTCAACCGTGTCAACCGGACGGACTGCCCGCGCAACTCTCCGGCAAGGGCTCGGGCTATGGCCTGTCCGGCGGACAGGCCATAGGACCTCAGGCACACCAAGGACGGTGACCCATGGCGGACGGCGCCATGACCGCGACGTTCCTCGCCGTGATCGGCGGAGCGTCGCTTCTCGCCGTCACCGCGCGTCGGCTGCGTCCCACCGACCGGCTGCCGTCCCTGGAGGGCTGGGCACTGGCCGACCGGAGCCTGGGTCCCGTCTGGACCTGGATGCTGCTCGGCGGCACGATCTTCACCGCGTACACCTTCACCGCCGTACCGGGACTGGCGTACGGGAACGGAGCGCCCGCCTTCTTCGCCGTGCCCTACACGGTGATCGTCTGCCCGCTCGCCTTCGTCCTGCTGACCCGCCTGTGGGCGGTGGCCCGCCGGCACGGCTACATCACCGTCGCCGACTTCGTGCGCGGACGGTACGGTTCGCCGCCGCTCGCCCTGGTGGTGGCGCTGACCGGGATCCTCGCGACGATGCCCTACCTCGCGCTGCAACTGCTGGGCATCCGCGCGGTGCTCACCGCCGGCGGTGTCTATCCGCGGGGCGCGGGCGGCGATCTCGTGCTGATCGCGCTCTTCGCGGGGCTCGCGGTGGCGACGTACCGGCACGGGCTGCGGGCGCCGACCGTCATCTCCGCGTTCAAGGCGGTGGCCGTCTTCGTCTCGCTCACCGCCGTGTGCTGGCTGGTCCTCGCCCGGCTCGGCGGACCCGGCGCGGTCTTCGAGGGCGCGGCGCGACGGCTCGGCGGCACCGGCGTGACGGACTCCGCCCTGCTCCTTTCCCCCGAGCAGCAGCCCGCCTACGCCACGCTCGCCTTCGGTTCGGCGCTGGCCCTGCTGATGTATCCGCACGTCCTCACCGCCGGGTTCGCCGCCGACGGCCCGCGCACCCTGCGCAAGGTCTCCGTGGCGCTGCCCGCCTGGACGGGACTGCTCGCCCTCTTCGGCCTCCTCGGTATCGCGGCACTCGCGGCGGGGGTACGGGCGCCCGAGGGCGGCGCCGAGACCGCCGTACCGATGCTGGTCGACCGGCTGATGCCGGGCCCGCTGGCGGGACTCGTCTTCGGGGCGATCACCGTGGGGGCGCTGGTCCCGGCGGCCGTGATGTCGATCGCGGCCGCCACCTGCTTCGTACGCAATGTGTACGTCGAGTACGTCCACCCCACCGCCACGCCCAAACGACAGGTGCGCATCGCCAAGGCGGTCTCGGTCACCGCGAAGGTGGGGGCGGTGGCGTTCGTGTTCGGGCTGCGCGACCAGGACGCCATCAACCTCCAACTCCTCGGCGGCGTATGGATCCTGCAGATATTTCCAGCGGTGGCCATAGGGCTCTTCACGGGCCGGCTGCATCCGCGGGCGCTGCTGGCCGGGTGGGCCGTGGGCATGGTGGCCGGCACCTTCCTGGTGGTCCGCGAGGGCTTCTCGTCCATCGTGCCGTTCGGCGGCGGCGATCAGCCGCTGGAGATCTACGCCGGGCTCGTCGCCCTGCTGCTCAACCTGACCGTCGCCGTGGCCGGCACCGCGGCCCTCGAACGCTTCGGCGTTCCGCGTGGCGCCGACCTCACCGACCTACCGTCCCGCCTGACCGTCAGGCGGCGCCCCGAGACGGGAGCGAGCAACCCGTGAGACGCAGACAGCACACGCGACTGCCGGCGCCGCAGGCCGCTCCGGCCGCCGTCACCGATCCCCGTATCCCGGATCCCCGCGTCCCGCGGCCCGCCGCGACCGATCACATCCCGCAGTCCGCCGCCACCGGCGAGACGACGGCATCCCCGCCGACCGGCGACCCGACTGCCGACGAGGTGCTGTCCCCACCCGTGAGCGATCCGGCCGACCTCGAGCGGGAGGCCGCCCTGGCCCGCCTCTTCGAGCTGCACTACGCCTCGATGCTGCGCCTGGCCGTACTGCTCGGCGCGGACGACCCGGAGAACGTGGTGGCCGAGGCGTACTACCAGATCTACCGGAAGTGGCGGCGCCTCAGGGATGCCGAGGCGGCGGAGGCGTATCTGCGCTCCACGGTGTGCAATCTGACCCGTATGCGCATCCGCCACCTCCAGGTCGCCCGCAAGCACGTCCAGCAGCCGCCGAGCGACGTCGTCGCCTCCGCCGAGAGCACGGCGCTGCTCCGCGACGACCAGCGCGTACTGATCGACGCCCTGCAGCAACTGCCCGCCCGGCAGCGGGAAGCGCTGGTGCTGCGGCACTGGCTCGGACTGAAGGAGAGCGAGATAGCCGCCGCGATGGGAATCTCCCCCGGATCGGTCAAGACCCACACCTCGCGCGGTATCGCCGCCCTGACCCAGGCGATGGAGGCCCGGCGATGAACGAAGTCGATCGTACGGAGCAGGCGCTGCGCGAAGCGCTCGGAACGCTGGCCGGCGGTGTCCAGGCCGCCCCCGACGCCTACCGCACGGCCCGCGGCGACTGGCTCCGCCGCGAACGCCGCCGCCGCCTGGTCCTGGCCGTCCTGATAGCGGTGGTCTTCACCCTCGCCACCCTGATCGGCCTCTGGGTCCTCAACCAGGCCCCGTCGAACCCGGGCGTGATCTTT
Source organism: Streptomyces yerevanensis (assembly GCF_000716805.1). Lineage (NCBI taxonomy): Bacteria > Bacillati > Actinomycetota > Actinomycetes > Kitasatosporales > Streptomycetaceae > Streptomyces > Streptomyces yerevanensis. The sequence continues at coordinate 12,575 of NZ_JNWJ01000062.1, read as the reverse complement.
TCTTACGGGGTGGCTGCGCCTCCGGCCGGGGGAGGGTTGTAGGTGACCGTGGGTGGGGGTGGTCCTACCGGGCGTTTGCGCCGTACGGGTGACCAGGGTGACGGGCCATCGCCCCCCATGGCGCATGCTGTTTGAGGCTGAGGGCGGTCGCGGCGAGGTGCCCGGTCGCCACCCCTCATCGGAAGGAAACGCCATGGACGAGCAGGGCGAGCGCTTCGACGTCGTCGTACTCGGAGCGGGCCCCGGCGGCTACGTCGCCGCCATCCGCGCCGCCCAACTGGGCAAGCGCGTCGCGGTGATCGAGGAGAAGTACTGGGGCGGCGTCTGTCTGAACGTGGGCTGCATCCCCAGCAAGGCCCTGCTGCGCAACGCCGAACTCGCGCACATCGTCACGCGCGAGGCGAAGACCTTCGGCATCAAGATCGACGGGCAGGTCTCCTTCGACTACGGCGAGGCCTTCCGCCGCAGCCGCAAGGTGGCGGACGGCCGCGTCAAGGGCGTCCACTACCTGATGAAGAAGAACAAGATCACGGAACTCAGCGGTCGCGGCACCTTCCTCGACGCGCACACCCTCCAGGTGGCCGACTACGACGGCAACACCCGCACCATCGCCTTCGACCACTGCATCATCGCCACCGGCGCGACTCCGAAGCTCCTGCCCGGCACCCGCCGCACCTCCCGCGTGGTGACGTACGAGGAGCAGATCCTCGCCGAGGACCTGCCGGCCTCCATCGTGATCGCGGGCGCCGGCGCGATCGGCGTCGAGTTCGCCTACGTGCTGCACAACTACGGCGTGAAGGTCACGATCGTCGAGTTCCTGGACCGTATGACGCCGCTGGAGGACACCGAGGTCTCCACCGAACTTGCCAAGCAGTACCGCAAGTTGGGCATCGACGTGCTCACCTCCACCCGCGTCGACGCGATCGACGAGTCCGGCCCCCAGGTCCGCGTCACGGTGACCGCCAAGGACGGCAGCCAGCAGGTCCTGGAGGCTGACAAGGTCCTCCAGGCGATCGGCTTCGCCCCGAACATCGAGGGCTACGGCCTGGACAAGACGGGCGTACGGGTCACGGACCGCGGCGCCATCGACGTCGACGGCCGCTGCCGCACCTCCGTCCCGCACATCTACGCCATCGGCGACGTCACCGCCAAGCTGATGCTCGCGCACGCCGCCGAGGCGATGGGCATCGTCGCCGCCGAGACCATCGCGGACGCGGAGACCATGGAGCTGGAGTACGTGATGATTCCGCGTGCCACCTACTGCCAGCCGCAGATCGCCAGCTTCGGCTACACCGAGGCACAGGCCCGCGAGCAGGGTTACGACGTCCAGGTGGCCAAGTTCCCCTTCACCGCGAACGGCAAGTCGCACGGCCTGGGCGACGCGACCGGTTTCGTGAAGCTGATCAGCGACGCGAAGTACGGCGAACTCCTCGGCGGCCACCTCATCGGCCCCGACGTCACCGAACTCCTCCCCGAACTGACCCTCGCCCAGCAGTGGGACCTGACCGTCCACGAGGTGGCCCGCAACGTCCACGCCCACCCGACGCTCGGCGAGGCGGTCAAGGAGGCGGTCCACGGGCTCGCCGGACACATGATCAACTTTTGAGGGCGGACGTCAGGGGAGCTGCCCCGACCCGAGCGAACGCTTCCGCACCTGCTCCAAGTGGCTCGTGAAGACCTCACGAGCGTCGGGTGTCAGCGTGCGCAGCGCGACGGCCGCCGTGATGATCACGTCGCACAGCTCCGCCTGGACGTCGTCCCAGGTGTGGCTCGTACCCTTGCGCGGGTTCTGGCCGGTGGCACCGATGACCGCCTCGGCGACCTCGCCGACCTCCTCGGAGAGCTTCAACATCCGCAGGAGCAGGGCCTCTTGAGGGGGACGCGAGGGCTGCGCACGTACGAGCCACTCCTGGAGGCGGCCCACCGTGTCCCACATGTCGTCGTACGTGGCCGAGGCTGCCGCTGTGTCGTGATCACTCATGGCGGCCAGCGTGCCATGGGCCCGGGACGCACCCCCGTAGTCCTGGCTCGGACACCAGGGAACAAGTGACCCGCCGGTCATCGAAGGAAGAAGTTGAGCAGAGCGTCGGTGCGCTTGCTGAAGGGGGCGTACAGGAGGCGGGCGGCGTTGAAGCGGCCTTGCACGTAGATGCCCTTGGGGTGGCTGAGCGTCCGGAAGCCCTCGACGCCGTGGTACTGGCCCATCCCGCTCGCGCCGACGCCGCCGAAGGGAAGGTCGTCCTGTCCGACGTGCATGATGGTGCCGTTGACGGTGACGTTGCCGGAGGTCGTGCGGTCGAGGACCTTGCGCCGGTCCGCGTCGTTGCTGCCGAAGTAGTAGAGCGCGAGCGGTCGTGGCCGGGCGTTGACGTGGTCGATGGCCTCGTCGGTGTCGCGGTAGGGGAAGATCGGCAGGATGGGGCCGAAGATCTCCTCGTGGGCGATCCGCATCTCGTCGGTGACGCCGAGCACGACGGTCGGTGCGAGGGTGTGCGGGCGGTGGGCGGCCTCGCCCGGCCGGTGGCCGACCTCGATGATCCGTGCCCCGCGGCTACGGGCGTCCTCGATCAGGTCGGTGAGGATCGCGTACTGCTTGTCGTTGATGATCGAGGTGTAGTCCTTGCTGTTCGGACCGTCGGGGTAGGCGGCCTTCACGAGTTGGTCGTAGCTGTCGATGAAGGTGTCGATCTCGGATTCGTGCACCAGGGCGTAGTCGGGGGCTATGCAGGTCTGCCCGCCGCTGAGGAGTTTGCCGAAGACGATGTCGGACACGGTCCGGTCGGTTACGTGTCCCTTGGCGACGATGGTCGGGGACTTGCCGCCCAACTCCAGCGTGACGGGGACGAGGTGCTCGCTCGCCGCCTTCATCACGGCTCGTCCGACCTCGGTGCTTCCGGTGAAGACGAGATGGTCGAAGGGCAGCGAGGAGAACGCGGCACCGTCGCCGCTGACGATCGTGACCTGCTCTTGCGGGAAGAGCTCGCTCAGCATCGACGCGAGCACGGTGTTCGTCGCCGGGGTGAACTTCGACGGTTTGAGCATGACGCGGTTGCCGGCGGCGATCGCGGTGACGACCGGCATCAGGGAGAGGTTGACGGGATAGTTCCACGGTGAGATGACCCCGACCACGCCGAGCGGCTGGTACTCGATGCGGTTGGTGCCGAAACGCATGTGCCAGGCGGTGTGGCGGCCGGTCGGGCGCATGAACCGGCGGAGATTGCGCTGAAGGTAGTCGATGCCCTGGACGACGCCGCCGAGCTCCATCATCGCGGTCTCGTGGCGCGAGCGGTTTCCGAAGTCGGCGTTGATCGCCTCCTCGATGGCGCTGCGCCGGGCGATCAGCGCCGCCTTGAACCTGCTCAGGTCGCTGCGCCGCGCCGCCGGTGAGGGCGCTCCGTCGCGGCGGTAGGCGGCGCGCTGAACGGCGAGGATGTGACCGAAGCGCTCCGCGTCGGTGGGCTGTGGGGTGACTTCTGTGATGGTCACGATGGTGGTCCTTTGCTGCGGGTGAGGGCGACCGCTGCTAATGGGGGGCGACTGCTGGGCCGGGGGGCGGAGGAGCAGTGCCGGCTAGGGGCGGGCCATGCGGCCCATGAACCGGACGATCAGGCGGCGCGGCAGGATCTTGCCGGCGAGGGCGAGCGGGCGGCCGTTGGTGATCACCGACGGGGGCGCGGAGCGGCGGTCGAGCGTGTCCAGGGCCATCTTGACGACGTGGTCGGCGGTGACTCGCTTCGCGCCGTAGTCGGCCGTCTCGCTGCCGGCGGCGTCGTAGAACTCGGTCTTCGTGGCGCCGGGGCACACGGCGAGGACGCGCAGGCCGGTGCCACGGTTTTCTTCCCACAGCGATTCGGTGAAGCTGAGGACGAAGGCCTTGGTGGCGCCGTAGACGCTCAGGTACGGGGTCGGCTGGAAGCCCAGCAGGCTGGCGACGTTGATCAGGATGCCGGTGTCGGTGGAGGTCAGCGGGTCGATGTAGGCGCGGCTGAGGTCGACCAGCGCGCTGACGTTCAGCGCGATCATGCTCTGCAGGCGGTCCGGGTCCTCGTCGGTGAGGGCGTTGTGGGTGCCGAAGCCGGCGTTGTTGACCAGGCCGGTGGCGTGGATGCCGCGGGATTCGAGTTCGGCGCGCAGCGTGCGGCCGGCGTCGGGCCGGCCGAGGTCGCGGGCGACGACGGTCACCGTGACGCCGTGGGCGCGGGTGAGTTCGTCGGCCAGGTCCTTGAGCCGGTCCGCGCGGCGGGCGACGAGTACGAGATCCGCGCCGCGACGGGCCAGTTGGCGGGCGAATTCCGCGCCGAGTCCGGAGCTGGCTCCGGTGACGATGACGGTCTGGCGGCGATAGTCGATTTTGCTCATGGCTGCACTCTACGCACTCTCTTGCACTGAGTGCAAGTAGCTGCATCTCGAGAAGAGATGTACCATCGGTGCATGGCTCAGAAACCGGCACCCCTCCGGGAACAGACCCGCTCGGTGGTTCGCGCGCTCCTCACCAAAACCGCCGTCGAACTGTTCGCGGCCAAGGGGTACGACGACACGACACTCGAGGAGATCGCCGCCGCGGCGGGCGTCTCCAAACGGACCCTGTTCAACTACTTCCGCAACAAGGAGGACCTCGCGCTCAACGGCCTGTCCGAGCAGGGGGAGTTGATCGCCGCGCGGCTCGCCGAGCGCCCGGCCGACGAAGACCCGTGGACGTCGCTGCGTGCGGCGTTCCAGGTACTCGAGGAGATCGACCTCACCGCCGAGCGCCGGCTCGAGATGACCACGCTGCTGTTCGGCAACGAATCCCTGCGCGCCGGCCACGCCGAGAAGCAGGCTCGCTGGCAGGACCTGTTCGCACCGCTGATCGAGCCGCGACTGCCCGACTCCGACCACCGCGCCCTGCAGGCGCGCGCGATCGCGGCCGCGGCGATCACCTGCCTCCAGGCCGCCACAGAAGAGTGGATGCGCCTGGGCGGACAGGCCGACCAGTTCGACCTGTACGACGCGGCCGTACAGGCCATCCGCCGCCCCGCCTCACCACCAGAGAAGACAACGCCATGAGCAAGCGCCTGCCCCCCGCCGACCTGCGCAACATGGCCGCCGCCCTGCGCGCCGAACGCACCGAGATGCTGGACTTCACCAGCAGCCTCACCGACGACGAATGGACCGCGCCCAGCGCCGCAGCCGGATGGCGCATCGCCGACGTCGTCGCCCACATCGGTGCGACGGCGCGGAGCCTCTACACACCCGCCGGGCTGCGCACGAGCTTCGCCGCCAGCCTCGAGCAGGCGAACGAGGACCCCGTCGACCGGCGGCGGGACTGGAGCCGCGCCAAGGTGATGGCCGAGTACCGGCGCGCCGGTCGGCGAGCCACCACGCTCCTCGACGTCGTCAGACGCACACCCGCCACCCGAGTACGGGCACAGTTGGCCGACCTCGGCCGCCACCCCCTGGGTCTGATGATCGGCGGCGCGCTCGTCTTCGACCACCACACCCACCTGCGCCACGACATGGCCCCAGCGCTCGGCCGGCCCGTGCCGCCCACCGATGCGGACCGGATGCGCGCGGTCCTGACCTGGATGATCGCCGTACTGAGCAACCAGGTCGCCAAGGCGCCGGTCGCCGGGCTCGACGCCCGTGTCGCACTGACTCTCACCGGCCCCGGAGGCGGGACCTGGTGGTTCGACGAGGCGGGCGGCCTGGCTCCCTCCGACGGCGCGGTCGCCGCGCACGTCACCGCCCCCGCGCTGACCTTCCCCGACTGGGGCACGCAGCGCTCGTCCTGGCGCGACCGCGACGTGACGGTCACCGGCGACACCGAGCTTGCCGCCCGCTTCCTAGATGCCGTCAATGTCATATGACCGGGGCACGGGAAGCCCGCCTCCCGGGGAGAATGCCGGGGCACTCGTCCAAGGTCCGTTCATCACAGAGCAGTTGACCGAGATCGACGAAATCCTGACCCGCTGAGCCCGACCCGTCTCGTGACGGGGCATCGGTGTTCGTTGTGCGGCAGCCGTTCCGCGGCCCGGGTCATCCCGCGATCCCACGCGGGGCCCCCTCCCACCCCACCCGTATCCCGGAACGGCTGCCGCCTCCCCTTTGAGTGTGGCCGAGGAAGTCTTGTGCTCCAAATGTGAAGCTCCGGTGGAGGTGAGTTGAGCATAATCTCTCCACCGGCAGAAATGCACCGGACGTAAAACTTCCGTTTGTGCAGCTTCCGTTTGTGCAGGTTCCGGCGCGCTCAGCCGCGGCCGATGAACGGCATCGTCGTCGCGAGCACCGTCGCGAACTGCACGTTCGCCTCCAGCGGCAGCTCCGCCATGTGCCGCACCGTCCGGGCCACGTCCGCGACGTCCATCACGGGTTCCGGAACCACCTCGCCGTTCGCCTGCAGGGCCCCCGTCTGCATGCGTTCGGTCATGTCGGTGGCCGCGTTGCCGATGTCGATCTGACCGCAGGCGATCCGGTACGGACGGCCGTCCAGGGACAGTGACTTGGTGAGACCTGTCAGCGCGTGCTTGGTCGCCGTGTACGCCGCCGAGTGCGGGCGCGGCGTGTGCGCCGAGATCGAACCGTTGTTGATGATCCGGCCGCCCTGCGGGTCCTGCTCCTTCATCTGCCGGTACGCCGCCTGCGCGCACAGGAACGCGCCGTCGATATTCGTACCGACCACGTGGCGCCAGGCGTCGTAGGGGAGTTCCTCGAACGGGACGCCGCCAGGGCCGAACGTACCGGCGTTGTTGAAGAGCAGGTCGAGCCGCCCGAAGCGCTCCCGTACGGCGGTGAAGAGTCCGGCCACGTCGTCGGGCCGTGAGACGTCGGCGCGTACGCAGAGGGAGGCACCGTTTTCCGCCTGGGTGTCCGCCAGGGCCGCCGTCTCCTCCAGGGTCTGTGCGCGGCGGCCCGCGAGCGCCACGGACCAGCCGGTGCGCAGGAGTTCCACGGTCACGGCGCGGCCGATGCCGGAGCCCGCCCCGGTGACCAGTGCGATCTTCGTTTTCTTGTCGTTCATGGGCCCGCAGCGTACGGGAGGGCCCGGCATCCGGAACTCATCCTCCCGACACCCCTCTGTTGTGTACACGACGGGTTGCCGTCGACCCCGGCCACTCCAATGCGTCGTACAACAACCGTCAGGGGAGGGCCAGATGACACCCGCAGCCCGTCAACTACCGTCGCAGGAAAGCGTTTCGCGGCACGCCCCCGAGCTCCGCGCCGCAGCCCGTCACCTCGGCCGGCGCCGCTTTCTCACCGTCACCGGCGCCGCCGCCGCGCTCGCCTTCGCCACCAACCTGCCGACCGCGGGCGTGGCCGGCGCCGCCGAACTCGACGCGGCGAAGATCGCCGACGACCCCTTCACCCTCGGCGTCGGCTCCGGCGACCCGCAGCCCGGCTCCGTACTGCTGTGGACACGCCTCGCGCCGGCCCCGTTCGAGGCCGACTCCGGACTGCCCCGGCAACGCGTCCCCGTGCAGTGGGAGTTGGCCCACGACGCCAAGTTCCGCCGGATCGCCAGACGCGGAACCACCGCCGCGCACCCCGAGTTCCACCACGCCGTGCATGTCGAGGTGACCGGCCTCGACCCCGACCGCACCTTCTACTACCGCTTCCGTACGGGCCGTTGGGTCAGCGAGACCGGCCGTACGCGCACCGCGCCCGCGACCGGCGCCCGCGTCGCCGAACTGACGCTGGCCGCCGTGTCCTGCCAGGCGTACCACGACGGCTACTGGACCGCGTACCAGCACCTGGCCGAGGACGACGTCGACATCGTTTTCCACCTCGGTGACTACCTCTACGAGTACGCCGTCAACTCCGTCGGCGGCGCCCGCAATTACACGGACCGCACGCTGCCCGACATCTTCAACCGCGAGACGGTCACGCTGGAGGACTACCGGCTGCGGTACGCCCTCTACAAGTCCGACCCGGACCTGCGGGCCGCGCACGCCGCGCACCCCTTCGTGGTCACCTGGGACGACCACGAGACCGAGAACAACTACGCGGACGACACCCCCGAGAACGACGTACCGCCGGAGGAGTTCCTGCTGCGCCGCGCCGCCGCGTACCGCGCGTACTGGGAGAACCAGCCGCTGCGCCGTCCGCAGCAGCCGCAGGGTCCCGACATGCGGCTCTACCGGCGGCTGCGCTGGGGCCGGCTCGCGCAGTTCGACATCCTCGACACCCGGCAGTACCGCACCAACCAGGCCAACGGCGACGGCTGGAAGACGCCGACGCCCGAGTCCGAGGCCGAGTCGCAGACGCTGCCCGGCCTGGAGCAGGAGCGCTGGCTGACCGACGGCTGGCAGCAGTCGAACGCGCTGTGGAACGTCCTCCCGCAGCAGGTCGTCTTCGCCCGCCGCAACCACGCCACCCCCGGCAACACCACCCGCAGCATGGACTCCTGGGACGGCTACCCGGCCTCCCGCGAGCGGCTCCTCAAGGGTGCCGAGGCGGCCGGTGTGGAGAACCTGATGGTGCTCACCGGCGATGTCCATGTGTCGTACGGCTTCGACATCAAGCGCGACTTCGACAACCAGGGCTCCCGCACGATGGGGACGGAGATCGTTACTACGTCGATCTCCAGCGGGCAGAACGGCGCCGCCCAGCCGCCGAACTGGGCGGGCTACCTGGCCGCCAACCCGCACATGAAGCACTACAACGGGCAGCGGGGGTATGTGACCGTTGCCCTTGGCCAGGGCGCGGCGAACGTGGACTTCAAGACGGTGTCCGCAGTGACGACGCCAGGGGCGGCGATCACGACCGCCGCGTCTTTTGTTACCGAGGTGGGCGATCAGGGCCTCAAGCCGGCGTAGGTGCTGGGAGGGATGGGGAACTGCCGGTGGTTCGAAGCCGCGGGTTCGTCGTGGCTGGTCGCGCAGTTCCCCGCGCCCCTAAAGGAAGGCCTGCGGCCTCCTTTATAAGGGCGCCCCTTCAGCTGGTCTCTCCTGGATAGGTCACGCCGATGCGGTCCCGTACCGCATCCAGCGTCCGCATCACCGCGAGGGTGCCGTCCAACGGGACGAGCGGCGACTCGGTCTCGCCCGCGCGCAGGCAGCGCATGACCTCGACGGCCTCGTGTTTGAGGCCGGCCCGTGTCGCGTCGGCGGCGGTGAACTCCTCCGGGTCGCGGCCGTCGCGGTGCAGTACGAAGCGGTCGGCGTGGAAGAAGCCGTACGGGATGTCGATACGGCCCTCGGACCCGGTGACCGAGGCGGAGGTGGACGTGCCGCCGACGAGGGAGCAGTGCAGCGAAGCGAGAGCGCCGCTCTCCCAGGAGAGCAGCATTCCCGTCTGGAGATCAACGCTCTCGTCGGAGAGCACCGCTCTCGCCATCACCTCCGAGGGCTCCCCGAGCAGCAACTGCGCGAACGACACCGGATAGACGCCCAGATCGAGCAGCGCGCCACCACCCTGCGCCGGGTCACGCAGCCGGTGAGTGGGCGGGAAGGGGCCAGAAAGGCCGAAGTCGGCCTGCACCGTGCTGACTTCACCGATGGCGCCGTCGTCGATGAGCTCCTTGAGGCGCCGGATCAGCGGATTGCAGTACATCCACATGGCCTCCATCAGGAAGCTGCCGCGCTCCTTCGCGAGGGCGACCAGCTCCTCGGCCTCACGCGAGTTGAGCGTGAACGCCTTCTCGCACAGCACGTTGCGCCCCGCCTCCAGGCACAGCCCGGCCGCGGCCCGGTGCGCCGAGTGCGGCGTCGCGACATACACCACATCCACGTCCTCGTCCTGCGCGAGGGCGCCCCAGTCGCCGTACGCCCTGGGTATCCCGAACCGGTCCGCGAACGCCTTCGCCGACTCCTCCGTCCGCGAGGCCACCGCCACGACCTCCGCGTCCGGCAGATCCACCAGATCCGCCGTGAACGCCGCCGCGATCCCTCCGGTCGCCAGCACACCCCAGCGCACGCGTTCTGCCGCCACTTCCGCCATCCCCGAACCCTCGCTCCATGAATCTGTGATTCGCCAGCTTGTCCGAGCTGAGAGCATAGGTGGAAGGTTCAACCGACAGGGAGGGGCACATGCCCGAGCAGGGCGGTACAAGACGGGACGAGGACGGGCAGAGCAGCCAGGAGGGCGGAAAGGGTCACATGCCGGGTGCGGTGATCGCTTCGGTCACGGGAGTGACCGCCGCGGACGTGCCCCCTGTCCCCCCATCGAGTGTGAAGCCAGACGTGCGGTCGCCGGGCGCCCGCCGCTCCGTAGGTCTGCTCGTCACGCTCATCCTCGGTGGCCTCACCGCCGTACCGCCGCTGTCCATGGACATGTACCTCCCGGCACTCCCGGAGGTCACCGACTCGCTGCACGCGCCCGCGGCCACCGTGCAGTTGACGCTGACCGCGTGCCTCGCGGGGATGGCGCTCGGGCAGCTGGTCGTCGGGCCGATGAGCGACAAGTGGGGACGCAGGCGGCCGTTGATGGTGGGGCTGCTGATCTACATCGTCGCCACCGCCGTCTGCGCGTTCGCGCCCACCATCGAACTCCTCGTCGCCTTCCGGCTGCTCCAGGGGCTCGCGGGCGCGGCCGGGATCGTCATCGCGCGGGCCGTCGTACGCGATCTGTACGACGGCGTGGACATGGCGCGGTTCTTCTCCACGCTCATGCTGATCTCCGGAGTCGCCCCGATCGTCGCGCCGCTCATCGGCGGGCAGGTGCTGCGGATCACCGACTGGCGGGGCGTCTTCTACATCCTGGCGGCCGTCGGCGTCGTACTGACCGTCGTCGTCTGGCGTTTCCTGCCCGAGACGCTCGCGCCCGAACAACGCCACAGCGGCGGCGTCGCGGAGGCCCTGCGCACCATGCGCGGACTGCTCGCGGACCGCGTCTTCACCGGCTACATGCTCACCGGCGGCTTCGCCTTCGCCGCGCTCTTCGCGTACGTCTCGGCCTCGCCGTTCGTGATCCAGGAGATCTACGGCGCCTCTCCGCAGACGTTCAGCATCCTCTTCGGCGTCAACTCGGTCGGCCTCGTGCTGGTCGGCCAGATCAACGGCAAGGTCCTCGTCGGCCGGGTCAGCCTCGACAAGGTGCTCATGGCCGGACTCGTGATCATCACCGCCGCGTCGGCCGCGCTGCTGCTGATGGCGGCGGGAGTCTTCGGCGAGGTGGGCCTCGTACCGATCTCCGTCGGCCTGTTCGTGCTGATGTCCGCGATGAGCCTGTGCCTGCCCAACACCAACGCGCTCGCCCTGATGCGCACCCCGCACGCCGCGGGCTCCGCGTCCGCCCTGCTCGGCACCTCCTCCTTCCTCGTCGGCGCGATCGCCACACCCCTCGTGGGCATCGCCGGGGAACACACGGCTGTCCCGATGGCCGTCGTCCAACTGGCCTGCGCACTGGTGGCCGTGGGCTGCTTCATGGGACTGTGCCGTCCCTGGCAGCGACGCGCGGACGCGAAGGGTGGGGGTTCCCCCTTTTCGAGCGCAGCCGAGAAAAAGGGAGCAGACAGCTGAGCGCACCGAGACTGCGCCCCGGCACACCGGAACGTGCCGGGCTCGATCCCGATGAACTGGCTCAACTCGTACGGGAGGTCCGCGAACTCACCAGCGGGGATCCGCCCTGGGCCGCCGGCGCCGTGGTGATCGCCGGACGCGGTCCTGTGATCGCCGTCGAGGAGGCGGCGGGCTGGGCGGTGCGCTACGCCGCCTACGACGAGGACACCGGCCGCGGCCTCGAACTGCCGCACAGCGCATGGGTGCCGGCGAGTGTGCACACGCCCTTCGACCTCGCGTCCCTCACCAAACTCTTCACCAGCGTCGCCGCCGTCCAGCAGCTGGAACGCGGCACGCTCGGCATCGACGCGCGCGTGGCGGCGTACCTCCCGGACTTCACGGCCGCGGCCGAACACGGCGTCACCGTACGGCAGTTACTCACCCACACCTCCGGGTTACGCCCCGAACTCCCGCTGTACGACTGCCGCAGCGACGCGGCACGGCTCGAGCTGCTGCGGGCGGAGGAGCCGGTGTCGGAGCCCGGCGAGGCGTACGTGTACTCCGACCTCAACATGCTCCTCCTCCAGCACGTCCTGGAGCGGATCACCGGGCGCCCGCTCGACGTCCTCGTACGGGAGGGGATCACCCGGCCACTCGGGATGAGGGCGACCGGTTTCGGGCCGTGCCCGGGCGCGGCGGCCACCGAGGACCAGCGAAGACCCTGGGCCAAGGCGGACCGCGGCATGCTGCGCGGCGTGGTCCACGACGAGAACGCCTGGGCCGTCGGCGGCGTCGCCGGCCACGCCGGCCTCTTCTCGACGGCCCGCGACCTGGCGGTCTTCTGCCGCACACTGCTCGCGGGCGGCTCGTACGGTACGGCCCGCATTCTCGGCCCCGACTACGTCGAGCTGCTGTTCATCCCACCGGGCCTGGGCTTCGCGCTCGACCAGCCTTGGTTCATGGGGGAGTTGGCGGGGCGAGGGGCGGCGGGGCATACGGGCTTCACGGGTACGTCACTGGTGCTGGACCCGGCAACGGACACGTTCCTGGTGCTGCTGACGAACGCGGTGCATCCGCGGCGGCGCCCCGTCCCCGACAACGGGCCGCGGGCGGCGGCGGGGACGCGGCTGGCGGGGGCGGTGCGGGGGATGTGAGGGGTGG
>NZ_JNWJ01000061.1:0-83396 GCF_000716805.1 Streptomyces yerevanensis | reverse complement strand
CATGCGCGCCGGCATCCCCGTCGTCAACCTCGACCGGATCTTCAACTCCCCGCAGGCGTACCGCTGTTGGATCGGCGGCGACAACTACGGCATGGGCCTGAACGCCGGTCACTACATCGGCGAGAAGCTCAAGGACAAGAAGAACGCCAAGGTCATCGAGCTCGCGGGCATCGACAACCTGGAGCTGACCCAGCAGCGTACGCAGGGCTTCGACGCGGCCCTCAAGAACTACCCGAACATCAGGAAGGTCGCCCGGCAGTCCGCCGACTTCACCGTCGAGTCCGGGCAGGCCAAGATGTCCCAACTCCTCCAGGCCCAGTCGAACTTCGACGCCCTGTGGAACCACGACGACGACCAGGGCGTGGGTGCCCTGCGGGCCATCGACCAGGCAGGCCGCGACGACTTCCTGATGGTCGGCGGCGCGGGCGCGCTGTCCGCCTTCCAGGCCATCAAAGCGGACGACGGCGTCCTCAAGGCCACCGTCCTCTACCCGCCGACCATGGCGGCCTCCGCGATCGACCTCGCCCGCGCCCTCGGCCAGGGCAAGGGCGTGGGCGGCTTGGCCGAGTTCGAGATCCCGGCGTCCCTGACGCTCTACTCGGCAGTCGTCGACAAGGAGAACGTCGATCAGTACATGCCCACCGGCTTCAAGTGAGGCGAGCGCCCCTAAGGGGCGCTGGGCCGTGAAGCAGGCGGCTCGACCAGCGCCCTTTAGGGGCGCGGGGCTGTGACATTTGCGGCTCCGCCGCGTGGGCGCGACCAGCCACGACGGACCCGCAGTTGTCCGACCACATGCGCGCCCCGCTCCACACCCCCCACCGCGCCACGACAAGAGGAGGACTCCCGCATGGGACAGCCGCACCAGCCCGACGAGGCAGCGGTCGAGAAACCCGCGGTCGAGAAGCCCGACGGTGCTAGGCCGCCGCTAGGCATCGGCATGGTCGGATACGCGTTCATGGGCGCCGCCCACTCCCAGGGCTGGCGCACCGTGGGCCGCGTCTTCGACCTGCCACGCCGCCCCGTCCTCGCCGCCGTCTGCGGCCGCGACGGACAGGCCGTACGCGCGGCGGCCGACCGGCTCGGCTGGGCGGCGGCCGAGACCGACTGGCGGGCGCTGATCACCCGGGACGACGTCGACCTCGTCGATATCTGCACGCCCGGCGACAGCCACGCCGAGATCGCCCTTGCCGCACTGGCCGCGGGCAAGCACGTGCTGTGCGAGAAGCCCCTCGCCAACACGGTGGAGGAGGCCGAGGCGATGACCGAGGCCGCCGAAGCCGCGGCCGCACGCGGCCAGGTGGCGATGGTCGGCTTCAACTACCGTCGGGTGCCCGCCACTTCGCTCGCCCGGAAGATGGTCGCCGAGGGACGGTTGGGCGCCCTGCGCCACGTACGGGTGACGTACCTTCAGGACTGGCTGGTGGACCCGCAGTTCCCGCTGACCTGGCGGCTGCGCAAGGAGACGGCGGGCTCGGGCGCGCTCGGCGACCTGGGCGCGCACATCGTCGACCTCGCGCAGTACCTCGTGGGCGAACCGGTCGTGGGAGTGTCCGCGCTCACCGAGACCTTCGTACGGGAGAGGCCGCTGCCCGGCGGACCGACCAGCGGCCTGTCCGCGGTGTCCGCCAACGGAGTCGGCCAGGTCACCGTGGACGACGCCGCCGTCTTCACCGGCCGGTTCGCCTCGGGCGCGCTCGCCTCCTTCGAGGCCACCCGGTACGCCACCGGCCGCAAGAACGCCCTGCGCATCGAACTCAACGGTGAACACGGCTCGTTGGCCTTCGACCTGGAACGGCTCAACGAACTCGAGTACCACGACCACCGCGAGCCCGGCACCCACGCCGGCTTCCGCCGCATCCTCGTCACCGAGCCGGACCACCCGTACCTGGAGGCCTGGTGGCCGCCCGGTCACGGCCTCGGCTACGAGCACTCCTTCGTCCACCAGGCCCGCGACCTGGTGACCGCCATCGCCGAAGGCAGCGCGCCGGTCCCGTCCTTCGCCGACGGACTGCAGGTGCAGCGCGTACTCGCGGCGGTCGAGGAGAGCGCCGCGAAGAACTCCGTATACACCCCCATCCCGAGTTGAGGAGCCGTTCCATGCCGCGCAACTTCACGCTCTTCACCGGCCAGTGGGCCGACCTGCCGCTCGAGGAGGTCTGCCGGCTCGCCCGCGACTTCGGCTACGACGGGCTCGAACTCGCCTGCTGGGGCGACCACTTCGAGGTCGACAAGGCCCTCGCGGACTCCTCGTACCTGGACTCCCGGCACCAACTGCTCGACAAGTACGGCCTGAAGTGCTGGGCCATCTCCAACCACCTGGTCGGCCAGGCCGTCTGTGACGCCATCATCGACGAACGCCACCAGGCGATCCTCCCGGCCCGTATCTGGGGCGACGGCGAGGCGGAAGACGTACGGCAGCGGGCGGCGTCCGAGATCGCCGACACCGCACGCGCGGCGGCGGCCTTCGGCGTCGACACCGTCATCGGCTTCACGGGCTCCGCGATCTGGCATTTGGTCGCCATGTTCCCGCCCGCCCCCGAGTCGATGATCGAGCGCGGCTACGAGGACTTCGCCACCCGCTGGAACCCGATCCTCGACGTCTTCGACCACGAGGGCGTGCGGTTCGCCCACGAAGTCCACCCGAGCGAGATCGCGTACGACTACTGGACAACTCAGCGCGCGCTGGAGGCAGTTGACCACCGTCCGGCCTTCGGTCTGAACTTCGATCCCTCGCACTTCGTGTGGCAGGACCTCGACCCGGTCGGCTTCCTGTGGGACTTCCGCGACCGGATCTACCACGTCGACTGCAAGGAAGCGCGCAAGCGCCTCGACGGCCGCAACGGCCGCCTCGGCTCGCACCTTCCGTGGGGCGACCCGCGCCGCGGCTGGGACTTCGTGTCCGCCGGCCACGGTGACGTCCCCTGGGAGGACGTCTTCCGGATGCTGCGCTCCATCGACTACAAGGGCCCCATCTCGGTCGAGTGGGAGGACGCGGGCATGGACCGCCTCCAGGGCGCACCCGAGGCACTCACCCGGCTCAAGGCGTACGACTTCGAGCCGCCGACGGCTTCCTTCGACGCGGCGTTCGGCGGGAACGACTGATCTTCTCGACTCTTCTCGACGCACCTCCGGGGTGACGGCGCACCCCGGTGACCCGCACACACCCGTACGACCAGCCCCATCGTGGAGGCATTCGTGCACCGGTACGTCAGAAACAAGAACACCAGAAGCCACACCAGACGCCCGAGACTTCGTGGGGCCCTCGCGTTGCTGAGCGGTCTGCTGCTCGCGGGCGCCTCACTCGGCCTCACCGCCCCCGCGGCCGGCGCAGCCGTTGCCGACCCGGGTGGCGCCCCTGCGGCGGCTGCCGAGCCCAAGGCCGAGGACTTCCAGCAGGTCACCCTCGCCAAGGGCGAACCCGAGACCGGCGAGCCCATGTCGCTCGCCGTCCTCCCGGACCGCTCGGTCCTGCACACCTCACGCGACGGCGAACTGCGCCTCACCGACGCCGCGGGCACCACGAAACTCGCGGGCAAACTCGACGTGTACGCGCACGACGAGGAAGGCCTGCAGGGCATCGGCGTCGACCCCGACTTCGCCGACAACCGCTTCATCTACCTCTACTACGCGCCGCCGATGAACACCCCGGCGGGCGACGCCCCGGAGACGGGCACCGCCGCCGACTTCGCGCCCTTCGACGGCGTCAACCGGCTCTCGCGCTTCGTCCTGAAGGCCGACGGCACCCTCGACAACGCCAGCGAGAAGAAGATCCTCGACGTCCCGGCATCCCGTGGCATCTGCTGCCACGTCGGCGGCGACATCGACTTCGACGCGGCGGGGAACCTGTACCTGTCGACCGGTGACGACTCCAACCCGTTCCAGTCGGACGGCTTCGCCCCCATCGACGAGCGCGCGAACCGCAACCCGGCCTTCGACGCCCAGCGCACGGCCGGCAACACCAACGACCTGCGCGGCAAGATCCTCCGCATCAAGGTGAACGCCGACGGCTCCTACGCCATCCCCGACGGCAACCTCTTCGCGCCCGGCACGGACAAGACGCGCCCCGAGATCTACGCGATGGGCCTGCGCAACCCGTTCCGCTTCAGCGTCGACAAGGAGACGGGGATTCTGTACGTGGGTGAGTACGGCCCCGATGCCGGAGCCGCCGACCCCGCCCGTGGCCCCGCGGGCCAGGTCGAGTTCGCCCGCATCACCAAGCCCGGCAACTTCGGCTGGCCGTACTGCACCGGCGACAACGACGCCTACGTGGACTACAACTTCGCGACCGGCACTTCGGGCGAGGCCTTCGACTGCGCCGCCCCCAAGAACACCTCGCCGAACAACACCGGCCTGACCGATCTGCCTCCGGCGCAGCCCGCCTGGATTCCGTACGACGGTGCGTCCGTCCCGGAGTTCGGTGACGGCTCCGAGTCCCCGATGGGCGGCCCGGTCTACCACTACGACCCCGAGCTCGACTCGCCGGTCAAGTTCCCCGAGGCGTACGACGGCGACTTCTTCGCCGGGGAGTTCGGCCGCCGCTGGATCAAGCGGATCAGTTCGGACGCCGACGGCACGGTGCAGTCGATCAACGACATCCCGTGGACCGGCACCCAGGTGATGGACATGGCCTTCGGCCCGGACGGCGCGCTGTACGTCCTCGACTACGGCCTGGCGTGGTTCGGCGGCGACGAGAACTCCGCGCTGTACCGGATCGAGAACGCGACCGACGGACACTCGCCCGTGGCGCAGGCCGCGGCCGACCGTACGTCAGGACAGGCACCGCTGAAGGTGAAGTTCTCCTCCGCCGGCACCAGTGACGCCGACGGCGACTCCCTCACGTACAGCTGGGACTTCGGCGACGGCGGCACGTCGACGTCGGCGAACCCCACACACAAGTACACGAAGAACGGGACGTACACGGCGACGCTGACGGCCAAGGACCCCAGCGGCCGTACCGGCAGCGCCAATGTGCAGATCGTGGTGGGCAACACGGCGCCGAAGGTGACCCTGGAACTGCCGCGTGACGGGCAGCTGTTCAGCTTCGGGGACGCCGTGCCGTTCAAGGTGAAGGTGACCGATCCGGAGGACGGGACCATCGACTGCGCCAAGGTCAAGGTCACCTTCATCCTCGGCCACGACAGCCACGGTCACCCGGTGACCTCGGCGAACGGCTGCACCGGCACCATCCAGACCAGCGCCGACGGCGGCCATGACGAGGACGCGAACATCTTCGGCGTCTTCGACGCGGAGTACACCGACGGCGGTGGCGGCGGCCAGGAGGCGCTCACCAGCCACGACCAGGCCGTCGTCCAGCCCACGCACCGTCAGGCCGAGCACTTCGGCAAGGCTTCGGGAGCCAAGGTGCAGACACGTGCCACCGCGCACGGAGGTGAGGCCGTCGGCGACATCAACAACAGCGACTGGATCTCCTTCGAGCCTTACGTCCTGAGCAACGCCAAGAAGCTCACGGCACGGGTCGCCTCCGCCGGCACGGGCGGCAAGCTCGAGATCCGCGCGGGCTCGCCCAAGGGACGCGTCCTCGGCACCGCGACCGTTCCGGTGACGGGCGGCTGGGAGAACTACCAGGACGTCAGTACGTCCCTGAAGGGCGCACCACGCGGGACGACCACGCTCTACCTCGTGTTCAAGGGGCGTGGCACCGGAGCACTGTACGAGGTCGACGACTTCACGTTCACGACCGGCTGAGAGGGGTGCGACGCGATGCGAGCAACAGGCAGAACGGTGACCGCGCTGTTAGGCGCCGCCTTGCTCATCGGATGTGTGTCGGGGCCGGCCTCGTCCAAAGGGCCTGAGTCCACGTCGAAGGAGGGTGGCATCAAGGGCCGTGCCGACGATCGGGTCCTGGTGTTCTCCAAGACCGCCGGGTTCCGGCACGACTCCATCCCGGACGGGATCGCCGCGGTGAAGGACCTCGGCGCCGCGAACGGATTCGCCGTGGACGCGACGGAGGACGGGGCGGCCTTCACCTCCCGCAACCTCGCCAAGTACGACGCCGTCGTGTTCCTGTCCACCACCGGCGATGTGCTCAACGAGGCCCAACAGCGCGCCTTCGAGAGCTACGTCCGGCGCGGGGGCGGCTATGTCGGCGTCCATGCCGCCGCCGACACCGAGTACGACTGGGCCTTCTACGGCGGCCTGGTGGGCGCCTACTTCAAGTCGCACCCGGCGATCCAGCCAGCGACTGTCCACGTCGAGGACCATGCGCATCCGGCCACCTCGCACTTGGGCGAGTCCTGGAACCGTACGGACGAGTGGTACGACTACCGCTCCAATCCACGGGAACGCACTCATGTCCTGGCCTCGCTCGACGAGTCGTCGTACACCGGCGGCACGATGAACGGCGACCATCCGATCGCCTGGTGCCAGAACTACCAGGGCGGCCGTTCCTTCTACACCGGGGTCGGCCACACCAAGGAGTCGTACGCGGATCCCGCCGTCCGGCAGCACCTGCTGGGCGGGGTCCGCTGGGCGATCGGGGCCGCGGAGGCCGACTGCCGCCCGGAGAACGGTTACCAGCCGCTCTTCGACGGCACGGAGGCGTCACTGTCTGCCTGGAAGCAGGCGGGGCCGGGTTCGTTCACCCTCGGCGACGACGGCACGCTGACGTCGTCGGGCGGCCTGGGCATGCTCTGGTACGGCGCCTCGGGGTTCGGTTCGTACTCGCTGAAGCTCGACTGGAAGATGGCGAGTGCCTCCGGTGACGACAACTCCGGTGTCTTCGTAGGCTTCCCGGCCTCCGACGATCCCTGGTCGGCGGTCAACAACGGGTACGAGATCCAGATCGACGCGACCGACGCCCCCGATCGCACCACCGGGGCCGTGTACAGCTTCCAGTCCGCCGACATCAAAAAGCGCGACCGTGCGCTGAACCCGCCAGGGGAGTGGAACACGTACGAGATCCGCGTGGAGGGCGAACGGCTCCGCGTCTATCTCAACGGCGTGAAGATCAACGATTTCACCAACACCGATCCCGCGCGAAGCCTGCGCGACGGTCATGTCGGTATCCAGAACCACGGGGCCGACGACCAGGTGTCCTTCCGCGACATCCGGATCAAGAAACTGCCCGCGAAGGCGTCGACACGGTCGGCTCCACCGGGTGACTGAGCGACGGCGGGCGGGGGACGCCGGACTTCCGCCCGCCGTCTTACCTCGTCTTTCCTCGTCCTTTTTCCTCTGTTTTCTGTACGGCCGTCTGGTTCGCGTACGACAAGGAGGCTGACCATGTCCGCCGAACCGTTCCCTTCCGAGTCCCGGATGTCCGAGTCGCGGGTGCCCGAGTCACGGGTGGGCGTGTGGTTGATCGGAGCGCGCGGTTCCGTCGCCACCACCGCCGTCGCGGGCTGCGCGGCCATGACCGCGGGCCTGCACCCTCCGACGGGCATGGTCACCGAGACCGACCTCTTCGCCGGCTCCGGACTGCCGGCGTTGTCCTCCCTCGTCTTCGGCGGCCACGACACGGAGGACTGCCCCCTGCCCAAGCGCGCGGAGGTCCTGGCCGCCGGGGGAGTCCTGCCGCACGGCCTCCCGACGGCCGTGGCGGCCGAACTCGCCGCCGCGGACCGGGAGATCAGGCCGGGCGGCCCGCTCCCCGGGGACACCCGGGACACCGAGGAACTAGTGGCCGCCTTCGCCGCGGACATCGGGGACTTCGTACGCCGCCACGGTCTCGCGCGGGCGGTGGTCGTGAACGTCGCCTCCACGGAACCGGCTCCGACCGGGACCGAGCTGCCCCCGAGTTCGCTCTACGCGGCGGCGGCGTTGCGGGCCGGCTGCCCGTACGTCAACTTCACGCCGTCCACGGGTCTGCACCACCCGGCGCTGGCGTCAGCTGCCGACTCGTCCGGGCTGCCGTACGCGGGCCGTGACGGCAAGACCGGCCAGACCCTGCTGCGGTCGGTGCTTGGCCCGATGTTCGCTCAGCGGGCGCTGGCGGTCCGCGCCTGGTCCGGCACGAACCTGCTGGGCGGCGGAGACGGTGCGGCCCTGTCCGACCCGGCTGCCGCGGCGGCGAAGAACGCCGGCAAGGAACGGGTCCTCGCCGACACCCTCGGCACGGTGCCCGAGGGCGAGGTCCACATCGACGACGTACCGGCGCTCGGCGACTGGAAGACCGCCTGGGACCACATCGCCTTCGACGGCTTCCTCGGCACACGCATGATCCTCCAGACCACCTGGCAGGGCTGCGACTCCGCCCTCGCCGCACCTCTGGTCCTGGACCTGGCCCGCCTGGTGGCTCGGGCCCACGAGGCGGGTCTTTCGGGCCCGTTGAGCGAACTCGGCTTCTACTTCAAGGACCCGGTGGGCGACGGGCCTTCGGCTCTGGGGGAGCAGTACGCGGAGCTGGGGCGGTTCGCGGGGCGGTTGCGGGCGCCCCAGCCGATGCGGTCGCCGCGAGGGCTTTCGGGGGAGGGGCGATGAGGCGGCTGGGGCGCGGGGTGACGGGTGGCGCTTCGGCGGACAAAGGTTCCGCGCGGCGACTGCGGCTGCTGAGTGCGGGGTTGGTGTGGCGGCTTGGCGGAGTGATGAGCTCGCGTCCGGGAGCGGCGGTCGGTGGTGCGCGGTGGGCGGGTGGACGTCGGCGGTTCGGGCGGGCGGGGGAGTCCCTGGTCGGGGAGACGGGGACGACGGGGGTGAGCCCGAGCGCGGGCACCGGAGTGGGCCCCGGATCGGGTGGCCCTGGCGCACGGCCGTGCGCGACGAGCCCCCGGCCGAACCCCTGGGCCGAACTGCTCCGTCTCCCCGCCCTGTTCACCGTCCCCGGCGACGCACTCGCGGGCGCAGCCGCGGCTGGAGTCCGCCCGACCTCGCGCACCCTGCTCGCCATCGGCTCCTCCCTCTGCCTGTACGAAGCGGGCATGGCCCTGAACGACTGGGCCGACCGCGACGAGGACGCCATCGACCGCCCTCACCGCCCGCTGCCCTCGGGCCGCATCAGCCCACCCGCGGCACTGGCGGCAGCCGGAGGCCTGACGGCTGCGGGCCTGATTCTGGCAGCCCGCGCGGGCCGCCGACCGCTGGCGGTCGCCGGAACGCTGGCGGCCACGGTCTGGTCGTACGACCTGATCCTCAAACGCACGGCCGCCGGTCCCGCGGCGATGGCCACCGCCCGAGCCCTGGACCTCCTCCTCGGTGCGGCAGCCACCAAGGGCGATACGCGCGGAGCATGGCCCTCAGCCCTGACTCTCGGCACCCACACCCTGGCCACCACCACCGTCTCCCGCCACGAAACCCGGGGCGGCACACCCGCGGCCCCCTTGGCCGCCCTCGCCACCACCACAGCGCTGACCTGGGCCATGACGCGCCGCCCTGGGGCAACGGGCCGGGCGGTCGGCGCGAACGGAGACACCGGCTCCGGCACGCGGCCGACCGGAGTCCGTGGCACCCACCGTGCGGAACCCGTGTCGAGCCGACGCACCGGCTCGACGGCGGCCGGCGCTGCCGGTCTCGTCAGGGCTCTGGGGTCGCTCAGCGCCCTGCCGCTCGCCGGGTCCCTGCCACCCGTCAGGGCTCTCAGCCCGGAGCACGGGCGAGACCCGGGACCGGGCCTCGTGGAAAGCCCTGGCTCAGGTCCCGGCCGCAGCCTCGTCTCAGGCTCTGCGCAGGCAACCGCCGAAGACGCCATACGCACAGCACTCGCCGTCGCCTACGCCGCGACCTGCGCCCGTCCCCTCTTCCACGCCGCCCTCAACCCGTCACCCCCGCTCACCCAACGGGCCGTCGGCGGCGGCATCCGAGCCATGATCCCGCTCCAGGCCGCCCTCGCCGCACGCTCGGGCGCCCTCACCACGGCTCTGCTGACGGCCGCCCTCGCTCCGGTGGCCCGCAAGTTCGCCCGGAAGGTGAGCGTGACATGAGCCCTCAGCCCAGCCTCCAAGCCACCGGCTCACAGCCGAGCCCCGGAGCCGATACGCCCACCGCCCCTCAGCCGAGCCCCGGCGCCGTCGCCCGCTCCGGACCTCTGCCCGACAATCACCCCCTCCGCTACGGCTACGGCACCAACGGCCTCACCGACCTCCGCCTGAACGACGCCCTCTCCCTGCTCGCCGACCTCGGCTACGACGGCGTAGGACTGACCCTCGACCACATGCACCTGGATCCGCTCGCCCCCGACCTCGCGGCCCGCACCCGCCGAGTCGCCCGCAGGCTGGACGAACTCGGACTGGGCGTCACCATCGAGACCGGCGCCCGCTATGTCCTCGACCCGAGGCACAAGCACGGCCCGTCGCTGCTGGACCCGGACCCGGATCAACGGGCTCGACGCGCCGACCTGTTGATCCGGGCGGTCCAGATAGCCACCGACCTGGGTGCCCACGCCGTGCACTGCTTCAGCGGCATCACCCCCGAGGGCGCGGACGAGGACACCGCCTGGAAACGCCTCGCCGAAACACTCGCCCCCGTCCTCGACACCGCCACCACCGCCGGCATCCCACTCGCCATCGAACCCGAACCAGGCCACCTCCTCGCCACCCTCACCGACTTCCACCGCCTCCGCCGAACCTTGGGCAGCCCCGACGCCCTCGGTCTCACCCTCGACATCGGCCACTGCCAGTGCCTCGAACCCCTCTCACCCGCGGAGTGCGTACGCGCCGCCGCCCCCTGGCTCCGCCACGTCCAGATCGAGGACATGCGCCGCGGCATCCATGAACACCTCCCCTTCGGCGACGGAGAGATCGACTTCCCGCCCGTACTCGAAGCCCTGGCCACCACTGCCTATCAGGGCCTGATCGTCGTCGAACTGCCCCGTCACTCCCACGCAGGCCCTCAACTCGCCGAGCAATCCCTCCAGTTCCTGCACCACACGGCCGTTTGCCTCGATTCCAAAGAGCCCGCCAAGTCCCAAGAGCCGGACGGCTCCCAAGAGTCGGACAGCTCCCAATTGCCCGATGGCTCCCAAGCCCCGACAACTCCCAAGTCCCCGACGCACTCCCAAGTCCCCGACGAGACACCGATCCCCGGCGAGGGCCCCGCCGCCTCCGAAGGGAGAACCCCGTGAACCACCTCCACAACGCCGCCGCTTCTCCCATCGCCCCTTCTCCCGCCCCGCCGACGGAAGCCGTCGCCGCCCTGCACGCCCGCCTGAACTCCCAGCTGGACGCCATCGCCCGCGCCTGGCTGGACAGTGCCCTGGACGAGGCGGCTGCCCACCCGGGCACGCACGGGCCCATCTCCGTCTGGGAGTTGCGCATCGCCGAGGCGGGGCGCCGCTGCGGACCCGAGCACGCCGACACCGCCCGTGTCCTCCTCCTGCACGCGGCCCGGGCCGACGCCGACACCCTCGCCCGCGTCTACCGCCAGGGCACCGCCGCAGAACGCCGCGCCGTCCTGCACGCCTTGCCCCACCTCGTACCGGGCCCCGATGCCCTGCCGATCATCGAGGACGCCCTGCGCACCAACGACACCCGGCTCCTGGCTGCCGCCGTCGGCCCGTACGCCGCCCGGCATCTGGACGCCCACAACTGGCGGCACGCCGTCCTGAAGTGTCTGTTCACCGGCGTCCCCATCGACGCGGTGGCCGAACTGCCCCGCCGCGCCCGTGGCGACTTCGAACTGGCCCGCATGCTCGGCGACTACGCCGACGAACGCTCCGCCGCGGGCCGTCCCGTGCCCGAGGACCTGTACCGCGTCCTGGCCCTGACCGAGCCCGAGAGCGATGTGCCGACCGCTTCGGCACCGCGCCACCCCGGCACCCCGTCCGGCAAGGAGTCCTGATGCGCATCTTCGACCCCCACATCCATATGACGTCACGGACCACCGACGACTACGAGGCCATGCACGCGGCCGGTGTCCGAGCCGTCGTCGAACCCTCCTTCTGGCTCGGCCAGCCCCGCACCTCACCCGCCTCCTTCCTCGACTACTTCGACTCGCTTCTCGGCTGGGAACCCTTCCGTGCCGCCCAGTACGGCATCGCCCACCACTGCACGCTCGCCCTCAACCCCAAGGAGGCGAACGACCCCCGCTGCGTGCCCGTCCTCGACGAACTGCCCCGGTATCTCGTCAAGGACCACGTCGTGGCCGTCGGCGAGATCGGCTACGACTCGATGACCCCCGCCGAGGACACCGCACTCGCCGTCCAGCTTCAGCTCGCCGCCGACCATGAGCTGCCCGCCCTCGTCCACACCCCGCACCGCGACAAGCTGGCGGGCCTGCGCCGCACCCTCGACGTCGTCCGGGAGTCCGCGCTGCCCTTGGACCGGGTGCTGGTCGACCACCTCAACGAGACCACGGTCAAGGAGGCCAAGGACGGCGGCTGCTGGCTCGGGTTCTCCGTCTATCCGGACACCAAGATGGACGAGGAGCGGATGGTCGCGGTCCTGCGGGAGTACGGGCCCGAGAAGGTTCTGGTCAACTCCGCCGCCGACTGGGGCAGAAGCGACCCGCTCAAGACCCGCAAGGTCGGCGACGCCATGCTCGAGGCAGGTTTCACCGAGGACGACATCGACCAGGTGCTGTGGCGCAACCCCGTCGCCTTCTACGGGCTCAGCGGCAGGCTCGACCTCGACATCGCCGACACGGACGCCACCCATGAGGGCAACTCCATCCTCCGCGGCACCCCCGTCACCGACGCAGCCACCCCGGAGGCGTAACCCATGCGCTTCCGACACCCCGACGGCTCGACCGTCCACCTCGCCTATTGCACCAACGTCCACCCGGCCGAGACTCTCGACGGCGTCCTCGCTCAACTCCGCGACCACTGCGAACCCGTACGCCGGCGCCTCGGCCGCGACCGTCTCGGTATCGGCCTGTGGCTGGCCAAGGACGCCGCCCACGCCCTCGTGAGCGACCCGTCCGCCCTGCGCCGGCTGCGCACGGAACTCGATGCCCGAGGCCTTGAAGTCGTCACCCTCAACGGCTTCCCGTACGAAGGCTTCGGCGCCGAAGAGGTCAAGTACCGCGTGTACAAGCCGGACTGGGCCGACGCCGAACGCCTCGAGCACACCACCGCCCTGGCCCGTGTCCTCGCCGGCCTGCTCCCCGACGACGTCACCGAGGGCAGCATCTCCACCCTGCCGCTCGCCTGGCGCACCGCCTATGACGACACCCGTGCCGCCCAGGCCCACACGGCCCTCGCCACCCTGGCCGAACGCCTCGACGCCCTTGAGGAGTTGACCGGCCGCTCCATCCGTATCGGCCTGGAGCCGGAGCCCGGCTGCACCGTCGAAACCACCACCGATGCCATCGCCCCGCTCACCGCGATCGACCACGACCGTATCGGTGTCTGCGTCGACACCTGTCATCTCGCCACCTCCTTCGAAGATCCGCACACCGCCCTGGACGCGCTGACCACTGCCCGCGTCCCCATCGTCAAGTCCCAGCTCTCAGCCGCTCTGCACGCCGAACACCCCCACCTTCCCGGAGTCCGCGAGGCCCTCGCCGCCTTCGACGAGCCCCGCTTCCTGCACCAGACCCGAACCAGCACCACCGCAGCCGGCCTCGCCGGCACCGACGACCTCGGCGAAGCCCTCAAGGGTGACGCCCTGCCGGACACGTCCCCGTGGCGCGCCCACTTCCACGTCCCGCTGCACGCGGCCCCCGCCGCACCCCTCACCTCCACGCTGCCCGTACTCAAGGACGCACTGACCCGGCTGGTCGGCGGCCCGCACCCGCTCACCCGTCATCTGGAGGTCGAGACCTACACCTGGCAGACCCTCCCGCCCGAGCTGCGCCCACGCGGACGCGCCCAGCTCGCCGACGGCATCACCGCCGAACTCGCCCTCACCCGCGACCTGTTGACGGACCTCGGCCTGAAGGAGCTGCCGTGAACCAGCCCCCGGAAGCCGGCGGACCCACCCCTCTTCTCGTCCTCGACGTCGTCGGCCTCACCCCCCGTCTCCTCGACCACATGCCCCACCTCAAAGCCCTCGGCCAGTCCGGCTCACGGGCCCACCTCGGCACCGTCCTGCCCGCCGTGACCTGCGCCGCCCAGTCCACCTTCCTCACCGGCACCCACCCGGCCGAGCATGGCATCGTCGGCAACGGCTGGTACTTCCGCGAACTCGGCGATGTGCTCCTGTGGCGTCAGCACAACGGTCTGGTGTCCGGAGACAAGCTCTGGGACGCTGCCCGGCGCGCCCACCCCGGCTACACAGTCGCCAATATCTGCTGGTGGTACGCCATGGGCGCCGACACCGACATCACCATCACCCCTCGTCCGATCTACTACGCCGACGGCCGCAAGGAACCCGACTGCTACACCAGGCCCCCGGCCCTGCACGATGAACTCACCGAGAAATTCGGCACGTTCCCGCTCTTCCACTTCTGGGGTCCCGGCGCCGACCTCGTCTCCAGTCGCTGGATCATCGACGCCACCCGTCACATCCTGCGCACCCGCAATCCCGACCTGGCCCTCTGCTACCTCCCTCATCTCGACTACGACCTGCAGCGCTTCGGCCCCGACGACCCGCGCTCCCTGCAAGCGGCCGCCGACCTGGACGCGGCCATGGCCCCACTTCTCGACGAGGCGCGGGCGGAAGGCCGTACCGTCGTCGCCCTGTCCGAGTACGGCATCACCCGCGCGGACCGCCCCGTCGACATCAACCGCGCACTGCGCCGCGCCGGACTCCTCGAGGTGCACACGCAGGACGGCATGGAGTACCTCGACCCGATGGCCTCACGTGCCTTCGCCGTCGCCGATCACCAGATCGCCCACGTCTATGTACGCCGGCCCGAGGACCTCGACGCCACCCGAGCGGCACTCGCCGACCTGCCCGGTATCGAGCAACTCCTCGACGACGAGGGCAAGAAGACCCACCACCTCGACCATCCGCGCTCCGGCGAACTCATCGCCGTAGCGGAGCCGGACGCCTGGTTCACGTACTACTACTGGCTCGACGACGCCCACGCGCCCGACTTCGCGCGGCTCGTCGAGATCCACCGCAAACCCGGCTACGACCCGGTCGAGCTCTTCATGGATCCCCTCGACCCGTACGTCAAGGTCAAGGCGGCGGGCGCACTGGCCCGCAAGAAGCTCGGCATGCGCTATCGCATGGCGGTCGTGCCCCTCGACCCGTCACCTATTCGCGGCAGCCACGGCCGCCTTCCCACGAGCGACGACGAAGGTCCGCTCCTCATCTGCTCCACCCCCCGCGCTGTCGACGGCCGCCTCGCGGCCACCGACGTGAAATCACTCCTGCTCCATCTGGCCGGTCTCGACTGATCGGCGCCGACGGGCACGCCATGGCCCGCGGTCCCATCCGACCTGTCTCTTCCAACTGGTCACAAGTGAAGCACTCACCACTGACAACGCCCTCCGACATCGAGGAGTTCCAGGCATGAGCCGCTCAAGCCGCACCGCCTTCACGGCCGTCACCAGCAAGAACGACGACCCCGAACTCACCCACCGCCTCAGCAGACGAGGCATGCTCGGCGTAGCCGCGGGCGCCACAGCCGCCGCCCTGCTCGGCACGGCCGCCACCCCCGCCACGGCCGCCGAAGCGGGCCGGGGCCGCCCCGTCCTGCCGCCCGGCCGACTCGGCATCCAGCTCTACAGCCTCCGCGACAAGGTCTCCACGCTCGGCTTCGCCCCCGTCTTTGCCGAGTTGAAGAAGTACGGGTACGACGAGGTCGAGTTCGCCGGATACACCCAGGGCTCGGCGGGACCCATCACGCTCGCCCAGCTCAAGCGACTGGCCCGCGACCACGGCCTGAACCCCATCGGCAGCCACGTCGGCTACTACTCCAGCGACCCGAACGCGTACACCTTCGCGCAGAACCTCAACAAGGTCCTCGACGACGCCCAGGCCCTCGGTCTCAAGCACATCGGCACCGCGTCGAACCCGTTCCGCTACGGCTCGACCGTCGACGCGTGGAAGCGCGCCGCCGAGGAGTTCAACACCTACGGCGCGGCGGCGAGGGCGCGCGGCATGAAGTTCTACCAGCACAACCACTCCGAGGAGTTCTCCTTCGCCACCGACAAGCCGAAGGTCCGCCTCTACGACGTGCTGCTCGCCGAGACCGACCCGAAGCTCGTCTACCTGGAGATGGACATCTACTGGGCCTACGTGGGCCAGTTCCGCTTCTCCAAGCGGGTCGACGGCACACCGGCACCCTTCGAGCCCCTCAACTACGTACTGAAGCGGCCCGACCGCTACCCGCTCTTCCACGTGAAGGACGGCGTCAGCGACCCGTCGAACCCCTTCGGCTACCAGATGACCGACGTCGGCGACGGCGACATCGACTACCAGCGCTTCATCTCCGGCGTCACGCGCCTGAAGGGCCACCGCCTCGCCCACCACTGGCAGGCCGAACACGACAACCCCACCGAGTCGTTCACCTTCGCCCGCCGCTCCAGCGAGCACCTGCACTCCCTGCGCGAGAAGTGCTGACAGTTCCCACAGCGCGCGCCCTCCCTTCGGCACACGAGGCTGCCGAAGGGAGGGCGCGCGCTGTGGGCCCCGCCGTCATCTCAGTCCATCTCCCGGCTGATCGGCTGGGGATTCGGCTTGATCCCGCCACTGCCCCTGGTCTTGGGCCGTCCCGGTGGGGTCAGGAAGAGCGCCACGAATCCGGCGAAGAACGAGATGCAGCCGGCCAGGATGAAGGCGCCGTCGAGCCCCCAGGCGTCGACGACCACGAAGCCCATACCCGCGCCGAGGCCGGACACGAGCTTCGAGCTGTAGACCATGCCGTAGTTGGTCGCGTTGTTGTTCTCACCGAAGTAGTCGGCGGTCATCGCCGCGAACATCGGGAAGATGGCGCCACCACCGAAGCCGGAGATGGCAGAGAAAATCAGGAACAGCGGAAGGTTCTCGGCCTCGGCCGACCAGAGGATGCCGAACTGGGCAGCGCCCAGAATGACGCAGACGTACAGCAGACACTGCTTGCGGCCGTAGAGGTCGGAGAGCCAGCCGATCACACCGCGCCCGGTGCCGTTGACGATTGCCTTGAGTGACATGGCGGTGGCCACGATCCCGCCGGCGAAGCCCGCCTCCTTGCCGATGTCGATCTGGAAGGAGATACCGAAGATGTTCACGCCCGAGGTGCAGGCGAGACAGAACCACATCAGCGCCACCCGGCCGGTCCTCCAGGCCTCCAGGGGGCTGTACTGGTGGACGGCCGGCGGGTTCTTCTCCAGGGAGCGACGCGCGCGCGGGTCCTCCGGCGGGTTCAGCGGGTCGATCTGGGCAGGCCACCAGTTCTTCGGCGGGTCCTTGAAGAAGAAGCCGGCGACGGCCACGACACCGGCGAGGAAGACGCCGACCGTGACCAGGATGACCTTGAAGTTGGAGATGTCCATCACGTTGGTGAACAGGAAGACGAAGGGCACCGAGCCGTAGGCGAAGCCGCCGTTGACGAAGCCGGTCTTGCCGCCCTTGCGTTCCGGGTACCACTTGCCGACCATGTTGACGCAGGTGGCGTACACCATGCCCGCACCCATACCGCTGAACATGCCGAAGCCGATGAAGGCGAGTACGACGCTCGGCGCGTAGGCCAGCGACAGATAGCCGAAGAGCGTTCCGGTGGCGCCGAGCATCATCGCCCAGCGGGCCGGCAGCTTGCCGGTCTCACGCAGCCGTCCCGCCGGGAAGGCCACCGCGGCCTGGAAGAACACCCAGGTGGTCAGCAGCCAGAAGATGCTGCCTTCGGACCAGAGATGTGCCTGGTGCAGAGTGTCCTCGGCGGACGCGAACGCGTACTCCGCCGAGCTGATGCCCATCATGCCCACCCAGGGCAGGATGACCATCCACTTGCGTTTGCGGCCCATGATGTCGATATCGGTCTCGCCGACCCGGTACATCCGGCCGTTGGCGTCCGTCACCTCCCTGTAGGGGACGGATGTGGAGATGTCAGTTGTCGCCATGTCGATCGAACCCTTCGCGTGGAAGAAGTCTGGCCAGCGCCCCCTGTCCGTTCTCTTCGCGCCGGGGCCCGCGGCGAGCGGTCACCGCAGGCCCCGTGGTTCGGGCCGTCGCTCAGTTCATCGACCGCCCCCCAACCGTCCCGCAGCCCGAGCCCACCGGTACTTCGCGCCCAGCACGGCCACCGGCTTCTCGGTCGTGTACGGGTACGCCACGACGCCCCGCTCGAAGAGGTACTGGGACGCCTCCTCGACCTCGACATCGCCTGCGAGTGACGCCACCACCGGCTTCTCGATGCCGCGCTCGCGGAACTCGGCGACCACGCGCGCGGTGAGCTCGGCGAAGACCATGGGAGGGGTCACGATGGTGTGCCAGTAGCCGAGGACGAGCGAGTGGATCCGCGGGTCCTCAAGGCCCAGCCGGATCGTCGCCTCGTACGTCGACGGGGGCTCGCCGCCGGTGATGTCCACCGGGTTGCCGGCGGCTCCGAAGGGCGGGATGAACTTCCTGAAGGCCTCGTCCAGGTCCGGCGGAATCTCCATCAGGGAGAGGCCGTTGTCGGTCACCGCGTCGGACAGCAGTACGCCACTGCCGCCGGCGCCCGTGATGATCACGACGTTGTCGCCCTGAGGGGTCGGAAGCACGGGCAACGCGCGCGCGTACTCCAGCATGTCGTTCAGTCCGGGAGCCCGGATGACGCCGGCCTGCTTCAGGATGTCGTCGTAGACGGCGTCGTCGCCCGCGAGAGCGCCCGTGTGTGAGCCCGCGGCCTTGGCACCGGCCGCCGTACGGCCCGCCTTCAGGACGACCACCGGCTTCTTGGGGACGGTCGCCCGCGCCGCCTCCACGAAGGCGCGCCCGTCCTTGAGGTCCTCCAAGTGCATGGCGATGCACTGGGTGTTGGGGTCCTCGCCGAACCAGGTCAGCAGGTCGTCCTCGTCCAGGTCCGACTTGTTGCCGAGCCCCACGATCGCCGAAACACCCGTCTTCGTAGTGCGCGCGAAGCCCAGGATGGCCATCCCTATGCCACCGGACTGCGAGGTGAGCGCGACGCCGCCCTTGACGTCGTACGGCGTGCAGAACGTGGCGCACAGATCCTGCCACGTCGAGTAGTAGCCATAGATGTTCGGCCCGAGCAGCCGGACACCGTACCGCTCGCCGATGGCCACGATCTCGTCCTGGAGCTGCTGCTCACCGGTCTCCGCGAACCCGGAGGGGATCAGTACGGCGTTGGGGATCCCCTTGCGTCCCACCTCCTCAAGGGCTGAGGCCACGAACTTGGCGGGGATCGCGAAGACCGCCACATCCACCTCACCGGGAATGTCGGTGACACTCTTGTACGCCTTGCGGCCCAAGATGTCATCGGCCTTGGGGTTCACCGGGTGGATCTCTCCGGAGAAGCCGCCGTCGACGAGGTTGCGCATCACCGAATTGCCGATCTTGCCCTGCTCGTTGGAGGCACCGATCACGGCGACCGAGGAGGGCTGCATCAGGCGGCGCATGGAGGTGAGGATCTCCTCGCGCGTGTACCTGCGACGCGGCTTCGGGACCGACTCCGCGAGTATCACGCGGATGTCCGCCGCGACCGCCCCCTCCGGGGTGGCGATCACCGGATTGAGGTCCACCTCGGCGATCTCCGGGAAGTCCGCGACGAGTTCGGAGACCCGGCGGATCTGCTCGGCGATCGCCCACCGGTCCACGGCTGGCGCGCCGCGCACCCCGTGCAGGATCTCCGCCGAGCGGATCGAGTCCAGCATCGACAGAGCTTCGTCGGCGTCTACGGGGGCGAGGCGGAAAGTGACGTCCTTCAGGACCTCTACCAGCACACCGCCCAGCCCGAAGGCGACGACTTTCCCGAACGTCGGATCGGTCACCGCTCCGACGATGACCTCCTGCCCCTGGGGGAGCAGTTCCTGCACCTGTACGCCCTCGATACGGGCGTCCGGCGCGTACGCGCGCGCGTTGTCGATGATTTTGCGGAAGGCGGCCCGTACGTCGGTCGCGCCCTCCACTCCGACGATCACGCCACCCGCGTCGGTCTTGTGCAGGATGTCCGGGGAGACGATCTTCATCACGACAGGCCCGCCGAACCGCGCCGCGTACGCGACCGCCTCGTCGACGTTCGTCGCCAACTCCTCGCCGGGGACGGCGATCGCGTACGCGTCGGCGATCACCTTGCCCTCGGGCGCGGTCAGCGCGGTCCGGCCCTCGGCCCGTACGGCTTCGAGGAGCGTACGCACCCTCAGCACCCGGTCTTCGGCCATCAATCAGATCACTCCGTTCGACTTGAGCAGGCGCAGCTCCTCGTCGCCGAGACCGAGCTCGCCGACGTACACCTCTTCGTTGTGCTCGCCGAGCAGCGGCGAACTGGCCACGTCCACGGGGGAGTCGGAGAGCTTCAGCGGACTGCCCACCGTCACGAACTCGCCCCGCTCGGGGTGCGGCACCTTCACGACCATCTCGTTGGCGACCAGCGACGGATCCTCGATGATCTCCTTGGTCGACAGGATCGGCCCGCACGGGATGTTGTGGGCGTTGAGCTTCTCCAGGACCTCCCACTTGGGGAGCGTGGCCGACCACTCCTCGATCAGCTGGAACATCTTGTTGAGCTGCGGCAGTCGCGCCTCCGGCGTCGCCCACTCGGGGTCGTCCGCCAGTTCCGGCCGTCCGATGAGCTCGGTGATCGGCTTCCAGCCGACGGGCTGCACGATGACGTACACGTAGTCGTTGGGCCCGCCCGGCGCGCACTTGACGGCCCAGCCGGGCTGGCCGCCGCCGGACGCGTTGCCGGACCGGGGAACCTCGTCGCCGAAATCGTCGTTCGGATATTCAGCGAGCGGGCCGTGTGCCAGGCGCTGCTGATCGCGCAGCTTCACCCGGCAGAGGTTGAGCACAGCGTGCTGCATGGCCACATTGACCCGCTGACCGCGCCCGGTGTTCTCCCGCTGAAGCAGCGCCGCGAGAATCCCCGCCACGGCGTGGATGCCCGTGCCCGAGTCACCGATCTGGGCCCCCGTCGCCAGCGGCGGCCCGTCCTCGAAACCGGTGGTCGACATCGACCCGCCCATGGCCTGAGCGACGACCTCGTACGCCTTGAAGTTGGTGTACGGGCCGTCCCCGAACCCCTTGATGGAGGCATAGACGATACGCGGATTGATCTCCTGGATACGGTCCCAGGTGAAGCCCATGCGGTCGATCGCGCCCGGTCCGAAGTTCTCGACCATGACGTCCGAGCGCCGGATCAGTTCGGTGAGGATCTCCTTGCCGCGCTCGGTCTTGGTGTTGAGGGTGATGCTCCGCTTGTTGCAGTTGAGCATCGTGAAGTAGAGGGAGTCGACGTCCGGAAGGTCACGCAACTGCTTGCGCGTGATGTCACCGGTCGGCGCCTCCAGCTTGACGACGTCCGCCCCTAGCCAGGCCAGCAACTGGGTTGCGGAGGGGCCGGACTGGACGTGCGTCATGTCGAGGACACGGATGCCTTCGAGAGCCTTGGGCGCGGTGTTCGGCGCTTCGTTCGTCGCGGTGTGCGTCGCGGTGCTGGTCATGGCGGGCACCTCACTTGTACATCGTCTGGTTCATGGTTCCGGGGGCGTACGCGTCCGGGTCGACCCAGACATTGATCAGCGAGGGCTTGCCCGACTCGCGGGCGCGCCTCAGGGCGGGGCCGATGTCGGCGGGGTCGCGGACCTCCTCGCCGTAACCGCCGAGCATCTGGGCGAACTTGTCGTAGTGGACGTCGCCGAGGGTGTTGCCGACGCGCTCGCGCTCCTCGCCGTACTTGGCCTTCTGGCCGTAACGGATCTGGTTCATCGAGGAGTTGTTGCCGACGATCCCGACGAAGGGGAGGTTGTAGCGGACGAGGGTCTCGAAGTCCCAGCCGGTGAGCGAGAAGGCGCCGTCTCCGAAGAGGGCCACCACTTCCTTGTCGGGCCGCGCCTGCTTGGCCGCGAGCACGAAGGGGACGCCGACGCCGAGCGTGCCGAGCGGTCCCGGGTCCATCCAGTGTCCGGGTGACTTGGGCTGTACGACCTGGCCGGAGAAGGTGACGATGTCCCCGCCGTCGCCGATGTAGATGGAGTCCTCGGTGAGGAAGTCGTTGATCTCGCTGACGAGCCGGTACGGGTGGATGGGCGAGGTGTCCGACCTCAGGCTGGGCAGCCGCTTCTCGATGGCCGTCTGCTCGGCCGCGCGCAGCTCGTCGAGCCACTCCTTGCGTTTCGACGCGCCCCCGTTGAGGCGTCCGGAGGCGGCTTCGGTCACCGACTTCAGAATGAGGCCCGCGTCGCCGACGATCCCGAGGTCGATGTCCCGGTTCTTGCCGACGGTCCGGTAGTCGAGGTCGATCTGCACCACGGTCGCGTCCGGCGACAGCCGCTTTCCGTAGCCCATGCGGAAGTCGAAGGGCGTGCCGACGATGACGATGACATCGGCGTTGGAGAAGGCGTACCGGCGGGAGAGCTGGAAGTGGTGCGGGTCTCCGGGCGGCAGGGTCCCGCGTCCCGCGCCGTTCATATAGGCGGGGATGTTGAGGGTGCGTACGAGATCGATGGCGGACTCGGTGCCACGGGTCGTCCACACCTGGCTGCCCAGCAGGATCGCGGGTTTCTCGGCGTGCACGAGGAGGTCGGCGAGCTTCTCGATCGCCTCGGGGTCGCCGGCCGAGCGGGTCGAGGCCCGGTACTGGCCGGCGGCGGGGACCCGGGCCTTCTCGGCCGGCACCTTGGCGTCGAGCACATCGCGCGGGATCTCCAGGAAGGAGGGCCCGGGCGCGCCGTGGTAGCACTCGCGGAACGCCATGGACACCATGTCGGCGGCGCGTGCGGTGTCGGGCACGGTCGCCGCGAACTTCGTGATCGGCGTCATCATGTCGACGTGCGGCAGGTCCTGAAGGGACCCCATCTTGTGCTGCGTGTGGGCCCCTTGGCCGCCGATCAGCAGCATGGGGGACTCCGCGCGGAAGGCGTTGGCGACACCCGTCACGGCATCGGTCGTGCCGGGGCCCGCGGTGACGACCGCGCAGCCGGGCTTGCCGGTGATGCGCGCGTAGCCGTCGGCGGCGTGGGCGGCGACCTGTTCGTGGCGTACGTCGACGACCTCTATGCCTTCGTCGACGCAGCCGTCGTAGATATCGATGATGTGGCCGCCGCACAGGGTGTAAATGACCTCCACACCCTCGGCTTTGAGTGCCTTGGCGACCAAGTGCCCACCGGAGATGAGGTTCTGGCTGTTGTCGTCGGGCATGGCGAAGTCCTGTCCCTTCGTAGGGGATCGGGCACGCGAACGTGCACTTCAGACACGGTTCGCGCACTGCTCGTGGATGCCGTCGCGGTTGATTGCATACAGTCGACGAATACTGTATGAAGCTTGTTATCCCGCATCCAGTGGGTGGTGTCCAGGGGGCGTGCGGCACTTTTGAGGCAGGAGCCGGAATGGACCTGTACGAACACCAGGCAAGGCAACTTTTCGAGGACCACGGCATCTTGGTGCCGCGGGCCGAGGTAACCGACTCGTCCAAGGAGGCGCGCGAGATCGCCCGCAGGCTGGGCGGGCGCGTCGTGGTCAAGGCGCAGGTGAAGACCGGTGGGCGTGGCAAGGCGGGCGGGGTGAAGCTCGCCGCCGACCCGGCCGCCGCCGAACTGACGGCACGCCAGATCCTCGGCATGGACATCAAGGGCCACACCGTCGGCAAGGTGATGCTGGCCCAACCCGTCGACATCGAGAGCGAGTTCTACGTCAGTTACGTACTCGATCGCGCCGCCGGCCGCTTCCTCGCGATCGCCTCGGCCGAGGGCGGCATGGAGATAGAAGAAGTGGCCGCGACCAGGCCGGAGGCCGTGGCACGCGTCCCCATCGACCCGGCCGAGGGCGTCACCGCGGCGAAGGCGGCACACATCGCCGACACGGCAGGCCTGCCCCCGCAGACCGTCGACGCCCTCATACGGCTCTGGGAGGTGCTGATCCGTGAGGACGCCGTACTCGTCGAGGTCAATCCCCTCGTGCGTACCACCCAAGGGCAGCTCCTCGCCCTCGACGGCAAGGTCACGCTCGACGACAACGCCCGGTTCCGGCAAGCACGTTGGGGCGAACAGGAGGCGGCGCACGACGACCCGCTGGAGGCTGCGGCAGCCGCGAAGGGTCTCAACTACGTGAAGCTGGACGGCGAGGTCGGCATCATCGGCAACGGCGCGGGCCTCGTCATGTCGACCCTCGACGTGGTCGCCGGCTGCGGCGCGCGCCCCGCCAACTTCCTCGACATCGGCGGCGGGGCGAGCGCCCAGATCATGGCCGACGGCCTCTCCGTCATCCTCTCCGACCCGGCCGTGAAATCTGTCTTCGTCAACGTCTTCGGCGGCATCACCGCCTGCGACGCGGTCGCCGACGGCATCGTGCAGGCCCTGGAGGCCGTCCAGTTGACCAAGCCGCTGGTCGTACGCCTCGACGGAAACAACGCCGTACACGGCCGCGCGATCCTCGACGGCCGCGCGCATCCCCTGGTCCAGCAGGCCGCCACCATGGACGGCGCCGCGCGCCGCGCCGCCGAACTCGCCAACGCCGGCTGAAGGAGCGAGACATGGCCATCTACCTCACCAAGGAGAGCAAGGTCCTCGTCCAGGGCATGACCGGCGGCGAGGGCATGAAGCACACTCGGCGCATGCTTGCGGCCGGCACCGACGTCGTCGGCGGCGTCAACCCGCGCAAGGCCGGGCAGACCGTCGACTTCGACGACCGGGCCGTACCCGTCTTCGGCTCCGTACGCGAAGGAATCGAGGCGACCGGCGCCGACGTCACCGTCGTCTTCGTGCCACCCGCCTTCGCCAAAGCGGCAGTTGCAGAAGCCGCGGACGCGGGCATCGGACTCGCCGTGGTCATCACGGAGGGCATCCCCGTCCACGACTCGGTCGCCTTCACCGCGTACGCGAAGACGAAGGGCACCCGGATCATCGGCCCCAACTGCCCGGGCCTGATCACCCCCGGACAGTCCAACGCGGGCATCATCCCCGCCGACATCACCAAACCCGGCCGCATCGGCCTCGTGTCCAAGTCCGGCACGCTCACCTACCAACTCATGTACGAACTCCGCGACATCGGCTTCTCCACCTGCGTGGGCATCGGCGGCGATCCCGTGGTCGGCACGACGCACATCGACTGCCTGGCGGCTTTCGAAGCAGACCCCGACACCGAACTCGTCGTACTGATCGGGGAGATCGGCGGAGACGCGGAGGAACGAGCGGCCGCGTACATCCGGGAGCACGTCACCAAGCCCGTCGTCGGCTACATCGCGGGCTTCACCGCGCCCGAGGGCAAGACGATGGGCCACGCGGGCGCGATCGTGTCCGGTTCGTCCGGCACGGCACAGGCGAAGAAGGAAGCGCTGGAGGCGGTCGGGGTGCGCGTGGGTGGTACGCCGACCGAGACGGCGCAATTGGCCGTCGCCGCACTGGAAGCGGAGGCGTGACGTCACTCATAGTTGGCCAGAGGTGACTTTCCGAAATCGTGTCGCCTCGCCCCGTTGTGTCCCCGCCCCCGACTGTGCACCGAGAGCGGAGCAAACCGAATGGCATCCACCCTCACCCTCAAATCAGGCACGTCCTGGACCGACGCCTGGCAGCGTTGCCTCGCCGTAGCCCCCGAGGCGTTCCGGGACGACCGAGTCCTCAATCTCTGGAACACCGCCTGGCAGGCGGACGGCCGGGCCCTGCCCGCCACCAGCCCCGTCGACGGCACCCCGATCGCGGGGCCGCCCCGCCTCGACGCCGCCACCGCCCGGCAGGCCGTGCGCGCATCCCTCGACCAGCACCGCGCCTGGCGCCACGTACCACTGGACGAACGCCGCTGCCGCGTCGCGGCCACCCTCGACGCCCTCACCCAGCACCGCGAACTTCTCGCACTCCTTCTCGTCTGGGAGATCGGCAAGCCCTGGCGGCTGGCGCAGGCGGACGTCGACCGGGCTGTCGACGGCGTGCGCTGGTACGTCGACGGAATCGAGCCCATGCTCGAGGGCCGGGCCCCGCTGGACGGTCCGGTGTCCAACATCGCGAGCTGGAACTACCCGATGAGCGTGCTCGTTCACGCAGTACTGGTACAGGCATTGGCAGGGAACGCGGTCATCGCCAAGACCCCGACCGACGGCGGCGTCGCGTGTCTCACCCTGGCCTGCGCGCTCGCCGCACGCGAAGGGATTCCCGTCACCCTCGTCAGCGGCAGCGGAGGCGAGCTGTCGGAGGCGCTCGTGCGCGCGCCCGAGATCGGCTGCGTCTCCTTCGTCGGCGGTCGCGACACGGGCGCCGCGGTGGCCACGGCCGTCGCCGACCTCGGCAAGCGACACGTACTCGAACAGGAAGGACTCAACACCTGGGGCATCTGGAACCACACGGACTGGGACGCGCTCACGGCGGTCATCCCGAAGCTCTTCGACTACGGCAAGCAGCGCTGCACGGCGTACCCGCGCTTCGTCGTCCAGCGTTCGCTCTTCGACGAGTTCCTCGCCGCGTACCTGCCGGCCGTACGCACCCTGCGGATCGGCCACCCGCTCGCGGTGGAGCAGCCCGACGACCCGTATCCGCAGCTGGACTTCGGGCCGGTGATCAACGCGGCCAAGGCGAAGGAGCTTCACGATCAGGTCGCCGAGGCCATCGACCGCGGTGCCGTCCCGCTGCACCGCGGCAAGCTCATCGACGCGCGCTTCCTGCCCGGCCAGGACATGGCGGCGTACGTTCAGCCGGTCACGCTGCTCAACCCGCCGCCGTCCTCACCGCTGCACCACGCGGAGCCCTTCGGCCCGGTCGACACCATCGTCCTGGTCGACACCGAGGCCGAGCTGCTGGCTGCCATGAACGCGTCGAACGGCGCCCTGGTAGCCACCCTCTCGACCGACGACCCGGCCACGTACGAGCGGCTGGCCCCGCAGATCCGGGCATTCAAGGTCGGCCACGGGAAACCGCGCTCCCGCGGGGACCGGGACGAGCTGTTCGGCGGCTTCGGAGCGTCGTGGCGCGGCGCGTTCGTGGGCGGCGAGCTGCTCGTGCGCGCCGTCACCCAGGGCGCGGCCGGGGAGAGGCTGCCCGGCAACTTCCCCGACTACCACCTGATGCCCTGAGCCCCACGGCGTGACCGGGGGAGCTCCGCACGTCGTCGGCTTGCTGCGCCTGCTCGTAGCTGTGCCGACCCGACTACTCGCGGTGCCTTCCCCGGCTCGTCCCCTCCGCCCCTGCGCGGCCCGGATACGCAGGTGAAACGACGTCCCAAAGCTTGGTATTGTTGTCTCTGTCGCCGCGCGGAACACTCCCTGCAAGGCGGCAGACACCTGGTCCGGGTGGCGGAATGGCAGACGCGCTAGCTTGAGGTGCTAGTGCCCTTTATCGGGCGTGGGGGTTCAAGTCCCCCCTCGGACACAAGATTTTTTACGCGGCCGGTGCCGACCGATTCTTGGTCGGCACCGGCCGCGTTTCGTGGTCGTATGTCGGCTTTCACCCTCGTCGTTTTTTCATCCTCGTTGTGTTTGTCGTCGCTGCCGTGTTCTGTGCCGGCGGTGTCCAGGCATGCGCCGACAGTGTCTGCCGCCGGAGACCCGGCCCGGATATCCGGGTCAGGAGCGATCGGCCTGGTGCCTGTGCATGCGCTCGGCCAGCGGGAGGGGCGTCTCGTCCAGACCGGTGGCCGACCCGCTCGCCATCCGTGCGCAGACCCCGCGGCAGGCGACCAGTTGCTTGCCGTCGCGGTGGGAAACCACCCTCGCGTCCGCGTCCGGTGCGCTCCGGTAGTCGGTGCCGCAGATGAGGCAGGCCAATCCGGAGATCATCTCGGCGGTCGGTTCGGGACGGCCGCGGCGGTGGCCGGAGATCGAGTCCTGGGAGTACATGCGTTCCGCATCCTTTTGATCGGTGTCGAACCCTCGCCGCATCGAGCCATGTGACCGAATCTCCCTGAGGCCGTCAGGTGGTCAGTCCACCCGACGCGAGTCGATCGCTCACGTCGCTCACCAATCCCTTGGCCAAGCTGTCCGTCCTGGTGAGGAGCTCCTCGAAGGTCCGGAGACGACGGAATGTTTCAGCGTACGCCGCCTGCTCCTCCAGGGGGAGTTGCAGGACCTGAAGGCGCCGGATGTCGACCCTGGACGAACTGGAGGCGTGGGTGCCTGCCTGGCGTCCGTTGGCCGGCGCGCGCAGGCAGCCTGCGAGGAAGTGGGCATCCAGTTTCTCGGGATCCACCCGCAAGGCGTAGAGCTGGGGGCCCAAGGCGATCGGCGGTCCTCCGTGCACCCACGCTTTGAAGGCCCGAACCACTCCGGTGACCACGACGTCACCCTCCTCCGCGATGGCGTGTGCCGAGCCGGCGGAGAGCAGCCCGCTGGGGGTGCGGTCCATCAGTAGATCGGCCACGGTGAGGAGCGGCACGGCGGCATCGCGAGGTGGTGCCGCGGCCTCCGAGGATTGTTGTCCGGCGCGTAGCGTCAGTACACCGGCCTTGACGAGGTCCCCCACAGTGGTTGTGGTCTGCGGCGTCTCGGCCTCGAAGTTCAGTTTGGACAGATACTGCGCGTGGCCGGTCAGGTCGGCCAGAATGGTCCCCAACTCTCCCCAGGATGCTGCGAGTTCGATGTGGGAAGGTTCCGTACTCGATGCGGTGTAGCGACCCGGAGTGACGTCCACCTCGTCGTCCAGCAGTTCGAGGAGGGGGACGCGAACGGCGCTGTCCGGTAGGTCATCCTCCGGACGGTCGAGGCCTTCCAGGGCGGAGAGGACGAAAGAGCCGAGATCGTCCCAGTCAGGCCCTGGGTCGCGTGCGCCGATCCTTGCGAAGTGTGTGGCGTCCACGAGGAGCGCGTCCTGGCTGGGTGGAGCGGTGACAGGGCTGTCCGGAGCAGCTCTGAGGACCCACAACTGGAGTGACACGCTGTGCGGTTGGGCGCTGCCGGGCGGCAGGGCCACAACCGCCCGAAGGACCCCGGTACGCAGCAGGGAGCCTCGGATGCGGCGACCCGCCTTGCGTGATGCGACGGCGGGCGGAAGGACGATGACGGCCGCCCCGCCGGGCCTGAGGTGGGAGAGCAGATGCTGAACCCAGGCCAGTTCCGGCTCGGTCCGCGGCGGTAGTCCGTGGCTCCAGCGCTGGTCGGTGGCGAGTTCCTCGTAGCCCCAGTCGCGTTCGTTGAACGGTGGGTTGCAGACCGCGATGTCGGCCCGCACTCCGGCGAAGGGATCCGCGCGCAGCGCGTCCGCCGTGGCTATATCGATACGGAAGTCCCGGTTCTCCGCGATGAATCCGAGCCGGGCGGAGGCCAGCGCGACGAGTGCCGGATCTCGCTCGCACCCCAGCACCACCAGACCCGAACCGTCGTACTCCTGCACGGCCGCGGCAGGCAGATGACCAGTGCCACAGGCGGGATCGAAGACGGTCAGTCCGTCATCGCTCT
The DNA here is from genome assembly GCF_000716805.1 of Streptomyces yerevanensis. Taxonomy (NCBI): domain Bacteria; kingdom Bacillati; phylum Actinomycetota; class Actinomycetes; order Kitasatosporales; family Streptomycetaceae; genus Streptomyces; species Streptomyces yerevanensis. Next base: position 54,167 of record NZ_JNWJ01000061.1, on the reverse strand, counting down.
CCCCGAGACGGACGGCGAGGGCGATACGGTTCATCAGCGCGGCGAGCTGAGGGGGCGTGGTGCTGAGCTGCCGTACATGCGTTTCGAGCCACCGTTGCAGCAGGAACTCAAAGGTTTCACGTGGCCCCTCGCTTCGCCCCAGCCTCGCCGTATCGCTCACCAACTCCCGTGCGTCAGCGGAGAGTTCGGACTGCGACATACGCGCACGAGGAGCCCGCATCCGACGGGCCGCCTCGGCGACGGCCAGGCCCGACTCGTCCCTGCTGCCCAGCGCCTCGAACCGTGGCCAGAGGAACTCGCGGCCGCCGATGTCCTTGAGCTTGCCGTTGTCCCGCAGCCACTGCTCCACCTCCGCCAGTGAGAACTGCGGACTGACGTCGGTGCCGCCGATGCGGGTGGGGAACGAGTCATGGCGGCGGCGCCAGTTGCTCACCGCCGCGCGCCCCACACCGGCGATCCGGGCGATCTCGGCCAAGCTGACGGGTACGGCCTTGGATGTACTCATCGAACAGTCTCCGAGGTGCTTGGCCGGCTGGGCTGGTCGGCGTCCCAGCGGCCGTGTTGCCGGAAAGGCTACTACGCTCATTGACTTTGTTCACAGTAAAAATCCTTGGGCTCGCTGTGGGGAAAGTGTGGAGGACGGGAGAAAATGCAGAAATTCACGCCGGGAATGGTGCTGCGCAACCGCTATGAACTGAGGTCGGTTCTCGGCCAAGGCGTGATGGGGCAGGTGTGGCAAGGGTGCGACCTGTATCTCGAGCGGCCCGTGGCGGTGAAGACGATCGCCGCGGAACTGCTGGCCGTTCCGCAGAGTCGCCAGGAGGCACTTGCTCGCTTCAAGAGGGAGGCACAGGCCGCGGCGCGCCTCGACCACTCCAACATCACCACGGTCTTCGACGCTTCGATCACGGACGACACCTGCTGTCTGGTGATGGAACTGATCGAGGGCACCACCCTGGAGTACCTCTTCGACCAGCAGGAGGGCGAACGATTCGATGTGCCCTCGGCTGTCGCCGTCGCCGCTCAGCTGTGTGCCGGGCTGTCCGCAGCCCACGCTGCCGACCTCGTGCACCGTGACCTCAAGACGCAGAACGTCATGGTCCGGCGGGACGGCGTCGTCAAGATCCTGGACTTCGGGCTGGTGAAACTACTCACCGACGCCGACCCACGCCTGACCATGACCGGTGAAGGCATCGGCAATATTCTCTGCGCCTCACCCGAACTGCTCTCCGGCCAGGGGCGGCTCGACGGCCGCAGCGACCTCTACGCGGTGGGCTGCCTGCTCCATCACATGCTCACGGGCACAGCACCTTTCGCAACCGACCAGCCGGCCCTCCTGGCCTCCCGCCATCTGAGCTCGCCCCCGCCCGCCATCTCCGACTCGGGTGTGGACGTGCCCTATGCCCTCCAGGACCTGGTGACGTCCCTGCTCGCCAAGCGTCCGGACGACCGCCCGTCCTCCGCCACCGAGGTCTACGCGGCCCTTGCGCCCTACCTTCCCGTATCGGCTCCCGAACTGGCCGCCCGCCCAGGCCTGCCCGAGGACCCCCGCCGCCCTTTCCTCGTCCCGCAAGGGCCGAGGCCCGTGTGAACATTGAGAGAATGACCTCACCGACCGGGTGCGCAGCGCCGCCCCGGTCGCAGGGGTGTGACAGGCGCCGAGGGTGACGGGACTGGGGACGGGCGCAATGCGGCGAAGCCTTGGACGGTACGAGCTCACGCACGAACTCGGCCGGGGCGGCATGGGTGTCGTCTGGGCAGCGCACGACCGGCGGCACGGCCAGGACGTGGCCATAAAACTCCTCGCATCCCACGGTCGCGGAGCCGAGCCCACGACACTGGAACGCCGGTTTCTGCGCGAGGCACGCCTCACCAGCCGTCTGGATCACCCGGGCATCCCCGCGGTCCACGATCACGGCAGCCACGAAGGCGAGTTGTACCTCGTCATGGATCTAGTCCCGGGCCGTGCCCTCGACGCCGTGCTCAAAGATGACGGCCCGCTGGCCGTGGAGCACGCCGCGGACATCGCACGGCATATCGCCGACGTGCTCGCCTATGCGCACAGCCAGAGCGTCGTGCACCGCGATCTCAAACCGTCGAACCTGATGATCACTCCGGACGGCGAGATCAAAGTCCTCGACTTCGGTGTCGCCGCCGCCCTGGAGCCCCGACCGGGCGAGACCCGGTTCACCGCCGCCAACGCCACCCCGGGCACCGTCGTCTACATGGCACCCGAGCAGGCCATCGGCCAGACCGTGCCGGCAAGCGACCTCTACTCGCTCGGCTGTGTCCTCTACGAAATGCTCACCGGGGCCCCGCCCTTCACCGACGGCAGCCCTTTCATGCTGTACCACCAGCACGCACACGAGCCGGTGCCTCCGCTCGCCGACCGCCGCTCCGGCGTCCCGACCGGATTGCGGACGCTGATAGCGGGCCTGCTGGAGAAGAAACCCGAGGACCGGCCCGGCTCGGCGGCCGAGGTGGCCATCCTGCTCGCAGCCTGGTCCCCGGCGCAGCTTCCGGCTGCCGCGACGGTGCTTGAGCACCCGCGACTGGCTGAAACGGCCGCCCTGCGCCAGTCCGGCCGACCGGCCCGCGCCTTGGAGGAGTACGAGGCCCTCATGGCTGCCTCAGGCCTGGGGCGCGCCGACCTCCTCGCGGCCCGGGTCGGAGCCGCTCTGTGCGTGAGCGCACTCGGCCGCACCCGCGAGGCCCTGGACGAGTTGAAGTCGATCCTCGCCGAGCAGCGCAGCCTTCTCGGCCCGAGTGATCCCGCGGTGCTGGACACGCGATACGAGATCGCCGTCCTGCTGGTCCGTACGGGAGAGCGCCACGCGGCCGAGGAACTCCTGCGACGCCTGGCTGACGACGAGGAGAGGGTCCTGCCGGTGGACGATGCTCGACGCGGACGCACACGCTCGCTACTGGCCCGGCTGCGGCGCATGGCCTGAGAGGCGCCCCGCACCGACCATGATTTTGTAATCTCTGTTCACAAGTATTACGTCGTGTTACTCTGCGGCCGCGCCGTTCCGGTGGGGAGACAGGACACTGTCTACGGACGGCAGCAGGAGACACCGAGGGGACAGCGCCCATGACGTCAGCAGCTCAGCGCGAGACCGAGCGGACGGGGACGCAGGAGCTCCCCGAGGAGGGCAATCTCGTCGAGGTGCGCGGCCAGTCCTGGGTCGTGGCCCGCGTCGAACCGTCCCCGACAGCCGACGGTGACGGCGCCGACGGCCATGAGCGACACAGGCCCGCCACTCTCGTCCACCTCCAGTCCGTGGCCGACGGCCGCTTCGGCGACACCCTCTCCGTCATCTGGGAGGTCGAGCCCGGCCGCCGCGTGCTGCCCGCCGGCTCCCTCCCCGACGCCTCCACCGGCACGTACGACTCCCCGAACCGCCTCGCGGCCTTCCTCGACGCCGTCCGCTGGTCCGCCGTAGCCTCCGCCGACGCCAAGACTCTGCAGGCCCCGTTCCGCTCCGGCGTCGCCGTCGAGCCGTACCAGCTGGAGCCCGTCTCCCGCGCTGTCGGCGCCCCCCGCGTCAACCTCCTCCTCGCCGACGACGTCGGCCTCGGAAAGACCATCGAAGCCGGTCTCGTCGTCCAGGAGTTGATGCTGCGCGGCCGTGCGCGGCGCACCATGGTCGTCTGCCCGGCCGGCCTCACCCTCAAGTGGCGTGACGAGATGGCCGAGAAGTTCGGCCTGGAGTTCACCATCGTCGACTCCGAGCACTGTGCCCGCCTGCGCCGCACCCACGGAACGGCCGCCAACCCCTTCCGCGTCCACCCGCTCACCATCGTCTCCCTGCCCTGGCTGCGCGGCCAGAAGGCCCAGCGCCTCCTCGACGAGGTCATCGGTGCCCCCGAGGAAAGCTCCGACGGCGAGCACAAGCGCTTCTTCGACCTGCTCGTCCTCGACGAGGCCCACCATGTCGCACCCGCCGCCCCCAAGCAGGTGTACGCCGTCGACTCCCAACAGACCAAGCTGATCCGGCGTCTCGTCCCGCACTTCGAGCACCGGCTCTTCCTCTCCGCCACCCCGCACAACGGCTACCCCGAGTCGTACACGGCGCTCCTCGAACTCATCGACGACCAGCGCTTCGCTCGCGGCGTCGACCCCGACAAGGAAGCCCTCAAGGACACCGTCGTACGACGTCTGAAGTCCACCGTCACCAACGCCGACGGCACGCCCCGCTTCCGCACCCGTAAGACCCTCGAACTCTCCGTGGACTACACGCCACAGGAGCGCGAGATCCACCAACTGCTCAGCGCTTTCGCCGAGTTGCGCCGCAAGAAGCTGACGCCGAAGGCCCGCGGTGGACGCCGCGCCGCCGACCTGGTGACGCTGCTGCTGAAGAAGCGCCTCTTCTCCTCCCCGGCCGCCTTCCTCCACACCGTCCAGGTCTACCTCTCCCACCTGGAGGACACCGGCCCCGCGCGCGGACGCGCCGCCGCGGCCGAAGTCCCCGAGTGGCTGGAGGAGTTCGCCGATCTCGTCGCCGACCTCGACGACACCGGCCTCGTCGACGCCGAGGACGACGCGCTGACCCGCTCCACCTCGCTCACCCCCGCCGAGGACGGCCAGGAACTCGACCTGCTCCAGGAGATGGAGCGCTGGGCTCTCACCCACGAGGCCGCCCCCGACTCCAAGGCCGACGCCCTGATCGGCGCCATCAAGGCCATCTGCCGCCCCGACGGCAAGAAGTGGACCAACGAGCGGGTCGTCATCTTCACCGAGTACCGCGACACCCAGGAGTGGCTCCACGACCTCCTCCAGCAGGAGGAACTCACCGACGGCGGCCGCGTCGAGCGTCTCCACGGCGGCCTGCCCACCGAGGAACGCGAGCGCATCCGCCTCGGCTTCCAGGCCGAGCCGACACGGGCAGAGGGCAAGGTCCGCATCCTCCTCGCCACCGACGCCGCCGGTGAGGGCATCGACCTCCAGAACCACTGCCACCGCCTGATCAACTACGACATCCCCTTCAATCCCAACAAGCTCGAACAGCGCATCGGCCGTATCGACCGCTGGGGCCAGAAGAACGACCCGGAGATCACCCACTTCATCGGCTCCGGCTGGCAGCAGGCCCAGGCCGGCTCCTACGAGGCCGACCTGGAGTTCCTCTCCCGCGTCGCCAAGAAGGTCGCACGCATGGAGCACGACCTCGGCTCCGTCAACGCCGTCCTCGCCGACGCCGTACAGCGTCGCATGACCGGCGACACCGCACCCGTCGACATCGAGAACGCCAAACCCAAGCCGATCAAGGGCCGCCGCACGGGCGGCGAGGTCGCGCCCGAGCAGAACGTCACGGCACAGACCAAGAAACTCGCCGACCAGTACGAGGAGACCGTTTCGTCCCTCGGCCTCAGCCCGGTCAACGTCAAGCGCGTCGTCGACACCGCCCTCGCTCTCGACCACCAGCCCGCGCTCGTCCCGTCCCCACTGCGCGCCGAAGAGTTCGAGCCCGGCGACCTGTTCGACGTACAGCCGCTCTCCGGCAGCTGGGAGCGAGCCACCCGTGGCCTCGCCCACAAGCTCCGCGAGGGCGAACAGCGCCCCCTCACCTTCTCCCCGGCCGTTGCCACGCAGGGCAGGGACGACGTGGTCCTCGCCCACCTCAAGCACCCACTCGTCGCCCTCTCCACGCGCCTGCTCACCGCCGCCGTCTGGAACGCCGACTCGGTCGGCCTGAACCGCGTCACCGCCGTCGTCTCCGACGACCCGGCCGTCACGACGACCCTGGTCTCCGCTTACGCCCGCTACGTCCTTGTCGGCACTGACGGCACCCGCCTCCACGAGGAAGTCCTGTACGCGGGCGGCTGGTTCGGCGACACCGGACGCTTCCGCCGCTGGGAGTCGGTCGGCGAACAGGGCAGGGTCCTCTCCCGCGCGCTCACCGAGGGCGCCGAGGCCGCCCCGCACCTGCGCAACGAACTGACCGAGGCCTGGCCGAAGCTCCGGGACCCGCTCTACAGGTCACTGGAGGCCCGCGCCTCCGAACTCGGCCGCCAGCTGGAGAGTCGGCTCGCCGACCGCCGGACCGAGGAGGAGCGCCGCATCACCGCCACCCTCGACCGCTTCGAAGCCACCCTGCGCACCAAACTCAAGGAGGAGGGAGACGGCGAGGGCGAACAGCTGGCCCTGCTCTCCACCCACGAACTGACCGGCCACGAGCGCCGCCAGTTCGAGGACGACCGCCGCCGCTGGCAGGAACGCCTCGAAGGCCTCCCCGCCGAACGCGAACGCGAACTCACCGCCATCGCCGCCCGCTACCGTGAGCCCCGCTCCCACCTCTTCCCCGCCGCCGTCGTCTTCGTCGTTCCCGCAAAGGAAGCCCGCCGATGAGCACCCGCCGCCCCATGAGCCGTGGAGTCGCCGCCGCCAAGGCCCAGGCCGCCGACGGCCGTCGGCAGCACCAGGAGTGGCTCGACCTCACCGAGGTCTCCGGTCCCTTCCTCACCATGCCCGTCCTGCTGCGGGCCTGGCCCCAGCTCGACACCCTGGAGAAGGACGAACGGGCCAGGCTGCGCGCCCGTCACGCTGACTGGCAGACGGACATGACGGCGGGGCGCGACGAGTGGGTGGCGTACATCCTGCGCAGCCTCCTCGGCTGGGACGACGCCCTGACGCTGCGTCAGGGCGAGGCCGAGCACCACGGCTTGGACCGCCTCACCCTGCGAGTGGCGGAGCACAACACCGAGGTACGCCCCGACTTCGCCCTCGTCGAACCGGGTACGGATCTCGCCGCCGAGCCCGATGTCGAGTCCGCCGCCAAGCGCGTACGGCTGCTGGGCATCACGGTCCCGGCAGGCACCGCGCCGACCGCCCGCGCGGGCGGTGGCGGCGACTGGGCCGCGGCCCCCGCCGACCGCCTCGCCCGCCTCCTGCGCCACCACGGCGTTCCGCTGGGCCTCGTCACCGACGGCCGCTGGTGGTGCCTGGTCTGGGCCCCGCTCGGCGGCGTCACGACCACGGCCGTCTTCGACTCCATCGGCTGGAACGAAGCCGCCGAACGCAACGTCGTCCGCGCCTTCGTCTCGCTGCTGCGCCGCCGCCGCTTCTTCGAGTACGAGGAGGCCGAGACGCTGGTTGGCCTGCTCAAGGCGAGCCTCGCGGCCGGCGAGGACGTCACGGAGGCGCTGGGCATCCAGGTCCGGCAGGCCGTCGAACTCCTCGTCGACGCCATAGGGCGAGCGGACGTGCGCGCCATGGAGCACGGTGCTGCTGGGCTGCATGCGTCCGGCGTCAGCGCGGGCGAGGTCTACCGCGGCGCGGTCGCGGTGATGATGCGCATCGTGTTCCTCCTGTTCGCCGAGGAACGCGGCCTGCTCCCGGCGGACAACGAGGTGTACGCGCGGTCCTACTCCGCCCGCTTCCTGCGCGACGAACTCAAGGCGCGGGCGGACGAGGAGGGCGAGACCTCGCTGGAACACACCACGTCGGCGTGGCACCGGCTGATCGCCCTGTTCCACGCCGTGCACGGGGGAGTGGACCACCCGGGCTCCGGCTTCCGCCTGCCCGCGTACGACGGCTCGATCTTCGACCCCGACAAGTACCCCTGGCTGGAGCGCACCACCCCGCTCCTCCCGATCGACGACCGCACGGTCCTCCACATGCTCCAGGCCGTGCAGGAGGTCCGCGTCGGCAAGGGCAGGGACCGCGAGGTCCGCACGCTCAGCTTCCGGGCGTTGGACGTTGAGCAGATCGGTTACGTGTATGAGGGCCTGCTGTCGTTTGACGGGCGGCGGGCGACTGAGCACATGGTGGGGCTGATCGGGCCGGAGGGACTTGAACACGAGGTGCCGCTACGGGAGTTGGAGTCGCTGGCGGCGAAGGCGGCTACGTCGGTCAAGGCGCTGGCGAAGGCAATCTATGAGAAGTGGAAGGACCCCAAGCCCCCGGCGACGGCGGGGCAGTTGGAGAAGCGGCTGGCCCCGCTCGGGGGTGAGGACGCGGCGGAGGCGAGGCGTCGGCTGAACGCCGTGACGAAGGACGTGGCGCTTACGGAGCGGCTGTTGCCGTTCGTTGGCATTCTTCGGGACGACCTACGGGGCCTGCCGACGGTCATCCCGAACGGCGCCCTGTACGTTACGGAGTCCTCGCTCCGGAAGAACACGGGCACGCACTACACGCCCCGGTTCCTTGCCGAGGAAGTCGTGCTGCACGCGCTGGAGCCCCTGGTGTACGAGCCGGGGCCGCTCCAGACGGCGGACACGGGGGAGTGGCGCCTCAAGTCCTCTGAGCAGATCAAGGAATTGAAGGTCGCCGACATCGCGATGGGCTCGGCGGCGTTCCTGGTGGCGGCCTGCCGCTACTTGGCGGATCGCCTGATCGAGGCTTGGGAATCCGAGGGTCGCACGGACGCGATGACGTACCGGGCGGGCCGCGCGGTGGACGCCGTGACGGCGGCGGACGCGGAACAGGACCCGGTGGTGGTCGAGGCCCGGCGTCAGGTGATTGAGCACTGCCTGTACGGGGTGGACATCAACCCGATGGCCGTGGAGATGGCCAAGCTGTCGCTGTGGCTGGTCTCCATGGACCCCGGACGGCCGTTCACGTTCCTGGACGACCGGTTGGTGGCGGGGGACTCGTTGCTCGGTGTGCACAACATGGAGCAGATTCAGTCCGTGCACATGAAGCCGGGGCAGCAGGCCGACATCCTTGCCGAGCAGGCACGGCAGTTGGTGGACCAGCTGACGCGGGAACGTCTGGCGATCACCGCGATCAAGGGGGGCGACCTGTCGGCGCTTCAGGAGAAGCGGGAGCGGCTGGCCGAGGTCAACCGGCACTCGCAATGGCTGCGGTTGGTGGGTGACCTGATCGCGGGTGCGGCGCTGGCGACGTGCGCCTCAGGGCGCGTGCCGTGGTACGCGGCGGACGGTGGCGAGCGCGTCAGAGACCTGTTTCCGCATGCGGCGTTGATTGTGCAGCGGATCGTTGAGGACGAGGTGGAGGACGACTCGGACGTGGTGCGCGAGGCGCGCGCCACGGCGGAGGAGTGGCTGGGGTCGGAGCTGCCGGACGGGGCGCTGGAGAGGCGGCCGGTGCACTGGCCGCTGGTGTTCACGGAGGTGTTCTCGCTGCGGGGTGGGTTCGACGCGATTGTGGGGAATCCGCCGTTCTTGGGGGGAAAGAAGCTGACGGGGCCTTTCGGGTCGGCTTACCGTGAATACCTTGTGGATTATCTGGCGCAGGGGGCGCGGGGCAATGCGGACCTGGTCGCATATTTTGAACTGCGTGCGCACGCATTGCTGAACTCTGGCGGGCAGACGGGTCTAGTTGCAACCAATACCCTTGCCCAGGGGGACACCCGTGAGGTTGGACTCGACCAGTTGGTTGATGGTGCTGTAGACATTCGTCGCGCAATCAAAAGTGAGTCGTGGCCTTCAAGTTCAGCGACGCTAGAGTATTGTGCAGTTTGGACCACGAGACACCCTATGGCGCCCGAATCATCCAGAATTCTCGATTCCCTGGCTGTGCCTCACGGGATCACCTCGTCGCTGAATCCGGCTTCTCGCGAGTCGTCGTGGAACGAGAAACTCAAGATCAACTCTAGTTGCGCTTTCATCGGTAACTTCGTGAATGGTATAGGATTCGTGCTCACCCGTGAGGAGGCGGAAGAGCTAGTCGCTGCAGATCCTGCGTCGAATGATGTCCTATTTGACTATTTGAATGGGCAGGATTTGAACACTGACTCGCGGGTGGCGGCCAGGCGAAAGATCATCGACTTTCGTGACCTTTCTTTGTCGCAAGCTGAGAAGTATCCGGCGGCATTGACTAGAGTGCGTGATTTGGTAAAGCCTCAACGTGACTTGTTGGGTAACGATAAGAGATCAGTGCGTGAAAAGTGGTGGCAATACGAGAAGCTGGCTCCAGGGCTGCGTACTGCTATCGCGCCGTTGGAGAAATGTATCGCCATCACGCTTGTTAGTAAGGTTGTGATGCCGGTGATGGTGCCGACCGGCCAGGTGTTCTCGCACATGCTCGGTGTCTTCGCCTCAGACGATTTCGCACTGCTTGCGGTTCTCTCCAGTGCCCCCCACTACTGGTGGGCGATCGACCGCGCCTCCACTATGAAGGGCGACCTCCGCTACACGCCCACCGACGTCTTCGAGACCCTCGTCCGCCCCCCGCTCACCTCTCGCCTCCGTGTCGCCGGGGCCCGCCTCGACGACTACCGTCGTGACCTGATGCTCGCCCGGAACATGGGGCTCACTGCCACCTACAACCTAGTCCACAACTCCGACTGCCAGGATGAGGACATCGTCGAACTCCGTCGCATCCACGAGGAGATCGACAAGGCCACCGTCGAGGCGTACGGCTGGCTCGACCTCTTGGACGACTCCGGGCAGGCCCCACCCGCCGATCCGACCCACGAGACCTTCCCGCTAGACCACGGCTTTCACGAAACCGACCAGGGCACCCGCTACACCATCGGCCTGCTCGCCCGGACCGAGATCATCGACCGGCTGCGCCAGTTGAACCACCAGGCATACGCCGACGAGGTCCACCTCGGGCTGCACAAGAAGCCGGCCAAGCACCCCGACATGCCCCCGCCCTCAGCCGAGGCCGTCCAGAAGCGCAAGGAGCAGCTGGCCGCGCGAGGTGGGTCGGATTTCGGTGAGGGCGCCGAGGGTGCCCTCTTCTGAGCCGTCAGAATGACAGCGGGCTGGTTCGCCTCACTCCAAGTGAGGCGAACCAGCCCCTTGTTCCGCTCGGAGCCCCTGGATGGGACTACCCGGCTGCGAGCGCCACGAACGCATCCCACTCGCCCCGGCCGACCCGTAGCACCTGCCCGCCATCCGCAACCTTTGAGTCCCGTACGTACACGGCGCTCTGCTGGATCACGGACGACGCACCCGACCTCCTGGGACTCGATGTATCCGAGGTGCCGATGCTCCTTCGTCTCCAGCATCACGAACGGTCCGTTCAGCCCGGCGTGGAACCCCGGCGCGGCAGGCATGACCTGAACCTCGGCGTTACGCAACGCACCGACTTCCAGCAGCCGTTGCCACTGGCCGCGCATGACCTCGGCATCACCCACCGGGTTGCGGAGCGCCTCCTCGCTGATGATGAGCGACAGCTCCGCCATCGGCACCTGCGTCGGCAACTTCTGACGGCTCAGCCGCGTCTCCGTGTGCTGGTCAGTTGTCCAGGCGCACCGGCATCAGCATCGAGAATGTGTCCTCGGTGTCGGGCCGGCGGATCGCCAGGGGTGCCGTAGGGGCGCCGAACTCCAGGATCAGCTGGTCGCAGGCTCCGGCGGTGAGCGCGTGCAGCAGGAACTCGCGGTTGACAGCGACCAGGTCCTGGCCGTCGGCACCGTCCTCGCAGATGGTCACCGTGCCGTCGGCCGTCACCTTGAGCACGCTGAGATCGACGGACCCACCGTCCGGCTTGCGCACCTCGCTCGCGCGGACGGGACCGGTCTCCACCGCCTTCCGGAAGGCCGGCACATCGATCAGGGTGCGGCGCCCGGCCGGCAGCTGGATGAGGCGACGGTAGTCGGGGAAGTCGTGATCGAGGCACTGGCCGGCCGCCTGACGGCTCCCGCCCCCCATCTCCAGCGTCACACGGTCACCGTCCACAGCGAGCTCGACGGGTTCCTCACCATTCAGCAACGCCCGCATCGCGTCGGCGAGCGGGACAGGCACGATCACCTGCACACGGGACCCGCCGTGCCCTGCAGCACCGACTCGCGCGACGGCCATCCGGTACCGGTCGGTGGCCACGACGTGGAGTGCCTCGTCCTCGATGTCGAACAGGACACCGCCGAGCATCGGCAGCTCCGGGTCGGTACTGGCGGCGAATCGGACCGCGTCCAGTGCGGCGGCCAGCTCAGGTGCGGAGACAGTCAGCTTGATGGTGGCGGTGCGGAGCGACGTCATGGGATTCTCCCGGTGTTCGAGTAGCGCTCGGAGTGTGGAGAACTCGCTGCGGGCATCGGACAGCCCCTGTTCGAGACGGCGCAGATGCGTCTGAAGGAGCTTGTGCACCAGGTCGGTGTCCGCGCTGGACCAGCCGGCCAGTACCAGCCGGATGTCCGCCAACGGCATACCGGCCCGGCGCAACCGGGCCAGCAACCGGGCCTCTTCCAGCTGCTCGGGGCCGTACCAGCGGTAGCCACTGACCGGATCCACCCAGGCGGGGACCAGCACACCGGCACGGTCGTAGAACCGCAGGGCACTCACGCCCAGTCCGCTGTCCCGGGCCATCTCACCAATGCTGCGCATCTCGCTCTCCACACCCGGGACTCTGAGCCCTGCACAAGGTCGAGGGTCAACTCCTGGACAGAGAGCCACAACCGCGTTCGAGGTTTCGGGCAACCCCGCACCACTCACCAAGTGAGTGCGAGCGCGCCTACGCCTACGCGGGCAGCGCAGGGAGCACGACCACCGAGCCGTCCTTGTTGCGGGCGATCTCAATCGCCACGTCTGTCGTGCGGCTGTTGGCCATGACGCCGTCGCCCAGCTTGTGAATTCGGTTTGCCGCGCTCATGAGGCGATCGACTTCACCCGTCGTGAAGACGGGTCGCAAACCGTTCGGACGTGCCAGCTCCAGTGCCGACAGGCGTACCAGGACACCGGCGATGCCCGACTCCAGTTCGTCGAGGCGCTGCTGATCGCGCTTGAGTACGCGGGTGAAGTTCTCGAACGGATTGCCGGGGTCGCTCTGGGCGTGCTCGACGGCTTGGAGGACGACGACCCGCCGCATCAGCGCGATGGCCAGGGAAGCGAGTTCGAGGTGGGTGCGGAACATGCCGCCGTCGTCGTCGATGCCGGGGAATGACTTGGTCAGCGTGCCGAGTTCGACGGCCTTGCCCTCGGGGAGTCTGTCGAGCGCGCTCTGCCATCGGGCGAGGCGGATGTCCGCTTTGCTCAGCGCCGTGTCGATGGTGTGCACCGCCGAGTCGAGTCCCAGCGAGACACCGAGCTTGCCCTGATCGAGCAGGATGGCCGTGGCCTTGTCGATGGCGGCACGGCAGCCGTTGAGTCCGCTGTGCTCGTCGTCGAGCTTGTCCTCCTGAAGTTGCTCCAGCAGTTCCGTGATGTGCGCGATGGCCTGCTGGCGCTTGTGGTCTGCATGCGCGCTCACCCCCACCGCCACGGCCATGAGCACGAGCGGAGCGGCCACGGTGAGCGCCGCGCCGCCGGCGGCCGCGACACCGGCGGTAGCACCGGCCCCACCGACTGCGCCTGCCGCTGCCGCTCCTCCGACCGGCACGAACGTCGCATTGGCGGCGATGCCCGTTGAGTTCATGAGTGCACTGTGGATGCCACCGGCCGCCGCCTTCGACGCCATCGGGCGAACGATGCCCTGCCCGAACTGGGCGGCGACCTTCGCCGGAACCACCATGCGATACAGACTCTCGTCGGAAGCGGTCGCTCTGGCCGCCGTAAGGGAACTTCGCGCCGATTGCGTGATGAACTGTGACAGGTGCTGCGCCAGGGGACTCGCGGCGTCGAGCGGGATGCCACGGCCGCGGTCGATCTTGTCGAGCAGCGGATGTACCTCAAGTGTGACGATCGGCTCGTCGGCCAGGATGGCCAGCACTCCGCGTAGTTCAGCCAAGCGCTCAGCCGTCATCGACTCGCCCGCGGTCAACCCTGGCACTCGGACGTCAGCGGTCGCCAGCGTCCACACGGGCACAGCCGTCTTGCGGTCGTCAGTCATCGTCTCCCCTTGTTTTCCAACGGCAGCCCACGACTGACGTCCGATCCCCCTGAACGCAGGCAATCTACGCGATCCGGGAACTTGCCACCGCCCTGGATCAATGCGGCCGTTTGTCGTAGGCGAACCACGCTGACTCGAGTGCATCTGGCAGGACGCCGTTCCTCAGGCAGTGCCGTCACCATTGCTCCTCGGTCGGTCGTATGGATGGTCGCTGATCGGGGCAAGCCGTTGGGCCTGCGGAGAAGGGCGCACCTGCCTCATGCCCGCCGTGCCAGATCGAGCGCAGCCGTATGCACGAACCAGTCCAGCACTTCACAGATCTCGTCGCCGTGCTCCGCGAAGACCCGTACCGGGAACGACGGACGCAGCTCCAGCTTCGCCTCCGGCAGCTCGATGCCGTCGATCTTGTTGAGCCGGTGCAGCAGCTCGCGGCGTTGCTCCGTGTCGTCGAACGGACTGCGGTCTTTCAGGTACTGGAAGACCACCTCGACCGTTCCGCTCACCGGGTAGATCGCCACCGGCCAGATCAGGTGGGGCCGTTGGCTGGTTCCGGCGTCGAGCATCGGGAAGCAGCTGGTCTCCTCGTACTGCCCGTAGTCGAGGTAACCGCCTTGTCTCCGCCAGAAGTCGAGGGCCGACCGCACTCCGGTGGAGGCCTCTGGCCAGTGCTCGTGAAGCTGGTCGCGGAAGCGTTCGGCCGCTTCGGCGTTCTCGCTGTCGGGCAGCGGGTCGTGTGAGACCGGCTGGGACACGTCCTTGCCGAGGAGGGTGGCCAGTTCCGCGGCGGTAAGGCGTTGCGAGCGGTGGGCCCGGCCCGAGGGGTCGAACTTCACTCCCTCGCCCTTCAGCAGTTCCTGCGGCGGCTGCCGGTCGCTGCCCTCCGCCCAGCGGAAGGAGCCGGAGATCTTGCCGTCCGCGGTGAGTACGCGATAGGCGCCGATCACTGTCGAGTTGGAGCCGAGGTAGTTGCCGACGGGCACCGGATGGCTGCCGATCAGCTCGGCGACATCGCCGTACGTCGTCCATGTGCCGCTCGGCATCGCGACCAGCGCGACGCGCAACTCCGCCCAGCCGGACCACTCTTCGCTGACCGGCTTCACTCCGCCGATCGGTCCCGGCCACAACTCCGTTGCGCGCTCGGAGAGTCGGTCGGCGCGGTTCATGATCTCGGCCTTGCCCCAGCGCTCGGCCGAGGCGATCTCCAGATTCATGCGCAGGGCGCTCGACTCAAGGATCTGCTGCTTGCGCTGGAAGGGATGGTTGGACAGCTTCGCGTTGTCGCCGGTCAGTGTGAGGTTGCCGAGTGTGTGCACGAGCAGGTCGTGGAGCTCCTGCGGAGACTGGTTCTCCTCGGTCTCGGCGGTGAGCAGGTCGAACCAGGCCTGGGCCGGGCGTTGGGGGAGTACGTGCTCCACACTGAGGGACGCCTTGTCGAAGTCGACGGGCTCGGTGGGGCGGTAGCTCTCCTCAAGACGACGCAGAATGTAGCTGCGCTGCGGGGGCCGGCCGCTCCAGTAGAACGGCTTGCTGCGGATCGCCTGCCGTAGCTCCTCGTCGCTCGGCCACCGGCGGCGGCGTCCCGAGAGGAACCTGCGGACGGCCTCGGCCGCCGGTCGGTCGGTCTCCAGCTCCTTCGGCGCCTCCATGAAGATCCGGTTGAGGCCGGTGGTCGGTGTCTGGCAGATGAGGCGCCGCACCAAGTACGACTCGACGTACAGCAGTGCTTCCGCCGCGTCTTCGGAAGTCGTACGGCCCGCTTCGACGAGGTCCAGCAGATGGAGCGCCAGCGGATAGTGGGTCTGGCCGCCCCAGGCCGTGAGGCGTTCAAGCACCCCACGGAGAGAAGCCGACGGCTCACGGTGAGGTTCGATGATGCGCAGGAACCGCTGCCCGCGCTCAGCGAGTTGGGCGACCTCGCGCTGGAGCGCGTCCTCGTCGCCGGCAAGCGGCTGGAGCCGCTTCTGCTGTTCCCGGTAGATTTCGCTCTGTTTCGTCTTGTGGTGGCCGCGTACGACGAGGTCCAACCAGACGAGAAGTTCGAGGTTCTTCGGTCCGAGGGTCTGCTGCATGGGCAGCCACAGCTCTTGGTAGACCCGCTCACCACGCTTCGGCAGGAGCATGAACACGTAGTTGCGCAGCAGGTCGCTCTGACTGAGCCCGACGCCCGTGTTGTTGATCGATTCGAAGATGCGGTACACGTTGTCGCCCGGCTCGGCGGTGATCTCCACGATCGAGAGCAGGTCCTTGAGGACGGTCTCGACTGTCTCCACCCATCGCTCTACCCCCGCCTCCTGGCCCTCGGCCAGGGCACCGCGGAAGAAGCGGTACGCCGCACCGATGTTGTCGCCCCCGCCTGCCTCGGCCCGGGACTGAACACATGCGGTGTACGCCTCCCGGTCCGCCTGGGTGGGCAGCAACCGGTAGTGATCGAAACCCTCGTGGAACTCGTTGACCAGGATCTGCCGGTGCACCCTGTCGGCGGCCCGCGAATCACCGCTCTCCTTGAGGTGGTCACGCAAGGCGGTGAAGGCCAGCATCAGGGTGGTCAGCCGTTGCTGACCGTCCACCACCAGCCATCGCTGTACGCCGCCGGCCTGGATCTGGCCCGGAGCCAGCACCACGGATCCGAGGAAGTGCGGTGCCGTGGATTCTCCGGACACATGCTGGTCGACCAGCTCCCCGACGTCCTCCCAGAGCCGCTTCAGCTGCTCCCCGCCCCAGCTGTACGTCCGCTGGTAGAGCGGCACTTGGAACTGCTTGTCCCCTTGGACGAGCTTGAGGAAGGTGATCTCCTGAGCGCGCATGCGCTTCCTTTCCCTGCGGGTGCACGGGGTACGCCCATCCATCCGGCGTTCGGCCTCGGGTGACAGCAGTCACCTGAATTTAGCGTGAACTGAGTCAACGGTGTTGAGTTTGTGCCTACTTGGGCGTTGACGCAACAGAGGACGGGTGGCGCGCTACGCGTCCCTGGCCCCCAGCACGGCCACCGACTGGTTGGAGATCCTGGGCATCGTCTCGTTCGGGGACCGGCGCAGGAGCTTCATGCTGCGGCCCTCGACCCAGGCGTTCCACGACTTGAGGTAGTAGAGCAGGTGCTCGCGTGAATCGTCGCGGCGGCGGTGCGTCTTGCCCGCGGCCAGACTGAGCATGGTGTTGCGCAGGGTGAGGCGAGGGTCGCCGGATTCCAGCCGGGCGCCAGTGATGACGCCGTCCTCCCACGGGGACTGCTCGATGTCGGGCCGCGCCGCGGTAGTGACGTACCAGCCGATGGTCGCCGCGGTGACAGTGATACGGCACGCGCGGTTGAGTGCGATGCCGTGGTGGAGGGCGTCGCGGATGCCGGGGTGTTTCTCGAGCATGACCAGGAGCTGGTCGTTGCTGGTGACCGATGAGGCTCCGCTCCAGGCGGAGTTCGGTGCGTGCAGGTAGAGGTGCAACCCTCGCAGGGCTGCGGCGAGGTGCGTCGCGTTGGCCTCGCCGGCGAGTGCGAGTGCATCCCGGCCGGTGCGCTTGCGTCCCGTGTCCATCACCGTGAAGGCGGTACGGGGCACGCCGTGTGTGACGGTCATGGGCACGGTGATTCCGGCCTTGACGACGGCCGCCAGCCGGTGCTGGCCGTCGATGAGTACATCGTCCTCGTCGAAGGCGATGCCCTGGTGTGTCAACTGCCATTCGCCGCGCTGCATTTGGCCGGCGAGCTGCTGCACTGTGCCCTTGCTCAGGGGTCGGTTGTTGGTGTTGCGAGTGAGCCACTTCGCAGCCAACTCGGGTGAGACGTGGAGAACTTCCATACGCATGGATGTGTGCCTTCCCCTTGGGGCGTTGCAGAGAACGGACCGGTGACGCTTGGGTCATCTTGCATGATACTTGTGAACTCAGTCAACGTATATATATTCATGCGGGAGTGCTTCGGGCGCGGCTCCCGTGCGGCAGCCTTGCCCTGAGGGGCCTTGAGGGCGTGATAGTGAGGCTCGGATGGTGTCCGGAGTGCCTGAGTGGCGTTGTGTGGCTTTGGGGCGACATGGGGCGGTTATCTGAACGGCGTCCCTGGTACCCTCGCCCGTGTGCTCAGTTCACACTCGAGTTGACGTGCCGGGGGGCGCGTTGTGCAGGTACTTCGGGTGGCCGGGGCGGGATTTCACGAAGGGGCCACCATGTGGCCCTCAGAATCGGTGGGGTGGCGTGTGAGCCAGAGTGAGAGTGGCCTGAGCGACGGTGTGCAGCCGGTCGGCTCCGTGTACCAGTACGGCGACGGGCTGCATGTCCGGGTCGACGACGTCGTGCCGTACGAGCTGGTCGACCCCGATGACTCCTACGGGCACCGGCAGGGCGACGACGTGGTCCGGTGCACCTTGTACCTGAGCAACGGCACCGGACAGCCCATCGACGTCGACGGAATCAGCCTGCTCGTCCGGAGCGGACCGTACGGAAAGACGGGCCGCCAGGTACAGGACTACAAGACCGAAGTACTCGACGACGAACTCGAAGGCACATTGCGCAAGGGTCGCAGAATCTCCGCGACCTGGGCCTACAGCATCCCCGCAGGCACCGCCGCGGAGCTGGACATCGAGGTGCGGTTCCCGAGTCGGCACGAGCGCGAGAGCGTCACCTTCACCACCGCCACCACCTTCACCGCCGCTCCGCCTGCTTCTGTCGGCGCTCGCGTGGCGGCCGCGCGAGCCACGCCGACGCCACTCCCCGACCAGACGGCGCTGTTCGGCGAGCAGCAGCAGTCCCTGTTTGCGGACACGGAGCCGGATGCGGCCGGTGACTATGTCCTGGCCGACGCGGGCGAGCCCCACGTTCCGGCCCGGGCAATGCTCGGGAGCATGCCGTCGCAGCCAACGGGGCTCGGACGACAGGCCGTGCCCGTAGGCACGCAGGAGCTGTCCGCCGACGAGACCGACGCCGCGCGCGTGCGCCAGATCTTCCGTTTCCTGGCCGAGGCCGAGGAATCCAAGGCCCGTCCGGTCCGCACGCTCGACGGCGCCGCCGGCACCGTGTGGTTCGAGGAACTGCCGGACACTCCGGGCGTCGAGGTGATGCTCGACGGTGTGCTCGCCACCGACGCCCCGGCCTGGCTGACTGTCGTACGTCCCGAGCGTGAGGATGTCCCTCACCCCAGGCCGCTGCTCGCGCCCTGGGTGGACGAGACGCGCATCCGCGACTTCAAGCAGACCCGCGCTCCACATCTACGACGGCGGATCGAGCCCGAATTCCCGGACTGGTCGCAGGGAATTCCGCTCGAGAAGGCCTACCACGAGCTGGACGAACACCCGAAGCGGGAGAAGATCGAGAAGCTGTACGCCGCCTGGGAACAGGAGTGGCTGGCCTGGGCGGAACGGCGGCGCGCGATCGATCCGCTCGTCAAGCTCTACGACCGGCTGCACAAGATGCACGAGGACGCTGTCAACCTCGGTGAGGCGTACGAACTCGTGCTGGGATTCGGCCGACTGACCTGGCAGACGGCCGGTGGCCAGCGTGTGGAACGGCATCTGGTCACTCATCGGGCCACCATCCAGCTCGACCCCTCCACCGGCACGCTGACCGCGGCTCCGGACCCGACGGGCGTCGGCCTGGAACTCGAGGAGGGCATGCTCGAAGGGGCTCAGCACGTCCCGGGTGCCGTGCGGGAGGGAATCGTCGAAGTGCTGGAAGGCGCCACCGACGTCACCGATCCGGCGCACTTCGAGGCCCTGCACACTGCCCTGCGCAGCTGGGTCAACGCCGCGCACAGCGCCGGAAGTTACCTGCCGACCGTGGAGCGGGCCAAGCCGCGCACCCTCGACGTACCGCAGGTGGGACTCACACCCGCACTCGTCCTGCGGGAACGGAACCGTCGTTCCACGATGGATGCCCTCAAGGCCATCGCCCGCCAGATCGACGGCGGCACGCCTCCCACCGAGCTGCTCGGCTACATCGCGGGCCGCGACGGTGCGCTGACCGCCGCCGACCTCGCGGCAGCCGAGGGTGACGCAACGGAGAGCAGCACCGGCGAAATGTACTTCGCGCTCCCGGCCAACGAGGAGCAGCGCACCATCGCCGAACGTCTGCGCGCCAACCGGCTGGTTGTCGTGCAGGGCCCGCCCGGCACCGGCAAGACACACACCATCGCCAACCTGGTGACGGACCTGCTCGCGCAGGGCAAGCGTGTCCTGATCACCAGCCACACTCCGCGGGCCCTGCGCGTGCTGCGCGACAAGCTTCCGGAGTCCATTCGCGACTTGTGCGTGAGCCGCACCGAGGACGGCGCGGCCGCTCAACGAGAGCTCGAGGCATCCGTACAGAAGATCCTCAGCGAGTACGCCGGCTACGACCCGAAGGCCTCGCAGCGTGAGATCCGTACGCTCCAGACGCGGCTCGCCGCGGCCCGGTCCGCCCAACAGGCCATGCTGCGTGACCTTGCCGTACTGCGCGAGCAGGAGACCCACCGCTTCGAGGCGGAGATCGGCGACTACAGCGGCAGCCTCCAGGAAATCGCCGAGCGCCTCACTGCTGAGGCGGGCAGATACGACTGGCTCGGCCAGGTTCCGCAGGAGCGGCCCACGCTGAGCACCGACGAAGCTCTGCGCCTCCTGCACACCACCCGCGCGTTCACCCCGCACCACCAGGTCCTGGCGGCCGAGGTGCCCGGTCCCTCCGAGCTGCCGAGTCCCGGTGACTTCGAGGAAGCCGTCTCCGTCGTGCGGTCCGCGGAGGAAGCGCACGCGGTGGTGCGACAGGACCCGCTGTGTCAGGAGTACGACACGGTTGTGCGCGGCCTCGGCGAAGCCGAACAACAACGGCTCTCGACGGCTCTCGACGCGTTCTCCGCCACCCGTGCCCGTGCCGCGTCGCTCGCTGCCGCGGCCGGCGGGTGGGCCGTGGCGCTCCTGAGGGAGGTGATCGCGGGGCAGGACTGGCAGGCTCGCAGTCGGCAGGCCGCGGTCACCGATGCCCTCGCGGCGGTCGACGCCTCGCTTTCCACCCTGGGTACCGCAATGGTCAGCGGCCTGGAGCAGTACGACCCGGCCACCGCGCTCGGCCAGGCCACCACCCTGTACGACGGGCTCGGCCAGGGGCAGAAGCTGCGCGGGCCACTCGGCATGCGCTCGAAGCTGGCCAAGGCCGCCGGCACGTTCGCGGAGAGTGTCCGTGTCGACGGGCGGGTTCCGGAAGATGTCGAAACGGCGGCCGTCGTTGTCGCCCGCGTTCAGCTCGAACTGCGCCTGACACAGGTGGAATCCGAGTGGGGAAGCCCTGCCGGAGCCTGGCAGGGGCACGGTCCGCGACTCGCTCGCCTGCGGCAGGACGGCGAGATTCTCGAAGCGCTACTCGCCGTCGCCGCCGCCCGCACCGACGTGCTCACCGCCGCAGCGACCTCACCGGTACTGACCGTGGCCACCTGGCACGACCAGTCCGTCGAGAACGCCGTACGAGCCCTCCTGCGCGCGGCGACCACCCTGCGCGCCGCCGAACAGTCACGCAAGGTCATCGCGGACACCGAGGAACTCCTGCGCGCCTGGAGCGACCGACCGGACGTATCTCCCGCCGTGGCGCGTGCACTCGACACCGTGCGCGCCCAGAACCCCGACGGCTACCGCGAGTTCAGCCACGAGATCGCCGAGGTTCGGGAGGCTGCCCGGCTGCGGGCCGAGCAGCACGCCGCACTCACCCGTGCGCAAGAAGCGTTTCCCTCACTCGCCGAGCGGATCACGAACGCGCCCGAGGACGCCGCTTGGGATGCGCGACTGCCCCTTCTCGCCCAGGCCTGGGCCTGGTCCGCGTGGCGCGACCGCATGGAGCGGCTCACGGATCCGGAGGCCGAGCGCGCCCTGCGCAAGCGACTGACGGAGGCCGACGACGAGGCCCGCATCATGCTCGCGAGGCTCGCCGCCGCCCGTGCCTGGCATCGCTGCCTCGGGCTGCTCACCGGCGACCAGTCCCGGGCCCTCAGCGCGTACCAGCAGGCGGCACGGCGCATCAAGGGCAAGTACCAGCATCGTTACCGGCGCGACGCACAGGCCGCACTGCGCAAGGCGCAGACGGCGGTGCCGGCCTGGATCATGCCGCTGCACCAGGTCGCGGAGACCGTGCCCATGGATCGGCCCGGCATGTTCGACGTCGTCATCGTCGACGAGGCCAGCCAGTCCGGCCTGGAGGCCATGCTGCTGAGCTGGCTCGCCGACCGGATGGTCGTCGTCGGCGACAGCAAGCAGGTCAGCCCCTCCAACGTCGGCCTCAAGCAGGACGAGTACTTCCATCTGAGGGACCGGTTGCTCACCGCACTCGAGCCGGACGTCCGCAGCCTCTTCGGCCCCGAGTCCAGCTTCTTCGATCTCACGGAGGCGCTCTCCGCGGGCCGTGGCACGCTCATGCTCAAGGAGCACTTCCGGTGCATGCCGGAGATCATCTCCTTCTCGAACGAGCTGTGCTACAACGGCCGGCTGCAGCCGCTGCGACAGTACGGCGCCGAACGCCTCCCCCCGGTCCGCACCGTGTACGTGGAGGATGGCGAAGCCATCGGCAGCAATACCCGGCTGGCCAACACCGCCGAGGCCGAAGCACTCGTCGACGCGATCGTGCGCTGCTGCGCCGACCCCGCGTACGAGGGGAAGACCATGGGCGTCATCAGTCTCCGCGCCAGCAAGGGGCACTTGGCGGAACTGGAGAACCTGCTCGCCGAACGCCTCGACTACGAGCAGCGTGAGGAGCGGCGCATCCGGGTCGGTGACGCAGAGGACTTCCAGGGCGACGAACGCCACGTCATGTTCATCTCCTGCGTCAACTCGGCCACCACTGCCGCCGGTTCCGTGCCGGGAGGCTTCAACGGCAAGACGTACGAGCAGCGGCTCAACGTCGCCGCTTCCCGCGCGCAGGACCAGGTGTGGGTGTTCCACAGCGCGCGCACCGAACAGTTCCACGAGAACGACCTTCGCCGGCAGTGGCTGGACCACCTCACCCGACCCGCGGAGGAGGACACCGTTGCGGTCGAGGGCGAGGTACTGCCCGACGTCCGGCACGAGGCCTTCGACAGCCTGTTCCAGCAGAAGGTGTACCTGGAGCTGACAGCGCGCGCCTACCGTGTGCGGCCCGGGTACCGTGTCGGCCGTCACGCCATCGACCTGGTCGTCGAGGGCGGGACACGCAGACTTGCCGTCGCCTGCGACGGCGACGCCTTCGCCGAGGGCGAGGACGCGTCGACCGCCGCAGCGAGGCAGCGTGACCTGGAGCGTGTCGACTGGACCTTCGTGCGCATCCGCGGAAGCCGGTTCCATCTCGACCGTGAGCAGGCGCTCGCGCCGCTCTGGGCGGAGTTGGAGCGGCTGGGGATCGAGCCGGTCCGTGAAAACGCGGAGGAGCTCGCTCCCGGGGCCGAGGAGGCGCGGACCGAGGCCTTGCCGGTCAACGATCTGGACAAGGACGAGCCGGAAAGCGAGGCCCGGGACCGAGAAGCCCTGGAGGGCGCAAGTCCGCGGGCGAATTCCCGGGCAACCACCGGCACGCCCTCCCGGCCGCCGACGTCCGTCTCCCCGTCCTCAGACCCGCGCGAGTCCGCATCGGCTGCGGCGAGGGACACGGGCCCGGCTTCCGCGCCCGCTCCGGCGGGCCGGAGAACCCCGGTCCCAGCACCCGCTCCGGCGGGCCGGAAAATCCCGGTCCCAGCACCCGCACGCACATCGGCGTCGACTGCAAGGACCCCCGCGCGGTCCGTAGCCCCCGCGCCACGACAGCAGCCGGCACAGGCGCCCACCCAAGCCGCACAACGTTCCCTCCCCGTTCACGAGATTCCCGCCGCCGCCTTCCATCGGCTGGTACGCGAGATGCAGCAGCTGCAGGCCGCTGTCGACGCTCCGGACGAGACTCCCGACGGCATGGACGCGGCGAGACTTGTCTTCCTCAGGAGGACACAGGCCGATCAGCGGGACCGCCGTACGAAGCGCCTCGTTTTCCTGCGGACGTTCCTCGACGCAGTCCGCGTCGGGCGGGAGACGGACATGCCGAAGGTTGTCGTTCCCGGCGCGCTGCTCGTCCTCCAGTTCGACGGGCAGGTCGATGACGACACCCTGTACACGGTCGCCGAACTGCCCACCGACGAGGCGGACATCGTTTCTCCGTCGTCTCCGCTGGGGCACGCGCTGATGTGGCAACCGGCGGGACGTGAGATCTCGTACGACGCTTCTCACGGCAAGACGCACAATGTCGTCGTCCGCGAGATCCGGGTCTGAACTCCCGGGCCGAAGCCGCAATCTCGGTATTCACCGATGAGCCTCGCTGCCCGAACCGGCTCTTGGTTCGGGCAGCAGGGCCTGTGCATCTCAGTCGGCGACCGGGTCCAGCATGCGGCTCCGCTCACCGCTCCACGAGATCGCCAGCGCATCGCGTGCCCGGGTGCACGCCACGAACAACAGGCAGTGTTCGGCCAGCAGATCCGACTGGTGCTGCACGGGATCCACTTCGGCCGGCGTCACATGCGGGGCGAACGGCAGCACACTCGACGTCACGCCCACCACAGCCACGCACCGGAACTCCAGCCCCTTCATCGCGTGCATGGTGGCCACTCGCACGCCCGATACCCCCGGCCCGGGATCGTCCTTGACCGCGACCGCCGGGATGCCCTCCCGGCGCAGGCGTGTGATGACCGCGTCGACCAGCGTGTTGAACCGGGCGCACACCGCCACCTCGGACGGCTTGACACCGTCCTGTTCGATCCAGGTCCGGATCTGCTCGGTCAACGCCCGCAGTTCCTCGTCCTGGCCGGTGTATCCGCGGGCTGCCGGAATACGGCCGTGCAGCTGGGAACGGTAGCCCCGGAGCGAATCCCGGCCACTGTCGTCATCGTCGTCCTCACCGAGCCGGCCCACGGGCTGACCGTCGAGGAGGGATGCGGACCAGCGCAGGATCTCTTCCGTGCTGCGGTAGTTGAGGCGCAGCCGGGACGTGCGTCCTCGGACGTTGATGTTCAGCGAGCGCAGCGAGACGCGGGAGTCGTAGATCCGCTGGTGTGGGTCGCCGACGAGGAACATGTCGTCGGACTGGGGAGCCACGCACGCGCGCAGTACCCGCCACTGGGCCGGGTGAAGGTCCTGGGCCTCGTCCACGACGACGTGGCGGTAGCGCGGTCCGCCGTCGGCGAGTATCCGGGCAGCCTGGTCGCACAGCTGTGTGTACGTCGCCGAATCCCGCGAGGCGAGGTCTGCCGTGAACCGTTCCATGACGCGCCACAGGCGGGCTCTCTGTACCCGCCCCACTTGCGTGCCGCGTCCCCGTCGTACACAGCGCAGGTACTCCTCGGGGGTACGCAGTCCCTGCGCCAGGATGACGTTGCGGTACTCCTGGGACAGGAACTGTTCTGTCCACGGGAGCTGCTCGCGTGCGGTGGCACGCGTCCAGGCGCTTTTCTCCGCGGCGGCCGACAAAGGTTTCGGTGACCTGCCCCGCGCCTCTCGGATGACCCGGGAAGCGAGGGAATCCACCGTCGTGACGTCGACGCGTTTCAGAAGGTGGGCGTCGGCGTCGCCGAGCAGGAGCGCCAGGCTGTCCCGCAGAGCAGCCGCCATGGCGTTCGTGAAGGTGGTCAACAGGATCCGGTCGTCCTCACGGCCGGTACGCAGCAGATGCCGGACGCGGTGCAGAGCCACGACCGTCTTGCCGGTGCCGGGGCCGCCGGTGACCTGAGCGGGTCCGTTGAAGCCGGGGTGGTAGGCGTACCGGCGCTGGGCGGGGTGAAGGAAGATCCGCCAGCGGGTGAGGTCCTCGGTGAGGATCCGCTCCAGCTCGCCAGGGCCTGTCACCTCCACGATGCGGTTTGGGGTGTTGAGGATCGCCTCGGTGAGGGTGACCGTCGGTCGGTCCTGAGCCGTACGCACCGTCTGGCCGCGCGGAGCGATCAGCTGCTCCCAGACGTCTTCGGCGGAGTAGTCGGCCGCCAAGTACTCCAGCACCTCGTACTGGTCGGCGGGCATCATGGGCGGCGCCATGACCGTCAGGTCGTCGGCCGTGACGCAGACGCGGGCCAGTCCGAGAACCTGGTCGTCGATGCCGAGGTCGCGCAGGACGGTGTCGGAATGCTTCTCGAAGAGGCGGGCGGGGGTGGAGACCGCCTTCGTCTCGAAGTAGGTCTCCATCTGCTCAAGGGCTTCGATGTTGCGTACCTCAAGACCGCCGGTGGCGCCGTTGACGGAGTAGGCACGTTTGCAGGCCCAGTTGATGGCCTCGTCGTGAGGGGCGACACGGAGCAGTGTGAACAGTTCGCTTCCGTCGTCGGGGGCGAGCAGGACACCCCGGTAGAACTTGGTTATGCGTATCGTGCGGATCCTTGGATCACGCGCCCGCTCCAGCTTCTCCAGGTGCATGCCCTTGCTGGCGTGGAGCTGGGGAACGGTCATGCTCCGGAACATCTGGATCGCGTCGTTGACTTCCTTCTGGACGGGTCTCTGCAGCGAGATGAGGTCCGCGACGAAGTCGTCGGAGAGGGCGAGTCGGGGCATGGGCGTCCTCGGGCCGCGGGTGGGCGGTGGTCGAGGACCAGCCTAGAGACTTGTTCCGCGCGGAGCGACGAAGCGCCTCATAATCATTGTGTGAACTAAGTCAACGGTCTATATTTCTCGTGCTGCCGTACGATCGATTCACGCTTGCGCCCCAACGGACCTGTCCGAAAGGACCCACCGAATGCCGGCCCAGCCTGCCCAGGCCGCTGTCCCGCACCCGCTCGACGAAGTGCCCCAGACGTTTCGTGCCGGGGACTCGTACGCGGTGCGGGACGGACTCGTGACCTATATCCGCCGCGATCTGCTGGGACCGTGGGACGGCGATACCGAGACCCTGTCGAGCGCCTCTTCCGGGCCGCGCGACCGTTACCTCGTCGGCATGCTCGGGCCGCGGCCCCAGGCCGTCACCGGCGACGAGATCGCACGGGCTGCCGCCCAGAGCGCGGACAGCGACTCGGGCGACGAGCAGGAGGGCGACGAAGGTGAGCCCCAGGACCGGTTGACCCCACAGGCGGCCGGCCACATCTGGGCATCCTCCATGGGACTGTCCTTCACGGTCCCGGCTTCTGTCGGCACGCTCAGCGCCAACGTCCGCTGGGGCCGCTACACACAGTCCGAGGAAGCCACCGACCGGGGCACAACTCGCCGGGTCTGGTCGCGTGAGCCGATCGAGCACCCGGTGGACATCGACGTGACCGGCGCGGCCGACCGGACCGTCGAGCTGGAAGGCGACGCTGTCGTACTCGACGTGCAGGTACGACAGCACACCGGTCGAGCAGGCGCCGAAGATCTGCGCGTCGTCGAACTGGCCCTGGTGAACCGGCAGCAGGACAGCCGCGAGGCTCGCGACGCCCACTGGCTCTTCCAGACCGCGATCGAGATCACCGCTTTCCCCGACGACCAGGCCGCCGTCTTCCTCCCGGTCGACGACCCCCTTGATCCCGTGAACCAGGGCAACGCCCCCGAGGACGCCGAGGACCGGCGGCTCCGGCTCCTCTACCGGGACAGCCTCAGCCACGCCAAGGGCCGTAACGTCGCCGTCCACGCCCAGGTGCGCGACGGTGAGCGCAACGCGCACCGCCTCACGACCACCTGGCTCCCGGAGTACGACGTCCGAGCCACCACCGCACCGGCCCTCGAGGAGCAGGATCTTCTCCGTGGGCTCGAACTCGGGATGGACGAGCTCGCCGCGCTCGCGGTGCCCGCCCGCCGGACCGAACTCAGTGCCGCGCTCGCTCCGCTGGCCGACGGCTACGGCACCTGGCTCGAACAGCAACGTGGTAAGGCCCACTCGCTCCCCGCCGACCTGCGCGAATCCGCCGGCGTCGCCATCGAGCAGGCACTGGAGATCTGCGACCGCATCACCCTGGGCATCGACAGGCTCGTGGCCGACGACACCGCCCTGGAGGCCTTCCGATTCGCCAACCGTGCCATGGCACTGCAACGGCGTAACACCGCTATCGCTGCCGCCCGCGCCGGTCGTGAGGACGACCGGGACTCCTACCGGGAGGCGCACGACGAGGTGTACGCCAAGGGCAAGGAGGCTGCCAGCTGGCGTCCGTTCCAACTCGCCTTCGTCCTGCTGAACCTCGACTCCCTCACCCAGCCCGGGCACGCCCACCGTGGCACCGGCCGCGAAGCACTCGTCGACCTGCTCTTCTTCCCGACCGGTGGTGGCAAGACCGAGGCGTATCTCGGCCTCGCCGCCTACACCTTCGCGCTGCGACGCCTGCAGGGCACACTCGGCTCGGGAGCGGAGGCACGCAGCGGCGAGGCGGGCGTCGGTGTCCTCATGCGCTACACCCTGCGTCTGCTGACCGCCCAGCAGTTCCAACGCGCCGCCGCGCTGGTCAGCGCCTGCGAGGTGCTGCGCCGCGAGGAGTTCGCACGGGACGTCCGCTGGGGCACCACCCCGTTCCGTATCGGACTCTGGGTGGGAACCTCCGTCTCGCCCAACTGGTTCGACGAGGCGAAGGAGCAGATCGCCGACGCCAGGGAGAGCGCGAGCGACAAGCACGCCCGAGTCCTTCAAGTCCTCACCTGCCCCTGGTGCGGCAGCGGGCTCACGGCCCGCTCCCACATGGAGTACGACGAAGGGCGGCGCCGCGTCCTGTTGTACTGCCCGCGCGGGGAAGGCGAGGACCGCTGCCCCTTCTCACGGCGCGATTCGCCTGGCGAAGGCATCCCCGTCCTCACCGTCGACGAGGAGATCTATCGGCTCGCCCCATCTCTTCTGATCGCCACGGTGGACAAGTTCGCCCAGCTCCCGTGGAACGGGTACGCCGGTCTGCTGTTCGGCAGGGTCACCGAACTCTGCCCCAGGCACGGCTACCGCCACGACGACCTTGACGCCAAGACCGGCTGCGGAAGCCGCCACAACGCCAAGGGCGACCTGCCCGGCGTCACCGCACAGCCCGTCACCCGCCTGCGGCCCCCGGACCTGATCATCCAGGACGAGCTGCACCTGATCTCGGGTGCGCTCGGCACCATGGTCGGTCTTTTCGAGTCGGCCGTCGATCAGCTGTGCACCTGGAGCGTCACCGACGCCAGGGGGCAGCGCCGCGAGGTCGGACCCAAGATCGTCGCGTCGACCGCGACCACCAAGCGGGCCGCCGACCAAGTGCTCGGCGTCTTCGGCCGCAAGGTCGCCGTCTTCCCGCCCCAAGTCCTCGACGTCGGTGACACTTTCTTTTCCCGACAGGTCGAGCTGAGCCGCGAGAATCCCGGCCGCCGCTACCTGGGCGTGTGCGCGCACGGCACTCGACTCAAGGCTGCCGAGATCCGCGTCGCCGAGATCCTGCTCCTCGCCGGCCAGCAGCTCTTCGACGACTACGGCAAGCCGGCAGACCCGTATATGACACTGGTCGGCTACTTCAACGCGACCCGCGAACTCGCAGGCATGCGGCGCTACATGGACGACGACATCACCACCCGCGTGCGCTCCAACGGCAGCCGCAGAGGCCAGGACACCCTCGCGGATCGCATCGTGAGCAGAGCCGGCATGCTCAGCATCCAGGAGCTGACCTCGCGTATCTCCTCAGCCGACATCGGCTCGGCCCTCAAGCGCCTGGAGATCGGCTTCGACCCCGAGCGCGACACCTCGGACCGGCGACGCGCCTTCCTGCGCGAGTACGCGACGGCCATGAAGGAGAAGCGTGAACCCCGCGCCGCCATGACGCCCACCGCCAGGCAGGCAGTCGATGTCGTCCTCGCCACCTCCATGCTGCAGGTGGGTGTCGACGTCTCCCGGTTCGGTCTGATGCTGGTCGTCGGCCAGCCCAAGAACACCGCCGAGTACATCCAGGCGTCCTCGCGCGTCGGCCGTGACGCCAAGCGCCCGGGTCTTGTCGTCACCCTCTACAACTGGTCACGCCCCCGGGACCTCGCCCACTACGAAGACTTCGAGCACTACCACGCCACGTTCTACCGCCAGGTGGAAGCTCTCTCCGTCACCCCGTTCACCCGTCGCGCCCTCGACCGAGGCGTGGCCGCCACCTACGTCGCCGCGTTGCGCCAGGCGGCATACGACACTTCCCGCAACCTGGACGCCCATCACGTAGACCTCAATGGGCCGCTCGCCCAGGACGTCGAACGCCGGCTCCTTGAACGGGCCGAACGGGTGGGCGGTGAGCGGCCCCGCCAATACCTGAGCGAACGCCTGGACCGGCTGAAGGACGAATGGCGCCGCAAGCGCGACGAGAACAGCTCGGCCCTCGGCTACCGGAAGGAAAAGCGCAAGACGACGATCGTGAGCGGGCTGCTGAGGCGGGCAGACGGATCCCGGTGGACCGAGCTGACAGTCGGCATGTCGATGCGCGAGACGGAGAACGAGATCAACCTCCTTCTCCCCGGTGGCGGGGCCTTCCTCGAAGAAGCCTCAGGCGGCGGCCCGGACTGGAACTTCGGAGCGTCTGACACCGACTCCGACCATGACATGGCGGCCACCGTGGACAGCGACGAGTACGGACCCACCACTGCCGACGCGGCCAAGAAGGGACAGCGATGAGCATCAACAGCAATCGCAGAGTCGGCGCCGTCCGTCCCAGCCATCTCATGTTCACCGCCGGTATCGGCTCCCTCGTCGACCTGCCGAATTTCTCGGTCCTCGTCAAGGGACTCGACTCCTGGAGCTATTCCGGCATCACCGACTACGACATCGACGAACCCCGGCTGCGCGCCGCCGTCAACCGATCCCTCCAGCGCTACGGGCGCGGACAGGTCGAGCAACTGCGCGCCGCCCCCTGGCTGGAGGGTGGGGACATGGACCCCAAGGGCTGGGCCGCACAGGGGGTCGGGGTGCCCGTCACACCGTTTCCCCAATGGCTACGCTGCACCGCCTGCAACGTGCTGGCCGCCGTCGACTCCGCCGAGTTCGCCTTCATCAACGCCAATCCGCGTACGCCGCACGAGGCGAAGTTCCTCCACGACTGCAAGCGTGGGAAGCCTCTCGCCGTGGCTGCCCGCTTCACCCTTGTCTGCACCCTCGGCCACCTCGACGAGTTTCCGTACACGGCATACGTCCACCACGGGCAGACCTGCACCAAGACCCCGCGTCCCAAGCTGCGTATGAAGGACCACGGCGGCAACCAGGCCGCCAACGTCACCATCGAATGCGTCGCCTGTGGCATGAAGCGCAACATCCGGGAGGCGATGGGTGAACGAGGCCGCCATAACCTGCCCTCGTGCCGCGGACGTCACCCGCACCTGGGTACGTACGAGACGAACGGCTGCAAGGAGGGTTCGGTCCTGATGGTGGCGGGCGCGTCCAATCAGTGGTTCCCGCTCACCCTCAGTGCTCTGGCCCTGCCCAAGGGCCGGGGCGGAGACGTCGACAAGCTCCTCGACGACCACTGGCCCGACCTGCAACTCGTCGGTGACCGGGGCCAGTTCGACTTCATGGCGAGCATGCCCAAGTTCGGGTTCCTCAAGGAGTTCGACGCCGACGCGGTCGTTGCGGCGATCTCGGCTCGCAAGCAGGGCTCCGACGGGCCGGCTCCCTCCGCACCCGACGTCCAGGCCGACCTCTTCGGCCCTGAATGGGACGCACTCTCCGGCGCCATTCCAACACCCAGTGACGACTTCGCACTGAGGGAGGTCTCCGTTCCACCCCTCCTGGGCGAACTCTTCTCCGACATCCGCCAGGTCGAGCGGCTGCGCGAGGCACGCGCCTTGATCGGCTTCACCCGACTCGACGCCCCGGACCCCGAGTCGCCGGAGATCGCCAGCAGGGTGGACCTGTCCCGCGGTGCACAGACCTGGGTGCCGGCCAGCGAGGTTCGCGGCGAGGGCATTTTTCTGCGGGTGCGGGACGACCTCATGGCCGAGTGGGTGGCGCGCATGGAGAAGTCGCCGCAGATGGAGGCCCACAGGGAGGCTTTCGGTCGGTTCCGCGCCAATCGAAAGTCGGACCGCAAGACGAGCGACTTCGATCCTTTCTACGGTTGGCCCGGGGCACGGTACATCGCCCTGCACACTCTTTCTCACCTGCTGATCCGTACGATCGCCCTGGAATGCGGCTACAACTCGGCCTCACTCGCCGAGCGGATCTATGCGGGAGACGAACAGAGCCCGAAGACGGGAATTCTCATCTACACCGCTGTTCCGGACTCCGAGGGCACCCTCGGCGGCCTGGTTTCCCTCGCTGAAGAGCGCGAGTTCGACCGGATCGTCCGCCGTGCTCTGACAGACGCCGGTCACTGCTCTGCGGACCCACTGTGCTCCGAGCGTCTGCCGCACGATCCGGGCGACTATCTCCACGGGGCCGCCTGCCACGTCTGTCTCTTCGTATCCGAAACCACCTGCGAGCGGGCCAATCGGTTCCTGGACCGTCGCTTCCTCGTCCCTCTCTCCGGAGACAAGGAGCAGATACTGACTCCGGTCGGCCTGCTGCCGTGAGCAGAAAAGAGTTCGAGGCCACCGCTGAGGCTGCCGTCGCAGCTCTGGGCCTTACCCGTGGCAAGGACCTCGCCGGCCTGCTCGCACAACGACGCAACAAAGAGAGGGCACTGACCGAGCTGGCGACACCGGGGGTCAGCGAGGCCGTGACGAAGCTGTACGACGCGGTGGAGAGAGAGTCGGTCCCTTTCGCTGAGGCGGCTGCTTATGTGCGGGGCTATGTCGCGGCCATGTTGCAGGCCCGGGGCATGGTGCATGTCCGCACGGTGTGGAGTGGCCCCTCGACACCAGCCGTACCAGTGCGGGCGACTGCCCAGGTGCTGGTCGAGGTCATCAACGAGGCTCATGACGAACTGCTGGCCATGACGTATGCGGCCCGGCCGTATCCAGCACTGACACAGGCTTTGACCGATGCTGCGGCAAGGGGCGTGAAGACGCATGTAGTGGTCGAGACGCTGGTCGGCGCGCGCGGCCTCCTCTCGGGTCGGGAGCCGGCCGATGCGTTCGCGTCCGTTCCCGGGTTGCGTCTATGGCACTGGGTACGTGACCCGTCCGGGCACACTCACTCGCGCCAGCACGCCAAACTCGCGGTCGCCGACCGTCGCATGCTCTTCCTGGGCAGCGCCAACCTGACCGAATCAGCAGCGCAGCGCAATATCGAGGCGGGGGTACTGGTGAGCGGCGGCGAAGCACCACGGCGTGCAGCAGAGCACATTGTGGAGCTGCAACGCCTGGGCATACTCCGGCGTCTTCGACGGCCATGAAGCTGGTGTGGGGTGTCTACTTCAAGTCCGCCGTGACGGCGACGGGCCGGGGCACCGCGGCGAACGCCGACAGCGTGAACCACTCCGGCACGGCGCGGCGCAGCGCCTCAGGGCCGTCCACCTTGACCGCGCCGACACGCAGAGCCTCGGACCAGCTGAGGTCACCACGCCAGACTTCGATCATGCGGCGCAGGCCGGCGGTCACCGTTACCGTCACCGCGTAGCCGGGGTCCACGTCGCAGACGTCGGTGCCCTCGGGAGTGATCACCAGCCACCAGTCCCGAGTGCCCGTGGGGACGTCCGGGAAACTGAAGCGGACCACCGTCCGCCCGTCGGGGACGGCATCACGGACGACGTTTCGATGCAGGTCCCACAACAGCAGTTTCGGATCGAGATCCTCGTCGCCGATCTGTCCGATCCAGCGGGTGCCCCAGATGCCGAGTGCCTCGATCACCGGCCGCAGTTCATGTCCGGCCGCGGTCAGAACGTACTGCACCTCTCTGCCGTCGGTCCGCTTCTCCACGACGCCGGCGCGCACCAGCTGGTGCAGCCGCTTGGACAGCAGTGTGGGGGACATCCGCGGCACACCGCGGCGCAGGTCATTGAAACGTCGGCTGCCGAGGACGAGCTCACGGACGATGAGCAGCGTCCAGCGCTCGTCGAGCAGCTCCATCGCTTTGGCGACAGGGCAGAACTGGCGATACGAGGACCCCATGCCGGGCAGAGTATGCCCCCGCTGCCGGACAAACCAGACCAGTCGCAGCCGGACAGTGTCGAATGCCGACGCTCCGGTACAGATCTGGGACTAGCGGACGGCGTACCCCGTTCTTAGTCTCCGTGCCGTGGCGGACAACGAGTGCGGACAACGAGTAACGAGTGCGACAACGAATTCGGGGTCCCCACAGCCGTCGTAGTGCACGGAAAGTGTCCAAGTGTCCAGAAGGAGTGCTGTCATGAGCGAACTGACCGACGCGGTCGAGGTCGACCGTGCTCTGAAAGCCAGGCACCGGGCGATGTGGGCGCAGGGTGACTACCCTGCCGTGGCCGCCGAGATCATCCCCGAGCTGGGTGAGGTCCTGGTCGAGGCGTGCGGGCTGCGCGATGGTGGCGAGCGAAGCGAGGCGGGGTCTCTTCGGAGTGAAGGCCGGGGGAGGAGGCTGCTGGACGTGGCGGCAGGCTCGGGCAACGCCGCGATTCCCGCGGCGCTGGCCGGGGCGAGTGTGGTGGCCTGTGACCTGACCCCGGAGCTGTTCGAGGCCGGGCGGCGACTTGCCGCGCAGCGCGGCGCCGAAGTGGAGTGGCGACAGGCTGACGCCGAGGCGTTGCCGTTCGGGGACGGCGAGTTCGACACGGTGCTGTCCTGCGTCGGGGTCATGTTCGCCCCGCATCACCAGGCCGCCGCCGACGAACTCGTACGCGTCTGCCGCCCGGGCGGCACGATCGGCTTGCTCAGCTGGACGCCCGAGGGCTTCCTCGGTCAGATGCTCGCCACGATGAAGCCCTACGCGCCGCCGCCCCCGCCGGGTGCGCAGCCTCCGCCCCTGTGGGGAGACGAGGACCACGTCCGCGCCCTGTTCGGAGACCGGATCACGGACATCGAGGCGCGCAAACAGACCGTGCTGGTCGACCGCTTCAAGAGCCCTGAGGAGTTCCGCGACTACTTCAAGGAGCGCTACGGCCCGACGATCGCCACCTACCGAGCCATCGCCGATGACCCCGCCCGTACCGCCGCGCTGGACCGCGACCTCGCCGAACTCGCCCGGCGACACGACCAAGGGGCGGGCAGCACGGCCATGGAATGGGAGTACCTGCTGTTCACCGCCCGCAGGTCAGGTGATGAGGTGCATGCTTGACCCTGCGAACGGGGGGGGCGGCGGCGGTCGGGGGGGTGCGGGGCTTTCGCCGGCCCGCCCTTCACACCCCTGGCTCGGCCGAGGGTGAGCAGCTCACACAGCAAGGACCCCTGGATGAACGACGTGTCGGCCTCCTACCAGCTCATGCCGGGTGCGCCGGACTCTCCGGTGATCCTGCACGTGCCGCACTCCTCGCGGGCGATACCTGCGGACGTACGGGCTGGGATCGTGCTCGAAGACGCCGCGCTGGAGCGGGAGTTGGACCACATCACCGACGCGCACACCGCTCGGATCGCGGAGGAGGCCGCCTCTCGTGCCGCCACCGAGCCCTGGCGGTTCGTCAACCAGCTGTCGCGACTGGTCGTCGACCCCGAACGGTTCCCGGACGAGCGGGAGGAGATGCTGGCCGTCGGCATGGGCGCGGTCTACACGCGGACCACACACGGGAAGGAGCTGCGCCCGGCCGACCACGACGGACAGCCGCTCATCGAGCGGTACTTCCACCCGTACGCCGCCGCCATGACGGACGCTGTGACCGAGCGGTTGGACGCCGTCGGACGGGCCGTGATCATCGACGTCCACTCCTATCCGACCGAGCGTCTGCCCTACGAGCTCCACGGTGACGGACCCCGACCGCCCATCTGCCTGGGCCGGGACGCCTTCCACACCCCGGCCGATCTGCTGGCCCACGCCGAGAAGGCGTTCGCGGGCTTCGGCGGCACGGGAGTCAACAGTCCCTTCGAGGGGACGTACGTCCCGCTGAAGTACTACGGGAACGACCCACGGGTCAGCGCCCTGATGATCGAGATCCGGCGGGACGTCTACATGTCCGAACCGGGTGGCGCGGCCGGCTCCGGTCTCGGCGCGCTCGCGGGCGCGCTCTGCGAACTGGCCGACATGGCTGGTACGGCTGGCACGGCACGGCTCTGACGCGTGCCTGCCTCCACCAGGAACGGGTTCGGTTCCCTGACCACGACACATACAGCCCGTCGTGGGTCAGCGATTGGTCGGGGTCCCGCGCCCCGCGCTCTCCGTCCACGGGCGCCACGGCGGAGCGCGCTACAAAGGGTGAACACCTCGGTCGCCGTCCTCCCTGTTGATCAGCGAGAAGAGGACCGCGTCACGCCAGTAGCCGGTTCTCTGGTACTACCGACGCATGGGGATTGAGCGGTTCATCGGTATCGACCTCGCCTGGGCGCAGGGCGGAGCCCGTGTCAAGCCCAACGAGACCGGCGTAGCCGCCATCGACGGTCACGGTGTGGTGATCGACTGCGGCTGGACCTTCGGGCTCGAAGAGACGATGGCATGGCTTGCCAAGACAGCCGTTGGCGGATCGACCCTGGCCTTTGTCGACGCCCCGCTGGTCGTCGACAATCCAGCCGGCCAGCGGCTGTGCGAGCGGGAGGTCGGCCAGAGGTACGGCCGGTGGAAGGTGAGCGCGAACAGTACCAACCAGAGCTCTCCCCGCCGGGCCGGAGTGCTGTTGAGGGAGTTGCTGCAGGAGTCCGGCTGGGCCTACGACGACGGCAGGGGTGGGCCGCCGACGGGCGGGCTGGTCGTCTCCGAGTGCTATCCGTATACGACCTTGGTCGGCGCGTCCGAGTTGGGCTACGACCAGGAGCGCCCCACGTACAAGCGTCGGCCGGCGCGAGTACCGACGGCGCAGTGGCGAGCGGTCCGGGCGGAGGAGTGCGACAAGCTGATCTCGCACATGGTGGGCCTGGCCACCGCGGATCCGCCCCTCCTGCTCTCCTCCCACCCGATCTCCCGTCGGCTGCTCGATGAGCCCTCACCTCAGCGGGCAGCCGACTACAAGCATCGGGAAGACCTCATCGACGCGCTGCTCTGTGCGTGGACTGCCGCGCTGTGGTCCCGGCACGGACTGGCGCGCTGCCAAGTCCTGGGAGCGGACAGCCTCGCACAGCCCGGATGCGCTCCTACCATCATCGCGCCCGCCCGCCCCGAGCAGCGGCGTGGCAGCGGGGCGAGCTGAATCGAAGGGGAAAGCCTGCCGGGTCGGCCGGGTGGAGCCGCCCGCCCCGCCTCTGCAGGACGGGCGGCTCGGGCAGGGCTCAGTAGAGCTTGTTGACAGCCGTCACCGTGGTCGCCTTGAAGTCCGCGACCTGGGCATGTTCGAAGGTGCCCATCTGCGCCCACCGGACGTAGGTCACGGTCCTGCCGTCCCGGCCCACCGAGAAGAGGCTGACGTCGGAGGAGCCCCAGTCGGAGACGGTGTGCAGGCCGTGGACGGTCGCGCCCTCCTCGACGTCGATTTTGCCGTAGTTCTTCTCGGTCGCCGTGAGGTCGGGATTCTCCTCCATGAGCCGCTCGGCACAGTCGGTGATCTTCTGGCGCAGCAGGGCGGCGAACGCCTTGGCCCGCTGCTCACTGCGCTCCACCACGGTGACCTGGAACGCGTTGGTGTCGTACTCGGTCCAGTACTCACGGTGGCTGGAGATGGACGGCAGCGCCTCCCCGACGCAGACCGGCGGATGCTCGGGCTGCCCGGCGACGACCGGACCGGCGTACCAGGGCGACGTCGGGTGCGGCGGCAGCTCACCCGGTTCCAGGAACCGGGGAGAGCCCGCAGCCATCGCCGGGGCGGCAGCCAGGGTGAGTGCGGCCCCGGTGGCCAGCGCGGCCAGCGCGAGCCGGGTACCGCGGATGCGGACGTTCATGATTCCCCCATGCGTTGTGTGTCGAGACGACCGGATACGGAAGGAGGGGACGCGCTCGTGCGGCCCGTCAAGAACCTTCCGGTCATGACGTCCAGTAAGACTCATTAAGGTGCACTTCCGTTGCTCTGCACTCTTGCTGCAGATATGCAATGAATGTCACCGGACGGCAACGGAGCACGGTGCTCTCCCGTGCCCCGGAGGGTGTTGGGTCCGCTGTTAGGGTGCTGCGCGGAAGTGGAGTACGAGGCGGGGGCGTTGAACATCGGCCGGTACCGGATCACAGACGTTGCGGACATGTCGCCTGCGTTGGCGACGGTCTTGGGGGTGATCGTGACCGCCTTTATCGTCGGGTTGGTGTGGGCAGTACTGCGGCTACCGGACGCCGCGAAGCTCAGGAGTCCGGCCGCACGCGAGCGCGCGAAGCGCCGCAAGGAAAGCCAGAAACGACAGAAGAAGCTGCGGTCGCGGCGGGAGTCCCTGCAGCGCAAGGCAGCCCGGCGCGAAGACACGACATAGCAGCGCTCACCCTTGGCGGACCGGGGAGTCTCCCCAACTGACCTGTTGGCGTGAGGACTTCAGCCGGACCGGGAACCCACTTCGGCCCATACGGTCTTGCCGCTCGGTGCAGCTGTCACCGAACAGGCCATCCACGTACGGGACTCCAAGGATGTGACGCGTCCTCACTTCGCGGTCGGGCGTGAGGGATGGTCGCCGTTCGTGGAGTTCGTGAGCTCCGTGTCGGGCGTCTGAGGCTGAACCCGCGTATCCCGGCGGTGACGCTGTGGCGTACGCCGCCGGGATGGCCGTCAGGTGGCCAGTCCACCTGACGCGAG
The DNA here is from genome assembly GCF_000716805.1 of Streptomyces yerevanensis. Classification (NCBI taxonomy): domain Bacteria; kingdom Bacillati; phylum Actinomycetota; class Actinomycetes; order Kitasatosporales; family Streptomycetaceae; genus Streptomyces; species Streptomyces yerevanensis. Next base: position 15,999 of record NZ_JNWJ01000061.1, on the reverse strand, counting down.
TCGATCGCTTGCCTGCCTGGCGTACGCCGGGGAGTTGTGACGTGCTCACCCCGACAAGGGAAATCGCACCCGACCGCGCGTTGCTGGCCGCAGGTGCGCAGAGCCTCCTCGCGCTCGACCAACCCCTCACCGTCAGCCAGGCGTGGGCGCGCTTCAATTCAGCCGGGTTCAGAGCTCCGGTACCGGACCCGGCCCCGGCTCAGAAGCAGCCGTTGACGGTGGCGGCGAGGCCGTCGAGGACTTCCTTGGTGTCGGCAGGGTCGGCAGAGGCCCCGTTCTCGATGAAGGAGAAGACCTTCCAGCGCCCGTCCTGGCCGACGGTGAGACCGCTCAGGGCCAGGGCGCCGGTCAGAGTGCCGGTCTTGGCCTGGACCTCGCCCGTGGCGCAGATGCTGGGTTCGGTGTCGAAACGGCCGAGGCCGGGCCCCAGAGTGCCGGTCTCGCCCGCGACCGGGAGCCCGTCCAGGATCGGCCCGAGAACGGTCTTGTGGCGCGGGTCGGTCAGCAGATCCACCAGGTCCGCGAGAGTGGTGGCGGGTATCCGGGCGGAACGGGACAGCCCGCTGCCGTCGAACAACTCCACGCCGTCGAGCGGAACGTCGTACTCCTCGCTGAGTACCGTGCGCACGGCCGTCGCCCCGCCCTCGAACGTGGCGGGCTGCCCGGCGGCGATCGCGGTCATCCGCAGCAGCGTCTCCGCGATGTTGTTGTCGCTGTTGAGGATCATCCTCTTGACGATCTCGGACAGTGGCGGAGAACTGTGGCTCGCGACCGGCACGTCGCCGGCGGCAGTGGTGCCTCGGACGACCGTGCCGTCCGTGGTGATTCCCTGGTCGGCGAGCAGCCCGGCGAAGACCTCCCCGGCATCGAGGGAGGTGTCCATGACGGGGTTGCCGTCGACCACCAGGGGCCGGACGGGGGAGACCACGTCCGGGAAGTAGCCGTCGGTCCAGCCGGTGGCGAGTGCGGGCTCGGGGAAGAGGCTGTCGTCGACGCGCACCTTGACCGAGGTCAGGCCGGCGGCGGACAGGCCGTCGGCGGCCGTCTTCGCGAGGGCGGAGAGATCGTCGGTGGTCAGGACCCGGTCGCCGCCGCCGATCAGGGTGAGCGTGCCGTCGCCGTAGACGACGCGGGTGGTGAAGCGGTGGTCCGGGCCCAGCGCGGTCAGGGCGGCGGTCGCGGTGGCGAGCTTGGTGTTGGACGCGGGCATCAGCGCGGTGGACGCGTTGTTGCCGAAGATCTCACGGTCGGACTCCGCGTCCATCACGAAGCCGCTGAGATTGGCGCCGAGGCCGGCCTCTTTGATCCGGGACTCCAGATCGTCGGCGATCTTCTGGTCGGTCGGACTCAGAGGGGTGCCGTCGGCCGCGAAGGCCGAGTAGCCCGCCAGGATGGATCCGATGATGGGTCCGGTCGCGGTGAGGCCGAGCACGCGCCGGGCCGTCGGGCTCATGGGTTTTCGCTTGCGATGACGCCCGCCGGCAGACGCGCCGCCGTGGGCGCTGTGCCGGGGGATGGATGCCGACACTGAGGAGCGGGGCGGCGGAAGGCTCGTACCGCTCCTGCCAACCGTGATTTCTGACATGGCAGTTCCGTTGGCTCGATGGGGAGAGACGGTCGCGTAGCCTGCCCGCCCGTACAGACCTCCCCGAGAATCGGACTGCGGCTTCGCGGAGACCTGAGTGTCTGCTGGGGGTCGGGGCCGCAGTAAGAGTCAAATATCCCGACCGGTGAGTAAGTTTTGAGGGTCACACGATTCAAGGTGATCCAGGCGCACGGTGCTGGGATGGCGACGGCTCAGGTCCTTGTGTGACCTGCGCGTCGTGCGGTCCCTCAGTTGTCCTCGTCAGCGATCTTGTGGGGCAGGTCAGATCACGCGAAAAAGGTCCGCGGCCGCGTGGACGTCGGTGAGGTCCTCGATGGAGCGGAGGTTGTCGCACAGGGCGTCCAGGACCGAGCCGGCTTCGGCGGCGGGTGGGGTGCCGATGGCCACGCCGAAGACGCGGAAGCCCAGTAGGTGTTTGGCGTCGTTCCAGCCGCGTGTCCATTCCTCGGTGACGTCGCATTCGTCGTCGGTGAGCATCACGATGTCGCCGCGCTTGCGGGCGGCGTCGTTGAACTCCTCCTCCAGCAGTTCGCGGGCTGCTGTCAGCGGCCTCTGGTAGCTGGTGCCGCCGCCGAGGAAGGTCTCCGCGAAGTCGAGGGTCCGGTCGATGCCGGCGGGCTGGTCGGCCGGGAAGCGGAAGACCTGGAGCTTGTCGGCGGCGGAGAACAGGATGCCGACGAAGTCACGCTTCGCGTGGCGAGCCTGGTCCAGCAGCGCGAGGGCGCACGCCTTGGCCCACGCCTCCCGGGTGACTCCGCCGGGCCCTTCCGCGTACATGGAGTGCGAGGTGTCCACGCACGCGATGATGGCGCCCTTGCCGGTGGTCTGCTCTCCCTGGCTGTCGTAGAGCATCAGCTCCCCGGCGGCGTAGCGCGCGGCGAACACCGCACGCAGCTCGGGCACGCCGAGGCCCGCCAGTTCGGAGGGGATGACGCGGGAGAGATCGTTGCCGAGCGTGACGCCGACCAGCTCCCCGGCGGCGTTCTCCACCTTGCGGGCGCGCTCACCGCCCGCCATCTGCCGGAAACGGCCGATCAGTTCGGCCCACTGTGCGAGACGGCTGGTGCGCAGCCGCTCGGCGAGCCGGGCGCGCTGGTCGAACGGCATCCGCTGCAGCTCGCCGGGGCCGACGCCCCACGCGCGCATCAGCGCCGCCTCCTCGCGTACGGCCTCGGCGGCCTTTGCCGCCGCGTTCCGCGCGGCGGCACGGATGCCGGGGACCGCCGCCGTGAGGGCCTGCGCGGCGGCCTGGGCGGACTGCTGCGCAGCGGCCTTGGAGGCCTCCGCGGCTTCGATCGCCCGTTGTACGGCGTCGGCGGCCGACGTCGGCACGGTGCCCTCCTCGTCGGCGGCCTGCTGGAGCGCCTCGCCCACGGCGGTCGCCGCGCCTTCGGCGTTCCGTTGGGCCCGCTTCGCCTGCTCGGCCTGTTCCTGGACATCCCGGGAGTGCTCCAGCAACCGACGCAACGCGGCGGCCTGGGCGAGTACGGCCATGGCGGCGGCGTAGGGGTCGCCGGCCGTCTCGCGGTGCAGCTCGGCGAACTCCGGTGACTCCACCAGTGACGTGATGACCTGGTGGTTGACCAGCCGGGAGAGGTCCATCTCCGCGCGCTCGCGCAACCGCGGCCTGACCTTGTAGGCGGCCAGGAACGCGTCGATGAGGAGGTCGGTGGTGTGGTCGTAGTGCTCGTCCAGCTCCTCGGCCAGCTCGCGCAGTCCGGCCGACTGCTCGTACGTGTCGCGCCATGTGATCTGTTCGAATCGGTCCGCGACCACGGCCGCGGTGTGCCGCTCGGGAGCGGCGGCGGACAGGCTCAGCCACTTCCCGGCCCGGCTCGCCAGCTCGCCCAGCCTGCTCGGTTTCTTGCCCGTCTCACCCGTCTCGCCCATGCCCCTGAGCTCCCCGCTGTTCAGAGTTGGGCCTGCACCATGCTCGCGTCCATGCCGAGGGCCTCGGTGAGAACGCGGGCGCGGACGGCGCGCTGGCGGCCGGTGACCCGGTCGATGGCGGCGGTGGAGCGGCCGGCGCCCGCCGCCTCCTCGCGCAGCTTCTCAAGGCGCTTTCCCGCCATGGCGAGCTGGTTGTGGGCCTTCTTGATGACCCAGTCGCTCAGCGCCTCGCGGGACTGCCCGGCCATGGCGTCGAGTTGGGCCTCCAGCTCATCGATGGTGTCGGCCAGGTCGAGCGCCTCCTTGGCGTCGGGGTTGACCAGGTGCAGCACCTCGCGCTCGACGGTCGGGCGCTCGGCGGGGGAGTCCCACAGCACGTGAGTCAGCACCGACAGGTCGGTCTCTCCGACCGCCGGGCGGCCGTCGAGGTACGCGGACGCCTGGAGCAGGCCCACCGCCTGCCGCCAGCGGCGGTCGGAGGCGACGAGTTCCTTGCGGCGCAGGGTGGCCCGCAGCGTACACACCGCGTCCACGATCACCTCGGGGACGTCCACGGCCGGGACGGCTTCGGTCACGGCGTGCTGCAACGCGGCCAGCTCGATGGTCGTCTGTGGCGCCGGCGCCGGGCGGCTGACGGCGGAGCGGACCAGCGCGGCGAAGTTCGAGGGGTCTTCCAGGTATCCGACCTCGATCCGCACAAGCAGCCGGTCGTAGATCGCGGCCGTGTCCTCTCCGACGGGCAGTTCGTTGCTCGCCGTGATGGCCCCGATCAGGGGGCAGCGGATCGGCTCGCCGCCGTTCTCGGGGTGGTAGATCCGCTCGTTGAGGTAGCCCAGCGTCTCGTTCAGCGCCGCCGTGGAGCACTTGAAGATCTCGTCGATGAACGCGACATGCGCGGTCGTGGCACGGCCTTCGTAGACCTGGCGGTACTCGCCCCGGGCCAGTGCGGCAACGTCGATGGGACCGAACATCCTCGTCGGCGCGGTGAACTTCGACAGGAGGATCTCCCAGTACGACGCCCCCTCGACCCTGCCCGTGAGCTCCCTGGCCATCTCGGACTTCGCCGTTCCAGGCGGGCCGAGCACCAACGAGTGCTGCCCGGCCAGCAGCGTCACCACCAGCGTCCGCACCACATCGGCCCGCTCGTAGAAACGGTCCGACAGCTCGTCGCTGATCGCCCGCAGCCTCTTGGCCGTGTCCTGCGCGTCCGGTAAACCCATGTTCAACTCCTTGCCCGCGCCGCCCTGTTGAGCTGACGCGACGGCCCTTCGCCCGAGCAAGATACTTGGAGACCGGGAAGACTCTCCGAGCCCTCGATCGATTCCCACAACTCGTTCTCACTCTTCGGCGCTTCGGCGATCGCGGTACCGCCCGTTTCAAGCCCGCCTCAAGCTCGTAGCACGTCCAAGGCCGTGAGTGCCGCGTGCAGTTCGGTGCGGCGTTCGCCGGATTCGAGGTCGCAGTCCAGGAGGCGTTCGATGGTGCGCAGGCGTTGGTAGACGGTTTCCCGGGAGAGGGAGCCGCGGCGTGCGGTGGTCGTCTTGTTGCCCGCGGCGTCCAGGTAGTGGCGCAGGGTCGTCAGCAGGTCGGTGCCGTGCCGGGTGTCGTGGTCGATGAGGCGGCCCAGCTGTCGTTCGGCGTACTCCTGGATGCGGGGGTCCTCGCGGAGCGCGTACAGCAGGCGGCGCAGGCCGATGTCGGACAGTTCGTGGAAGGAACGGTCCGGGGGGAGGGGGCGGCCGGGCGGGGTCGCCTCGGCCACGCGGGCTGCCTCGCGGAAGGAGCGGGCGGTGTCGGAGAGGTCCGTGACCTCGGAGCCGACGCTGACGACCGTGTGCGGGTCCAGGTCGAGCGCGGTGCGGCTCAGCCGTTCGACCGTGGGCCGCCAGGGCTGGGCGGGGCGCAGCGCCAGCAGGATGCCGAGGCGGCCGGGGGCCAGTTCGCCGACGAGTGCCGGGAGCCCTGCCGTGCGGAGCTCCGCGGACAGGAGGGTCTCCGGCTCCGCGGTGTCGTCTTCCGCGCGGAACTCGCGGATGTCGTGGGGGTCGCGGGTGTCGCGCATGCCGCGCATGTCCACGAGTACGGCGAGGAAGTGGTGCTCCTCGGTCGGCAGGCCCAGGGCGGCGGCGCGGGCGCGGGCGTCCGCCGGGGAGCGGTGGCGCTGCTCGGCCAGGTCCCGCAGGGCGCTTCGGTGTGCGGTCCGTTCCCAGGGGGTGGAGTGGATGAGGCGGGCGATGGTCAGGGCCATCGCCGTCCGCTCCAGCACGGTGACGTCCTCCGGCGCGAGTGCCCTGGCAGCCGCCGAGGCTCCGTGAGCCGATGACGATGGGCCGGACGGTGCGGGGAGCATCGCCACCCTGCCCCAGCGTTCGCCCTGGTACTCCACGGGTGTCACCAGCCAGCTCTCGGGTCCGCGGACGTCCGTGTGCTCGGCGGGCGGGGTGGCCCGGGAACGCTGTTCCCAGCCGGTGAGCGCCTCCTCCACCGTGCTGCCGGAGGGCTCGCAGATCAGCGCCTGGTGCACGAGGTTCTCCAGTACGACCGTGTGGCCGCTCATCTCCGCCGCGGCGCGTACGACGTCCTCGGGGCCGGCGCCGCGCAGCGTCAGGGCGGTGAACGCCTCGTGGATCCGCTGGGTCCTGCGCATCGCGTCCGCCTGGCTGCCGAGGAGGAGCGCGTGGACGACCTGGGTGACCTCCAGGAAGTTGACGTCCTTGGTCAGGGCGATCAGTGGCAGGCCGCGGGTGCGGCAGGCGTGGACGAGGGCGTCGGGCGGGCGGTGGTAGCGGCGTACGAGTTCGATGACCAGGGCCGCTGTCCCGATGCCGGCGAGTTCGTCCACGTAGCGGCGTACGCCTGTGGGGTCCTCGGGGAGGGGCATGCCGGTGGTGAGGACGAGTTCGCCGCCCTTGAGGAAGGAGGCGGGGTCGGTCAGTTCGGTGATGTGGACCCAGCGGACCGGCCGGTCGAGGTGATCCTCGCCGGTGAGGACCCGCGGCTGTCCCGAGGCCAGGACGGGAAGGGCCAGCACGTCGGCGACGCTGAGCGTGCCGACCGCGGCGGGTCTACGCTCGGACGCAGTGGCATCCTGCTCAGCCGCGTCCGGCGAGCGGGTCGTTCGGTGGTTCTCGCTCACAGTGCCTCCCTGTACGCCCGGACACTGTGACAAGCGTCGCTGACCTGCGCAAGAGCAGTCCGACGTGGGCTGCTGCGGCGCTGGACGGCCAGTCGTCACCCAGCGCGGTTGACACAACGTCCGAACACCGCCTCCCCGCCGGACAGATCGCGCGTTGTTGCCGTGCGTGGCCGCGGAAATGCTCGGGATGCAGGAGTAAGCAGACCACGCAGATCACGACGTAAGGCCGGGAGACGAACATGACCGCACTGTCGCCGCACCTTCGCCAGGCCACGCCCGTGACGGCCGTCCGGGGCGAGGGCGTCCACCTCTACGGTGAGGACGGCCGCCGCTACCTCGACTTCACTGCCGGGATCGGCGTCACCAGCACCGGGCACTGTCACCCCAGGGTGGTGGCGGCGGCGCAGGAGCAGGTGGGCACGCTGATCCACGGTCAGTACACGACGGTCATGCACCAGCCGCTGCAGCGACTTGTCGACAAGCTCGGTGAGGTGCTGCCGTCCGGACTGGACAGCCTGTTCTTCACCAACTCCGGCAGCGAGGCCGTCGAAGCGGCACTGCGGCTGGCCCGGCAGGCCACCGGCCGCCCCAACGTCCTTGTCTGTCACGGCGGTTTCCACGGCCGGACCGTGGCCGCCGCCGCCATGACCACCTCCGGCACCCGCTTCCGCTCCGGCTTCTCCCCGCTGATGAGCGGCGTGGTCGTCACCCCGTTCCCGTCGACCTACCGCTACGGCTGGGACGAGGAGACCGCCACCCGCTTCGCCCTCCAAGAGCTGGACTACACGCTCCAGACGATCTCCTCGCCCGCCGACACGGCCGCGATCATCGTCGAGCCGGTGCTCGGCGAGGGCGGGTACGTGCCCGCGAACCGCGCCTTCATGGAGGGCCTGCGGGAGCGCGCGGACCGGCACGGCTTCCTGCTCATCCTCGACGAGGTGCAGACCGGCGTGGGTCGCACCGGCCGGTTCTGGGGCCATGACCACTTCGGCGTCACCCCGGACATCCTGATCACCGCGAAGGGCCTGGCCAGCGGCTTCCCGATCTCCGGTATCGCGGCCTCCGAGGAGCTGATGACCAAGGCGTGGCCGGGCTCGCAGGGCGGTACGTACGGTGCCAACGCCGTCGCCTGCGCCGCGGCCTGCGCCACCCTGGATGTCGTACGCGACGAGAAGCTCGTCGAGAACGCCGACGCCATGGGCGCCCGGCTGCGGCAGGGTCTGGAGGCGGTGGCCGAGCGGACACCCGCCATCGGAGACGTACGCGGCCTGGGGCTGATGCTGGCCAGCGAGTTCGTCACCGAGGACGGCAGCCCCGACCCCGAGACGGCCGCCCGTGTGCAGCGCGCCGCCATCGACGAGGGCCTGCTCCTGCTGCTGTGCGGGGCCTGGAACCAGGTCGTACGGATGATCCCGGCGCTCGTGATCGACGAGACGGCGGTGGACGAGGGCCTCCAGGCGTGGTCGGCCGCGGTCGAGGCCGGTACCGCAGGGGCGTCACAGCGATGACGGACTCCCTCGCGCGCCTGGTCGACGAACTCGCCCGGACCGCTCCCGGACTGCGGATCGAGACCGGTGCGGGAGGGACCGGCGCGTACGCCTACGACGCCTCGAACTACCGGGTCCCGCCGCAGGCGGTGGCCTTCCCCCGCAGCGCCGACGACGTGTGCGCGGTGCTGCGGGCCTGCCGTGACACGGGCGTCCCGGTCACCGCGCGTGGCGGCGGCACCAGCATGGCGGGCAACGCCGTCGGACCCGGCGTCGTCCTGGACTTCTCGCGGTACATGAACCGGGTCCTGGACATCGACGCGGAGGCGCGCACGGCGCGCGTCGAGGCAGGGGTGGTCCTCGATGCGCTCCAGAGCGCGACGAGCCCGTACGGGCTGGCCTTCGGCCCGGACCCGTCCTCGCACAGCCGCTGCACCCTCGGCGGCATGATCGGCAACGACGCCTGCGGCAACCGGTCGGTGCGGCACGGGCGGACCAGCGGCCACATCGAGGCCCTGGAGATCGTCACCGCCGACGGCGTACGCGCCATCGCCGACCACACCGGGCTGCACCCGATCGACCCCGATACCGCAGGACACATCTCCCGCCTCGAACAGGACATACGGAACCTGATCGCCGACAACCTGGCTCCGATCCGCACCGAGCTGGGCCGCATCCCGCGCCAGGTCTCCGGCTACCACCTGCACCGTCTGCTGCCGGAGAACGGCTTCGACCTGGCCCGTGCGCTGATCGGCACCGAGGGCACCTGCGCGGTCGTCACAGCGGCGACGGTACGGCTCGTGGCGACGGCTCCCGCGACGGCGCTGCTGACCCTCGGTTACGACGACGTCGTCGACGCGGCGGAGGACGTGCCGGAGATCCTGCGCTGGACTCCGACCGCCGTAGAGGGCATGGACGAGGCGATCGTCGCCACCATGCGCGCCCGCCGGGGCCCGGACTCCGTCACCGGACTGCCCGAGGGGCGCGCCTGGCTCTACGTCGAACTCGACGGCGACGACGAGGAGTTGGTCGCCTCCCGCGCGGCCGAACTCCTGGCCGTACTCAAGGCCCGGGGCCGGTTGACCGGCGGCCGGGTCGTGGACAGCGTGGCCGAGCGGCGCTCGCTGTGGCGGGTCCGCGAGGACGGCGCCGGGCTCGCCGCCCGTCTCGTCGACGGCGGTGAGTCCTGGCCCGGCTGGGAGGACGCTGCGGTCGCCCCCGAGCAACTGGCCGCCTATCTACGGGACTTCCGTAAGCTGCTGGCCACGCACGAACTGACCGGCGTGCTGTACGGGCACTTCGGCGCGGGCTGCGTCCACGTACGCATCGACTTCGACCTCGCCACGGAGGCCGGTCGGGCTGCCACCCGACGGTTCCTCACCGAGGCGGCGTCCCTGGTCGTCGGGCACGGCGGAACGCTGTCCGGCGAGCACGGTGACGGGCGGGCGCGCGGCGAACTGCTGGAGGTCATGTACAGCCGCCAGATGATCCGGGCGTTCGCCGCCTTCAAGGAGATCTTCGACCCGGACGGGCTGCTCAACCCCGGCATCATCGTCGAACCGGCCGCCCTGGACGCCGACTTGGCGCTGCACACGCCCACTGTCGTGCTGCCCGTCGAGACCCTCTTCTCCTTCCCGCACGACGAGGACGGCTTCGAGGGCGCCGTGCGCCGCTGCGTCGGCGTCGGCCGCTGCCGCAGCGACGCGGGCGGCGTGATGTGCCCCAGCTACCGGGCCACCGGCGAGGAGAACCACTCCACACGGGGGAGGGCCCGGCTGCTCCAGGAGATGGTGCGGGGCGGGACCGTCCAGGACGGCTGGCGCTCGACCGAGGTCAAGGACGCCCTCGACCTGTGCCTGTCCTGCAAGGCGTGCTCCAGCGACTGCCCGGTCGGCGTCGACATGGCCACGTACAAGGCGGAGTTCCTGCACCAGCACTACAAGGGGCGGCTCCGCCCCCGCTCCCACTACTCGCTGGGCTGGCTGCCCCTGAGCGCCGCGCTCGCCGGATACGCGGCCCGGCCGGTGAATGCCCTGCTGCGCGGACCGGTCGGCAGAGCGCTCGCCCGCCTCGGAGGCGTGACCACGAAGCGCCGGATCCCGGCCTTCGCCTCCCGGCGCGCCCGACGCAAGGTCCTGCGCGCGGCGAAGACGGGCGAACCGTCGAAGGCGCTGCTCTTCGTCGACAGCTTCACTCGCGCCTTCCGCCCCCATGTGGCGGGCGCGACCGCGCGCGTACTCGCCGACGCCGGAATCCCCAACACGGCGCAGGACGGGCTGTGTTGCGGACTGACCTGGGTCAGCACCGGCCAACTGTCCGTGGCCCGCCGCGTCATGGCCCGTACGGTCGCCCGCCTCGACAGCGGCGACGGCGACGGCCTGCCGATCGTCGTGGCGGAACCCAGCTGCGCCGCCGCCCTCAAGCGGGACGTGCCCGAACTCCTCGGCACCGACGCCGCCCGGCGCGTCGCGGCCCGCGTCCACACCCTCACCGGCGCCCTGACCGACCTCGCCGCACCGGACTGGAACCCGCCGCCGCTCCCCGAATCGGTACTGCTCCAGACGCACTGCCACGAGTACGCCACCTTCGGCAGCCGCCGACCGGCCGACCTGCTGCGCAAACTCGGCGTACAGAAGCTGGCAGAGGCCGAGGGCTGCTGCGGGCTCGCGGGCAACTTCGGCTTCGAGGAGCAGCACTACGACACCTCGATGGCCGTCGCCGATCTGGCCCTGCGCCCGCGTCTCGATGAACTCGCCGATCGCACCGAGCCCGCCAGTCGCGCCGAACCCGCCGATCGTGCCGAACTCCCGGACGGCGAAGGCCCGTTGCCCGTCGTGGCTGACGGTTTCAGCTGTGCCACGCAGGTGGACCACCTCGCCGGTGACCGGGGCATCCGCGCCGTACACCTCGCCGAACTCCTCGACCCCGCCGCCCACTCGCACCCGCACTCGCACTCGCACCAGCCAGGAGAGCCCTCATGACCGACGTACTCAAGCAACTGTTCATCGGCGGCGCCTGGGTGGACGCCGCGGACGGCGCCACCATGCCCGTCGACGACCCCGCCACCGGCGAGATCATCGCCCACGTCGCCGACGCCGGACCCAAGGACGCCCGGCTCGCGGAGGACGCCGCCGTCGAGGCACAGGAGGAGTGGGCCCGTACGGCACCCCGGGCACGCAGCGAGATCCTGCGCCGCGCGCACGAGATCATCCTCGCCCGCACCGACGAGCTCGCCCTGCTGATGACCACCGAGATGGGCAAGCCGCTCGCCGAGGCCCGCGGCGAGGTGGCGTACGCGGCCGAGTTCTTCCGCTGGTTCTCCGAGGAGGCGGTACGGATCGAGGGCGGCTACGGCACCCTGCCCGACGGCCGTAACCGCATGCTGCTCACCCGCCGCCCGGTCGGCCCCTGTCTGCTGATCACCCCGTGGAACTTCCCGCTGGCCATGGGCACCCGCAAGATCGGCCCGGCGATCGCGGCGGGCTGCACGATGATCCTCAAGCCGGCCCCGCAGACCCCGCTCTCCAGCCTCGCGCTGGCCGGAATCCTCAAGGAGGCGGGACTGCCGGACGGCGTGCTCAACGTCGTCACCACCTCCCGCGCGGGCGAGGTGGTCGAGCCCTTGCTGCGCGGCGGCCGGATCCGCAAGCTGTCCTTCACCGGCTCCACGGCCGTCGGGCGGCTGCTGCTCGCGCAGTGCGCCGACACTGTTGTACGGACCTCGATGGAGCTGGGCGGGAACGCCCCCTTCGTCGTCTTCGACGACGCCGACCTGGACAAGGCCGTGAACGGCGCGATGGTGGCCAAGATGCGCAACATGGGCGAGGCGTGCACGGCCGCGAACCGCTTCTTCGTGCACCGGTCGGTGGCCGAGGAGTTCGGGCGCCGACTGGCTGCCCGGATGGGGACGTTGGTCGTCGGTCCCGGCACCCGGGACGGTGTGGACGTGGGCCCGCTGATCGACGACGCGGGCCGCGCCAAGGTCGAGGAACTGGTCGCCGACGCGGTGGAGCGCGGCGCCCGCGTGCTCGTCGGCGGGAGCGCCCCCGAGGGCCCCGGCCGCTTCTACCCGCCGACCGTGCTGGCCGACGTGGCCCCCGGCAGCCGCCTGATGGACACGGAGATCTTCGGCCCGGTGGCCGCGATCCTCACCTTCGACGACGAGGACGAGGTCGTACGCCGCGCCAACGACACCCCCTGGGGACTCGTCGGCTACCTCTTCACCGAGGGCCTCGACCGCGCTCTGCGGGTCAGCGAACGCCTGGAGGTGGGCATGGTCGGCCTCAACACCGGCCTCGTCTCCAACCCGGCCGCGCCCTTCGGCGGCGTCAAGCAGTCGGGGCTCGGCAGGGAGGGCGGCCGGGTCGGGATCGAGGAGTTCCTGGAGTACCAGTACCTGGCGATGCCGGTGGGCTGAACGCGCCCCCTTGGAGGGACCGGCTCGCGTTCAGTGCAGTTCGGCCCGCGCCGGGCTGCCGTCGACGGAGCTGTCGTCCACGGGGCTTTCCTCGACGGGGCTCTCGTCGAGGAAGCCGCCCGACTGGTGCTGCCACAGCTTCGCGTAGGCGCCGTCCGAGGCGAGCAGTTCCTGGTGCGTGCCCTGCTCGACGATTCGTCCGCGGTCGAGGACGACGAGCTGGTCCATGCCGGCGACCGTGCTCAGGCGGTGCGCCACCACGAGCGCCGTCCGCCCCTCCATGAGCCGCCACAGCGCCTCTTGGACCAGCAGCTCACTCTCGGAGTCCAGGGCGCTGGTCGCCTCGTCGAGCAGCAGGATCGGCGCGTCGCGCAGGATCGCCCTGGCGAGAGCGACGCGCTGGCGCTGTCCGCCGGACAGCTTGATACCGCGCTCGCCCACCATGGTGTCGAAGCCGTCCGGCAGTGCGTCGGCGAACTCCGTGACGTGCGCCGCCTCGGCCGCGCGGCGGATCTCGGCGTCGGTGGCGCCCGGCCGGGCGAACGCGATGTTGTCCCGCAGCGTGCGGTGGAACATCGCCGGGTCCTGCGGCACATACGCGATCAGGCCCCGCAGGTCGGCCTGGCGCAGCCTGCTGATGTCCTGGCCCCCGATCAGGATCCGGCCCGCGTCGATGTCCATCAACCGCAACAGCAGCCGGCTGAGGGTGGTCTTGCCGCCGCCGGACCGGCCGACGAGACCGATCTTCGTCCCGCTGGGCACCACCAGGTCGAGGCCCTCGAAGAGCGGCTCCGAGCCCGCGTGGGCGAAGGTCACCTGCTCGAAGCGGACGTCGGCGGCCCCGGGCAGCAGCGGCTCCGGCGAGACGGGGTCGAGCACGGTCGGCGGCGTCAGCAGCAGTTCGGTGAACTGCGCGGCCTCCGTCATCGAGCTCTCCAGGCGACGGTAGATCTGGTTGAACTCGAACATGATCCGCGTCGCGTTGCTGTAGTACGTGAAGGCGACCACGACCGCCTCCACGCCGTGCTCGCCCCCGCCGAGCGTGACCGCGAGCAGCAGGCCCAGCGCGTTGGTCAGCACGGACATCGGCGCGACCAGTGTGTCGATCCGCAGGTTGCCGTAGTCCCACGACTTCAGCATGAGCCGTCGCGACGCCGCGACGCGGGAGCGGTGCTCGGCGGCCTCGCGTTCCTCGGCGGCGAAGGCCCGGACCGTGTCCATGTTCATCAGGCTGTCGGCGACGTGGCCCGACACCCGGGCGATCGCCTCCTCGCGCTGGTCGACGAGCGCCTGACGGCGACGGATGAGGGGCACCACACACAGCCCCGTCAGCGCGATCATCGCCAGGAGTCCGACGACGAGCAGCGGTTCGTAACGCCACAGCACCACCGACCCGAACAGCAGCGGTACGAAGCTGCCCACGACCTGGAACGTCATCGTGTCGACGAACTCCTCGAAGCGGGAGGCGAAGCTCAGCACCCGCTTGGTCAGCGACCCGGCGAAGTTGTCGTGGAAGAACGCGGCGTCCTTGGCGAACAGCTCGTCCATGCCGATCACGTACAGGTGCTCGACGCCGAGGGCGTCCACGCGGTTCAGGCAGTGCATGCCGATGCGCCACAGCGTCTCCGCGAGCAGCAGAACGCCGGCGAAGCCGAGTACGTACGGCAGTGTCGAGCCGATGGTGATGTCGGCGTCGTCGGCGATACGGCCGACGAGCTTGGCGACGAGCAGCGGCGCGATGTAGAAGATGCCGATGCTGCCCAGCGCCGGCAGCAGCATCCCGGGCACCGTCCACCGCCGGAGCCGGGCCAACTCCCGTCCGTAGTAACGAAGTGCGAGGAGCACCGGTCCCCTGCCCGGCAGCGCCTTGTGCGATACAGAATGCGATTCCATGCTCACCCTGTGTTGTCGAAGGGTTCGCAGTGTCCCGCGACGGCACCCGCGGAGTCCAAGCGTTTTTCTCAACACCCTGAGGTATCAGAGGTGTTGGACCAAGTCGGTGGGTGGGACGGGCGCGGCGATGGCGCAGACGCCGGGCAGGCCGGCCAAGAGATGGGCGATGCGCGGGGCGTCGTATCCGGCATCCAGCACGACCGGGACGTCCTTATAAGGCCGCCTTATAAGGCACATCGGGATTGTGTCTTGGACGCGCTGCCCGTCCCGCTGCTGCAATCGACCGTATGACGATCCAGAACCACCGCATCGCCCTCATCCCTGGTGACGGCATCGGGACCGAGGTCCTGCCGCCCGCCCGGCGAGTGCTGGACGCCGTCGGCCGCCGCCACGGAATCAGCTTCTCCTACACCTCCTACGACTGGTCCTGCGAGCGCTATGTCCGCGAGGGCTCGATGATGCCCGAGGACGGCCTGGACCGGCTGCGTGAGGCGGACGCGATCCTGCTGGGCGCCGTCGGCTACCCGGGCGTGCCGGACCACGTCTCGCTGTGGGGGTTGCTGATCCCCATCCGCCGCACCTTCCGCCAGTACGTCAACCTGCGGCCGATCCGGGTCTTCGAGGGCGTGGACAGCCCGCTGCGCAGCGCCGCCGCGGGCGAGGTCGATCTCGTCGTCGTACGGGAGAACGTCGAGGGCGAGTACAGCGAGATCGGCGGACGGCTGAACCAGGGCACGAGCGAGGAACTGGCCGTCCAGGAAGCGGTGTTCACCCGGACCGGGGTCACCCGGATTGCTGACTACGCGTTCTCGCTCGCCGCCCGCCGCCGAGGGAGGCTCACCTCCGCCACCAAGTCCAACGGCATCATCCACACCATGCCGTTCTGGGACGAGCTGATCGCCGAGCGGGCCGCCGCGCACCCCGGTGTCACCTGGGACCAGGAGCACATCGACGCGCTGGCCGCGAAGTTCGTCCTCGACCCCGCCCGCTTCGACGTGGTCGTCGCCTCCAACCTCTTCGGTGACATCCTCAGCGACCTCGCGGCCGCGGTCGCCGGATCCATCGGCATCGCCCCGGCGGCCAACCTCAACCCAGAGCGGGAGTTCCCCTCGATGTTCGAGCCGGTGCACGGCTCCGCGCCAGACATCGCGGGCCAGGGCATCGCCAACCCGCTGGGCGCGATCTGGTCTGCGGCCATGATGCTGGACCACCTCGGCCACCCCGAGGCCGCACGGGACATCGACAACGCCATCACCGCCGTCCTGGCCAAGTCGGATGTGCTGACCCGCGACCTGGGCGGCACGGCGACGACCGACGAGTTCACCGAGAAGCTGCTGGAACTTCTCTGACCGTCCCGGCCCTTCGGAACCGCAGCCGAGTACGCCGCCGTACCGGGATCCCGAGCCGGAACTCCGAGACAACGGGCGGCTGTGAGCCGTGGGCACCTCAGGGCCCGGCTCCCGTCCAAACCACCTCGAATCGATCAGCCTCACGTCGGGGGCCCAGCATGTGCCCCGGCGATACGAAAGGAAAGTCCTGTGTCAGCTGCCAGGAAGCGCGTCGCCGTCGT
>NZ_JNWJ01000060.1:0-72946 GCF_000716805.1 Streptomyces yerevanensis | reverse complement strand
CTCAAAACCCGCACCACCTACGACGAGGCAACCGCGTGGTCACACCACGCCTACCCCCAGCCCGCTTGACACCCCAACGACATGGGGTGTCTGACCGGCGCCTCAGAGGCTCGCCGCGTGATCGGGGACGTAGGTCTGCAGGTCGCGTGGCGGGCGCTCGTAGCCGGTCGACGCAGGCCGCTCCGGCAGCTCGAGCACCGGCGGCGGCACCTCGTGGTACGGCACGGAGTCGAGCAGGTGGGCGATCATGTTCAGCCGGGCCCGGCGCTTGTCGTCGCTCTCGACGACGTACCACGGTGCCTCGGCGATGTCGGTGTGCACCATCATCTCGTCCTTGGCCCGGGAGTACGCCTCCCAGCGGGTGATCGACTCCAGGTCCATCGGCGAGAGTTTCCAGCGCTTCGTCGGGTCCTCCAACCGCTGCCGGAAGCGCTCCTGCTGCTCGGTGTCGCTCACCGAGAACCAGTACTTGCGCAGCAGGATCCCGTCCTCCACCAGCATCCGCTCGAAGATCGGGCACTGGCGCAGGAACAGCTGGTACTCCTCCTTCGTGCAGAAGCCCATCACATGCTCGACGCCGGCGCGGTTGTACCAGGACCGGTCGAACAGCACGATCTCCCCGGCGGCCGGCAGATGCTCGACGTACCTCTGGAAGTACCACTGGCTGCGCTGCCGCTCGGTCGGCGTCGGCAGCGCCGCGATCCGCGCGACCCGCGGGTTGAGGCGCTCGGCGACCCGCTTGATGGTGCCGCCCTTGCCCGCCGCGTCCCGGCCCTCGAAGACGACGACCAGCCGGGCACCCTCGGCGCGCACCCACTCCTGCAGTTTCACCAACTCGGTCTGCAGGCGCAGCAGTTCCCGCTCGTATGCCGCGCGCGGCACCTTGCCTGTCTTCTTGCCGGTCATGCCGCCTCCATCGCCCGATGGCCTACGTCGATGGCCTCAACGTAATCGACCTGAACGGAGATGGTCCGTTCGGCCCTGTCGGGTACCCGGCGGGTGGGCGAGTGTGGGAGAGGTACGGACCCACGGACCCGCATGCACCTCCGACCGATCCCAGATCCCAGATCCCAGATCCCCGATCCGGAAGGGACACCATGATGTCCGTCGACACCCGGCAGGCGTCCGCCACCCTCACCGACGACGAGCTGAGGACGCTGGACGCCCACTGGCGCGCCGCGAACTACCTGTCCGTCGGCCAGATCTACCTCATGGCGAACCCCCTGCTGACCGAGCCGCTGCGCCCGGAGCACGTCAAGCCGCGGCTGCTCGGCCACTGGGGCACCTCGCCCGGGCTCAATCTCGTGTACACCCACCTCAACCGCGTCATCCGGGCTCGCGACCTGAACTCCCTGTGCATCTGGGGCCCCGGTCACGGCGGTCCTGCGGTGGTCGCGGGCTCCTGGCTGGAGGGTTCGTACACCGAGACGTATCCCGACATCACACGGGACGCGGCCGGGATGGCGCGGCTGTTCAAGCAGTTCTCGTTCCCTGGCGGCGTCCCCAGCCACGTCGCCCCCGAGACGCCCGGCTCCATCCACGAGGGCGGCGAACTCGGCTACTCCCTGTCGCACGCCTACGGCGCCGCCCTGGACAACCCCGATCTGGTGGTGACCTGTGTCATCGGCGACGGCGAGGCGGAGACCGGGCCGCTGGCCGCGTCCTGGCACTCCAACAAGTTCCTCGACCCCGTCCACGACGGGGCCGTCCTGCCGATCCTCCACCTCAACGGCTACAAGATCGCCAACCCGACGGTGCTCGCCCGGCTCCCCGAGTCGGAGCTCGACGAACTGCTGCGCGGCTACGGCCACGACCCTCTCCACGTCACCGGCGACGACCCGGCCGCCGTCCACCAGGCCATGGCGCAGGCCATGGACACCGCGCTGGACCGCATCGCTTCGATCCAGCGCGCCGCACGCGAGGACGGCGCGACCGAGCGCCCCCGCTGGCCGGTGATCGTGCTGCGTACCCCGAAGGGCTGGACCGGGCCGGCGGAGGTCGACGGACTGCCGGTGGAAGGCACATGGCGTTCCCACCAGGTGCCCCTGTCCGCCGTCCGCGACAACCCGGATCACCTGCGCCAGTTGGAGGCGTGGCTGCGTTCGTACCGCCCCGAGGAGCTCTTCGACGAGCACGGCAGTCCCGTACCCGCCGTCCTCGCATGCGTCCCGGAAGGGGACCGCAGGCTCGGCTCCACTCCACACGCCAACGGTGGCCTCCTGCTGCGCGAACTGCCCCTGCCCCCGCTGGAGCGATACGCCGTCCCCGTCGACAAACCCGGCACCGGCATGCACGAACCCACCCGCGTCCTCGGCGACATGCTGGAAGACGTCATGCGCGCCACCACCGACCGGCGCGACTTCCGCCTCGTCGGCCCCGACGAGACCGCCTCCAACCGCCTCCAGGCTGTCTACGCGGCCAGCGGCAAGGCATGGCAGGCAGGGACCCTCGACGTGGACGAACACCTCGACCGGCACGGCCGGGTGATGGAGATCCTCTCCGAACACACCTGCCAGGGCTGGCTGGAGGGCTACCTTCTCACCGGCCGGCACGGGCTGTTCTCCTGCTACGAAGCCTTCGTGCACATCGTCGACTCGATGGTCAACCAGCACATCAAGTGGCTGCGCGTCACCCGCCGCCTGCCCTGGCGCGCCCCCATCGCCTCCCTCAACTACCTGCTGACCTCGCACGTGTGGCGCCAGGACCACAACGGCTTCTCCCACCAGGACCCCGGCTTCGTCGACCACATCCTCAACAAGAGCCCCGAGGCCGTACGGGTCTACCTGCCGCCGGACGCCAACACCCTGCTGTCCGTCGCGGACCACGCCCTGCGCAGCCGCGACTACGTCAACGTCATCGTGGCCGGCAAGCAGCCCTGCTTCGACTGGCTGACGATGGACGAGGCGCGGGTGCACTGCGCGCGCGGCGCCGGGATCTGGGACTGGGCCGGTACGGAGAACGGCGGCGAACCGGACGTGGTCCTGGCCTGCGCGGGGGACGTGCCGACGCAGGAAGTGCTGGCCGCCGCCGGGCTGTTGCGCCGCCACCTGCCGCAACTGGCGGTGCGCGTGGTGAACGTCGTCGACATCGCCCGGCTCATGCCGCAGGGGGAACACCCGCACGGCATGACCGACTTCGAGTACGACGGGCTCTTCACGCCGGACAAGCCGGTGATCTTCGCTTACCACGGCTACCCTTGGCTGATCCACCGCCTCGCCTACCGCCGCACCGGCCACCAGCACCTGCACGTGCGTGGCTACAAGGAGATCGGCACCACGACCACACCGTTCGACATGGTCGTCCGCAACGACATGGACCGCTACCGTCTGGTCATGGACGTCATCGACCGCGTCCCCGGCCTCGCGGTGCGCGCCGCGGCCGTACGCCAGCGTATGGAGGACGCCCGCCTGCGCCACCACGACTGGATCCGCGCCCACGGCACCGACCTGCCGGAGGTCGCCGACTGGGTGTGGGACGGCTGACGGATGCCAACAGGGCCCGGATCGGGGGCCGAACGGCCCCACACCCTCACGGCAGCCATGCGCGGGTGTCTCACATCTCGAAGACGATGCGTGCCTTGATCTGACCGTTCAGGACCTCGGCGATGGAGTCGTTGACGGTGTCCAGCGGGCGGGTCTCGTAGATCACCTTGGTGCGGCCGGCGGCGTGCAGCTGGAAGACCTCGTCCAGATCCTGGCGGGTGCCGACGATGGAGCCGATGACCGAGGAGCCGTTCAGGACGGTGTCGAAGATCGGCACGCTGATGGTGCCGCCGGCGGGCAGGGCGACCATGACCAGCTTGCCGCCGCGCCGCAGTCCGCCGTAGACGGAGGCGAACGCCTGCTCGTTGACGGCCAGCGCGATCGCCGCGTGCGCGCCGCCGTGTTGCTTGAGGACCTCGGCGGGGTCCTCCTTGCGGGCGTCGATGAGGATGTCGGCGCCGAGTTCGCGGGCGAGTTCGAGCTTGTCGTCGGTGACGTCGATCGCGGCGACGGTGGCTCCGGCGATCTTCGCGTACTGCACGGCCAGGTGGCCGAGGCCGCCGACCCCGGAGATCGCGACGAGTTGGGTCGGCCGGACTCCGGCGACCTTGAGCGCCTTGTACGTGGTCACGCCGGCGCAGGTCAGCGGGGCAGCGTCGCGCGCATCGATGCCGTCGGGGACCACCGCGGCGAAGTCGGCGGGGGCGAGCATCTTCTCGGCGTAGCCGCCGTCGATGCTGTAGCCGGTGTTCCGCTGCTTCTCGCACAGCGTCTCCCAGCCGGACAGGCAGTGCTCGCAGCGCCCGCAGGTCCAGCCCAGCCAGGGCACGGCCACCCGCTGTCCGATCTCCAGGTGGGTCACGCTGGCGCCGAGTGCCTCGACGAGGCCGACGCCCTCATGGCCGGGCACGAACGGCGGCGTCGGCTTGACCGGCCAGTCGCCGTGCGCGGCGTGGATGTCGGTGTGGCACAGTCCGGACGCCTCCAGCCGGACACGGACCTGGCCGGGACCGGGCTCCGGATCGGGACGCTCCTCGATCACCAGCGGCTGGCCGAACGACCGGACGACTGCTGCCTTCATCACATGCTCCCCAAGCTCTGTCGGTGTGGTGCGGTGCGGTGCGGTTCCAGGATCGGCCGCGTCCTGGGTGCGGCGGCAGGTGCCGCACGTCCTCGTAAGGGGGGCCGATCGGCCCCGATCGGCGCGGAAACGGACCCCTCGATCCAGGCGGGATGCGCTGCCGCGAGACAAGCGATGCCATCCGCAGGTGCTGATCCGCTTCGGCTACGGCCCGGACGGCGCCCGCACACCGCGAGGCCACTGATGGGGGCTCAGCTGTCGTAGTCGACCGTGAGGGTGTCGGAGGCGGCGTACGTCTGGCAGGTGAGGACGTAGCCCGCGGAGACCTCCGCCGGCTCCAGGGCGTAGTTGCGGCGCATGTCGGCGTCGCCGTCGGTGACCAGGGCGCGGCAGGTTCCGCAGACGCCGCCCTTGCACGCGAACGGCAGGTCGGGGCGGGCCTGTTGGGCGCCGTCGAGGATGCTGCGGTGGCGTGGCGCGGCGAACGTGGTCGCCCGGCCGTCGAGGACCACGGTGACCTCGCTCGTCGGGCCCCGGTCGGTGGCGTCGTCGCGGTCGGTGGCGGGGGGCGCGAGGGGTTCATCGTCTGCGTGGAACAGTTCCTGGTGGACTCGGTCCGCCGGGACGCCGAGTCCGGTGAGGAGCGCGCGGGCGTCGCGCACCATGCCGTGCGGGCCGCACAGCCACCAGTGGGCGACCTCCCGGACGTCGAGGAGTGCGTCCAGCAGTGCGGTGAGGCGCTCGGTGTCGAGACGGCCGGAGAGCAACTCGGCCTCGCGCGGCTCGCGGGACAGGACGTGGGCGAGCTGGAAACGGGCCGGGTACCGGTCCTTCAGGTCGGCGAGTTCGTCCGCGAACATCACGGTGCCGGTGCGCCGGTTGCCGTACAGGAGCGTGACGCGCGCGTCCTCGTCCGCGGCGAGGACGGACGCGGCGATGGACAGCATCGGCGTGACACCGGATCCGGCGGCGACGAGTACCTGGTGGCCGAGGCCGCCGGCACCGGTCAGATCTGCGGTGAACGCGCCGGTCGGGGCCATGATCTGCAGGGTGTCCCCGGGGCGTACGCCGTGCACGAGCCAGGAGGAGAACAGCCCGCCCGGTACCACGCGGACGCCGATGCGCGGCGCCGTACCGGCCGGTGCGCAGATCGAGTACGAGCGCCGCTCGTCGCGACCGTCGATCTCGCGGCGCACGGTGAGGCACTGACCCGGACGGAACGCGAACTCGGCGGCCAGGCGGTCGGGGACGTCGAAGGTGAGAGCGGCAGCGTCGGCGCACAGCGGTTCCACGGCGGACACCCGCAGGGCGTGGAAGGCCGGGCGGCGGCGGGACCGAACGGGAGGCAGGGGCAGGGTCATAGCAGGTCCTTGACGTGAGGGAACGGCTCCAGACAGGCACGACAGCGCCGAAGCGCCGTGCAGGCGGTGGCGGCGAAACGCGAGAGCTCCTCGGTGTCCACCGAAGCGCAGCGCGGGCAGGGAACCTCGGTCGGTGTGGTCGACAGGGTCAGCCAGGTCCGGCCCGGTTCCGGGCCCGGCGCGCCGCGTGGGCCGGGCGGCGCGATGCCGTGCTCCACCAGCTTGCGGCGGCCCTCTTCGGTGATCCGGTCCGTGGTCCACGGCGGATCGAGCACCGTGACCACCCGTACGTCGGTGAAGCCGGCGGCCCGTAGCCGGGCCGCCACCTCGGCGCGCATCTCGGCCACGGCGGGGCAGCCCGCGTATGTCGGGGTGAGTCGTGCGACGACGGTTCCGTCGGGCGTCACGTCGACGCCGTGCAGCACCCCGAGGTCGGCGAGCGTCAGCATCGGCAGTTCGGGGTCGGGGACCTCGGCGGCGATCCGCAACGCCCGTTCCGCCGACGCCGTCACCACGACGCGTCCGGGTGTGCGCGGGCGACGCTCTGCAGTTCGATGAGGAGGGGCGCCAGGTGCGGCGTATGCTCCCCGTTCCTGCCGGAGCCCGGGGCCGGAGATGCCGACGTGTCGAGCCGGGACACGTCGTCGGACCGGTTCAGCCTGGCATCGGCCAGCACCTGGAACAGCTCCAGCCGGGTCCGCGCGGCGACGGTGACCGGATCCACGCCGAGACGCGCGGCCGCACGGTCCGTCAGCAGCTCGTCCAGCCAGGGTGCGAGGGCGTCCAGCGCGGCCCGCACACGACTGGCGGACTCGGCGGTGCCGTCACCGAGCCGTACCGTCCACTCGGCGGCCCAACGGCGGTGGTAGGTCAGCTCCTTGACGCTCTTCGCGGCGATCGCGGCCAGCACGGGGTCGGGTGCGCCGGTGAGCGCCTCGCACACGGCCAGCCGCCAGACGGACAGCACGAGGAGGCGGGCGACGGTGAACGCGAAGTCCCCGCCCGGCAGTTCGGCGAGGCGTACGTTGCGGAAGTCCTCCGGGTCGCGGAAGTAGGCGTACGCGTCCTCGCCGCGGCCCGTGCCGTCGGCCCGGCCGGCCCTGGCGTACAGCAGGCGGGCCTGGCCGAGGAGGTCGAGTCCGATGTTGGCCAGCGCCAGCTCTTCCTCCAACTCCGGGGCGCGGGTGCACCATTCGGCCAGCCGCTGCGCGGACACCAGGGCGTCGTCGCCGAGCGCCAGACAGCAGGCGGCCAGGTCGTCCGCGTCGACGCCGTCGGGCACCGCCTGGTCGACGCCGTGCAGGGGGTCGGTGAAGCCGGTGCCGAACGCCCAGCGCGCGCTGTCGCCGTCGACGTACACATCCTCGTCGGTCATGCGCTGCTCCTAAAAGTTCCTGGATGTTCCCAAGATGTAGGGGACGTCAGATGTAGGGGACTTCGTCGGGGATGTCGTAGAAGGTGGGGTGCCGGTAGACCTTGTCGCCGCTGGGCGCGAAGAAGGGATCCTTCTCGTCGGGCGCGGAGGCGGCGATGGTGTCCGAGCGCACGGCCCAGATGCTCACGCCTTCGTTGCGCCGTGTGTAGAGGTCGCGGGCGTGCAGGAGGGCCATCTGGTCGTCGGCGGCGCGCAGGGAGCCGACGTGGACGTGGTTGAGCCCGCGCTTGCCGCGGACGAACACCTCGTACAGCGGCCAGTCGCCCTTTGTCGTCGTACTCATGCCGCCGCCCCTTCCCGCTGCCGGGCCGTCCGCTTGGCGGCGTGCGCGGCGGCGGCCCGCCGTACCCAGGCGCCCTCCTCGTGCGCGGCCCGGCGACGGGCGATCCGCTCGGCGTTGCACGGTCCGTCACCGGAGACGACCCGCTTCAACTCGTCCCAGTCGGGGGCGGAGAAGTCGTGGTGGCCGCGCTCCTCGTTCCATCGCAGGTCCGGGTCGGGCAGGGTGACGCCCAGCTTCTCGGTCTGCGGGACGGTCATGTCGACGAAGCGCTGCCGCAGTTGGTCGTTGCTGTGCCGCTTGATCCTCCAGGCCATGGACCGGGCCGAGTTGGGGGAGTCGTCGTCGGGCGGGCCGAACATCATCAGGGACGGCCACCACCAGCGGTCGACGGCTTCCTGCACCATGGCGCGCTGATCGTCGGTGCCGCGCATCATGGTCAACAGCAGTTCGTAGCCCTGCCGTTGGTGGAAGGACTCCTCCTTGCAGACGCGGACCATGGCACGTCCGTACGGGCCGTACGAGGTGCGGCACAGCGGGACCTGGTTGCAGATGGCCGCCCCGTCCACGAACCAGCCGATCACCCCGACGTCGGCAAAGGTGCGGGTGGGGTAATTGAAGATCGAGGAGTACTTCTGACCGCCGTCGATCAGCCGCTCCGTCAGCTCCGTGCGGTCGGCGCCGAGCGTCTCGGCAGCCGAGTAGAGGTAGAGCCCGTGCCCCGCCTCGTCCTGCACCTTGGCGAAGAGGATCGCCTTGCGGCGCAGCGAGGGCGCCCGGGTGATCCACTCGCCCTCCGGCTGCATGCCGATGATCTCGGAGTGGGCGTGCTGGGCGATCTGCCGGACGAGCGTGGCCCGGTAGGCGTCGGGCATCCAGTCGCGGGGTTCGATGCGCTGGTCACGGGCGATGGTGTGCTCGAAGGCGGCCTCGGGGGCGTACGGCTCTGGGGGTGCTGGGGTGGGGTTGTTCACGATGGCGGTGTCCTGTCGTGGGTCGGGAGGGGGAGCGGTCAGTGACCGTGGAAGCCGGGGGCGCGGCGTTCTATGTCCAGGAGGTACGTGGAGTTCCTGTCACCAGCGGTAGAACCCCTGACCGCTCTTGCGGCCCAGCTCACCGCGGGCGACCTTCTCCCGCAGCAGCCGCGGCGGCGCGAACCGCTCGCCGAGCGTCGCGTGCAGGTGCTCCGCGATGGCGAGCCGTACGTCGAGTCCGACCACGTCGGTGAGGCGCAGCGGACCCATCGGGTGCCGGTAGCCGAGGTGCATGGCCGTGTCGATGGCCTCCGCGTCGGCGACCCCCTCCTCGACCATGCGGATCGCCTCAAGGCCGAGGGTGAGGCCGAGGCGGCTGCTGGCGAAGCCGGGCGAGTTCTTGACGACGACGTCCTGTTTGCCGAGGGCGTGCGTCCAGCGGACGGCCGCGGACCGGGTCGCTTCGGTGGTGTCGGGGGTCAGAACCAGTTCGACGAGGGCGGAGACGGGAACGGGGTTGAAGAAGTGCATCCCCAGGAACCGCCCGGGGCGCTTCAAGGCCGCCGCGAGTTCGGTGACGGACAGAGAGCTGGTGTTGCTGGCCAGCACGCATCCGTCGTGCACGACGTCCTCGGCGGCGGTGAGCAACTCGGCCTTGAGAGCCGCGTCTTCCGGGACCGCCTCGACGACCAGGTCGGTGTCGTGGGGCAGTTCGGCGATGGAGGAGACGACGGCGACCCGGTCCGGCACGTCGAGGTCCGACGGCCCGGCGAGTGCGAGCGTCCCGCGCTCGGCCGCCTGCCGAAGCCCTGTGGCGATCCGTTCCAGAGCGGCGGCGCCCGCGGAGCCGTCGCGCTCCACGACGGCCACGCGCGACCCGGCGGCCGCGAAGGACTGGGCGATACCGGCGCCCATGCGACCGCCGCCGATCACCGCCACCACGGAGGGCGGTGCTGCTGCCGAGTTCATGCCCGGCCTCCCGTCGTCTCCGTCTTCTGCGCCGTCTCCGTCTTCTCCAGGAAGCGCTTCATGCGCTCCTCCTTGTCCGGGCTCTCGAAGAGCACCGCCTGAGCAAGGTCGTCGGCCAAGGGGTGGGCACCCGGGGCATCGGTGACGAGCTTCGTCAGCCGTAGGGCGAGGGCCGAGGAGCGGGCCATCCGGTCGAGCAGCGCGTGCGCCTCGTCGATCAGCCGGTCCGTCGGTACGACGTCCATGACGAGCCCGCAGGCGAGTGCGGCCGGCGCGTCGAGGGTGCGTCCGGCGAGCAGGACCTGCTTGGCCACCGACTCGCCCACCAGTTCGCGCAGGCGCCAGCACGCACCGGCGGCGGCGAGGATGCCGAGGCCCGGTTCGGGATTGCCGAAGACCGCGTTCGGCCCGGCGATCCTGAGGTCGCAGGCGTACGCCAACTCGGCGCCGCCGCCCAGCGCCCAGCCCGGCACCGCGGCCACGGTGGGCAGGGGCAGCCTGCGCACCCGTTCGAAGAGGCGGCTGTTGATGCCCTGGAGGGCCTCGTCGCGGCCTCGAGCGCGCAGTTCGCCGATGTCGGCACCGCCCGCGAAGACCCCGCTGTGCCCGGTGAGCAACAGGAACTTCGGGACACGCTCCAACTCCTCGCACACCCGGTGCAGTTCGGTGATCATGCGGCCGTTGATGGCGTTGCGGGCGGCGGGCCGGCGCAAGGTGACGACCACCCGGTCCGTGCGCTCCTCGACCGAGAGCGTCTCGTACGGCCGGTTCTCGTACGGGCCGTCCGCGGGTGTCTTGTTCATACGCGCTCCACGAGCATGGCCACGCCCTGTCCCACGCCGACGCAGAGGGTCGCCAGGCCTCGCCGGCCGCCCTCCCGCTCCAGGCGGCCCAGCAGGGTGAGCAGGATGCGGGCGCCGGAGCAGCCCAGGGGGTGGCCGAGGGCGATGGCGCCGCCGTCGGCGTTGACGCGGTCAGGGTCGAGCTTCAGCCGGTGCATGACCGCAAGGGCCTGGGCGGCGAAGGCCTCGTTGAGTTCGACCGCGTCGAGGTCCCCGGCCGTCCAGCCCGCCCGGTCCAGAGCCTTGGTGGTGGCCGGCACAGGGCCGAGCCCCATCAGGTAGGGCTCGACCCCGGCCGAGGCGGCGGTGACGACACGGGCCCGGGGAGTCAGCCCGAAGCGCTCCACCGCCGTCCCGCTCGCCACCACCAGGGCGGCAGCCCCGTCGGACAGCGGCGAGGAGTTGCCCGCCGTGACGATGCCACCCGGGCGGAAGACGGTGCGCAGGCCGCTCAGCTTCTCCAGCGTGGTGGCCGGGCGCGGCCCTTCGTCCTGGTCCACCTCACCGTCCACCACCGGCACTGGGACGATCTCCGCCGCGAAGCGGCCCGCCGTCTGCGCGGCCACCGCCCGACGGTGGCTGCGCAGCGCGAAGGAGTCCGCGTCCAGGCGGCTGATGCCGTCCAGGGTGGCGACCTCCTCCGCGGTCTCGCCCATCGACAAGGTCGTCGTCGCGGGGAAGCGCGGGTTGGTGAAGCGCCAGCCGAGTGAGGTGTCGTGGATGTCGCCGGGCCGGGACCAGGGTGTGCCCGGCTTGGCCATCACCCAGGGCGCACGGGTCATCGACTCGACCCCGCCGGCCACGACCAGTTCGGCCTCGCCCGCCCGTATCGAGTGCGCGGCGGACGCGACGGCCGTAAGCCCTGAGGCGCACAGCCGGTTGACGGTGTATCCGGGCACGGTGTGCGGAAGTCCGGCCAGCAGTACGGCCATCCGCGCGACGTCCCGGTTGTCCTCCCCGGCCTGGTTGGCGGCGCCGAGGATCACCTCGTCCACGGAGTCGGCCGGGATCCCGGCGCGGCGCACGGCCTCGCCGACGACGAGCGCGGCCAGGTCGTCGGGGCGCACGGAGGCCAGGGCACCGCCATAACGGCCCTGCGGGGTACGGGCCCCGTCGATCAGATAGACCTCATCGGACATCGGTGTGCTCCTCGTGCTCCTCGGCGGGGGCGTGACGGCGGGACTGGAGGACGGCGAAGCGGCCGGTGACGAACGCCAGGTCGGTCAGGGTCGCGTTGGCGGCCGGGTTGGCCGACGTGCCGTGGAAGTCGCTGAAGGCGGCGGACTGGTTGGGGAACACGTCGCCGGTCAGGTTCTCCGACAGGTGCACCCCCGCTTCCAGAGCCGTCGCACGCGCCGCCGCCAGTACGCCGTCGCCGGTCGCGTAGACGCAGGCGGTGAGCGCGCCGTGGCGTCGTACGGTGTCGTGCAGGACGCGCAGCGAGTGCGCGGTGTCGTCGGTGGCGATGACGAAGGAGACCGGCCCGAACCACTCGCTCGAATAGGTCTTCTCGTCGGCCTCGGCGTCGAGCCGGGCCACCAGCGGGGTGTGGACGACGGCGTCCCGGTGGTCGGGGTGCGACACGGCCCGCGAAGGATGGGCGGTACGGCCCAGCGCTGCCGCCTCCTCCAGACACGCGAGCACTCCACCGTTCACGATCGCGCCGAGGGTGGCGGCGGCACGGGCCGGGTCGCCGAGCAGGTCGTCCAGCGCGGAGCCCAGATCGGCGGCGAACTCGTCGGCCGTACGCGGCCCTTGGTCGGTGGGGAACCCGTCGCGGGGCACGAGGATGTTCTGCGGGGTGGTGCACATCTGGCCGCTGTAGAGCGACAGGGAGAACGCGAGGTTGCGCAGCAGTCCGGCGTAGTCGTCCGTGGAGTCCACGATGACGGTGTTCAGACCCGCCTTCTCCGTGTGTACGGCGGCCTGGCGGGCGTTGTCCTCCAGCCAGTCGCCGAACTCGCTGGAACCGGTGAAGTCCACGATCCGTACGTCGGGGTGGGTGGCCAGGGCGGGAGCGGTGCGCTCGTCGGGGCCTGACGCGGCCAGCAGCACCACGTCCGGGTCGAAACCGGCCTCGGCCAAGACCTCGCGGGCGATCCGCACGGTGATCGCCAGCGGCAGTACGGCCCGCCGGTGCGGCTTGACGATCACCGGGTTGCCGGTGACCAGGCTCGCGAAGAAGCCCGGATAGCCGTTCCAGGTGGGGAAGGTGTTGCAGGCGACGAGCACGGCCACGCCACGGCCGACAGGTGTGTACGTCTTGTCCATGACCAGCGGTCCGCCCCGGCGCCGGGGCTTGCTCCAGCGCACGGTGGCCGGATGGCGCCGCTGCGCCTCCCAGGCGTACGCCACCGCTTCGAGGCCGCGGTCCTGGGCGTGCGGGCCGCCCGCCTGGAAGGCCATCACGAAGGGCTGGCCGGTGGTGTGCTGGACGGCGTGCGCGATCTCGAAGCTCGCCGCGTTGAGGCGGGCGAGGATCTCCGCCGCCACTCCCGCCCGGACGTCGGGGCTCGCGGAACGCCATGCCGGGGCCGCGGACTTGGCCGTCGCCACAGCGGCCGCGGGCGCCAGATGCGGATAGCTGACGCCGAGGGGGAAGCCGTACGGCGACACCTCCGTGGCGGGGACGGTGCCGATGGTGGGGTGCCCGTCGAGCGGGAAGGGGCGGTCGAGGAGGCCGCGGAAGGCGGCCTCGCCCGCCTCGGGTGCTCCGGCGCCGTACGCGGAGGTGCTCGGGGCCTCCGGGTAGGGCGTCCAGTAGTCGCGGTCGACGGTGCGGGCCACCGCCTGGTCGAGCAAGTCCGCGTGGCGTACGTAGAAGTCGGGGTGCTGGTCGGTGGACATGAAGGCTCCAGGCCGAACGTTCGGTTGGTTGATGGGTGAAGTGCGCCCAGGTACGGGGGAGGGGAAAGCAGGTCGGGTCAGGCGTCGGCGAGCAGGATCGCCGGGCGTTCCACACAGTCGGCCACGAAGCGCAGGAAGCCGCCGGCCGTGCCGCCGTCGCAGACCCGGTGGTCGAAGCTGAGCGACAACTGCGTGACCTTGCGGACGGTGAGCGCGCCGTCCACCACCCAGGGTTTGTCGACGATGCGGCCGACGCCGAGGAGCGCCGCCTCCGGGTGGTTGATGATGGGTGTGGAGCCGTCGACGCCGAACACGCCGTAGTTGTTGAGGGTGAAGGTGCCCCCGGTCAGCCGGTCGGGCGGCAGACTGCCGGTCCGGGCCAGTTCGGTCAACCGGGCGAGTTCCGCGGCGAGTTGGACGGTCGTCAGCCGGTGGGCGTCACGGACGACGGGGACGACGAGGCCGCGTTCGGTCTGGGCGGCGAAGCCCAGGTGCACCTCGTCGTAGCGCAGGATCTCCCGGCGCTCGGTGTCGACGGCCGAGTTCAGCTCGGGGTAGCGGCGCAGACCGGCGACACAGATCCGTGCGAACAGGGCCAACAACCCGACCCGGCGGCCGGGTTCGGCGGCCTCCAGAGCCTTCTTGGCCTGGAACAGTCCGGTCGCGTCCACGTCGACCCAGGTCGTGGCGTCGGGGATCTCGGCCCGGCTGCGCGAGAGCTTGTCCGCGACGGCTTTACGAACGCCTCGGAGCGGAATGCGGACGGGACCGTCTGGGGCGGTCTCCGGTCGGGACACGGGCGCCGGTCCCGATCGGGGCACGGACGTGAGTTCCAGCCGTGACGCAGGCGTCGGCTCCGCGCTGGTCCGCGCGCCGGACGGTGCCTCCGCGTGCCTCGCGCCCTGGGTGACGGCCTGTTCCACATCCCGCCGCAGGACGACTCCGGCGGGACCGGACGGCACCAGCACGGAGAGGTCGACCCCGTGGTCCCGCGCCATCCTGCGCACGAGGGGCGAGATGACCCGGGGAGCGTGCGGCCCGATCGCCGACGCCGTCTCGGCCACCGGTCCGGCGGGCGCCGCCTGGGCCACGGGCCTGGCGGATGCCGCGGCGGCCCCCGGCACAGCGGGCGCCGTCTCGGCCACGGGTCCGGGGATCGCCGTGGCGGCGACTGGCCCGGCGGATGCCGTCTCGGCCACGGACCCGGCGGACGCCGCCTGGGGCGTGGGCCCGTGGGTCGCCGCCCCGGCCCCCGCCCGTCGGCGGCGCCGACGCGACACCGGTTCGTGTCCAGTGCCGTAGCCGATCAGCACGTTGCCCGATCCGGCCTGCTCCTCCTCCCGGTACCGCTCTGCGGCCGACCCGGCCGGGTCGGATGGCGCCGGTCCCGCCATGGGCTCGCCCGACGGCAATGAGCCGAGGGCCTCACTCATGTCGCCGCCCGGCCCGCTCGCCGAGCCGGATCGGCGAGCCCCGGTACCGACCGCGGCGGGCGACGGATCGCCCGAGCCACCTGTGCCGCCACCCCCGCCGGAGGCATTCGCATTCGCCCCCACGGTGATCAGCGGCTCCCCCACCCCCACCGCTGCGCCCGCCTCCGCATGCAGCCGCAGCACCGTGCCCGCGTACGGCACCGGCACCTCGACCGCGGCCTTCGCGGTCTCCACCTCGACCACGATCTGGTCGATCGTCACGGTGTCGCCGACGGCGACCTTCCACTCGATGATCTCCGCGTCGGTCAGCCCCTCGCCGAGGTCGGGGAGCTTGAACAGCTGCTCGTGCAGCGTTGCGGTGGTCACGCGACCGCTCCCTTCAACAGGTGCCGGGTGTCCGGCTCGTCGGAGAACTGCAGTCGGTCGACGGCGTCGAGGATCCGGTCGACGCCGGGCAGGTGCGCGTGCTCCAGCTTCGGCGGCGGGTACGGGATGTCGAAGCCGGCTACCCGCAGCACGGGCGCGGCCAGCGAGTGGAAGCAGCGCTCCTGCACCCGGGCGGCGATCTCCGCGCCGACCCCGGCGAAGCCCTGGGCCTCCTGAACGACTACGCAGCGCCCCGTCCTGCGCACCGACTCCGTGACGGTCTCGTCGTCGAAGGGCACCAGCGTCCGCAGGTCCACGACCTCCAGCTCGATCCCGTCCTCGGCGGCTGCCTCGGCAGCGGCCAGGGCCACCGGGACCGAGGGGCCGTAGGCGACGACGGTGGCGTCACGCCCCGCGCGCCGGATCGCCGCCCGCCCGAACGGCAGCGCCCCGCGCGTCTCCAGATCGGTGTCCTCGCGCGACCAGTACAGCTTCTTCGGCTCCAGGAACACCACCGGGTCGGGGTCGGCCACCGCGTCACGCAGCAGCCAGTACGCGTCCTCGGCCGTGGCCGGGGTGACGACTTTGAGGCCGGGCGTGTGGGCGTAGTAGGCCTCGCTGGAGTCGCAGTGGTGCTCGACTCCGCCGATTCCGCCGGCGTAAGGGATGCGGATCACCATCGGCAGGCCGATCCGGCCGCGGGTGCGGTTGCGCAGTTTGGCGACGTGCGAGGCGATCTGCTCGAACGCCGGGTAGGCGAAGGCGTCGAACTGCATCTCCACAACGGGCCGGAAGCCGCCCATCGCCATGCCGACCGCCAGCCCGACGATGCCGGCCTCCGCGAGCGGGGTGTCGAAGCAGCGCTGCTCGCCGAAGTCGCGGGTCAGCCCGTCGGTGATGCGGAACACGCCGCCCAGCGGGCCGACGTCCTCCCCGAAGACGAGGACACGTTCATCCTCGCCGAGTGCGTCGCGCAGGGCGGTGTTGAGTGCCTGCGCCATCGTGACCTTGGCCATGGTCGTCAGTCCTCCTGGGCCTGGGCGGATTCGGCGAGCTCGGCCGCCAACTGGGCACGCTGTTCCCGCAGTTGCGGGGTGAGATCGGCGTATACGTGGTCGAACAGCTCCAGCGGATCCAGTACGGAGTCCGCGTTCATGCCGGCACGCACCCGCGCCGCCAGCTCCTCGGCCTCCTCCCGCAGCGCCGCCACGTCCTCGTCGGTGAGCGCGCCACGCGAGCGCAGATAGGTCTCCAGGCGGTCGACCGGGTCGGCGGCACGCCACTGGTCGACCTCGTCGTCCTCCCGGTAGCGGGTGGCGTCGTCGGCGTTGGTGTGCGCGTCCATGCGGTACGTGTGCGCCTCGACCAGGACCGGGCCGTTCCCGGCGCGGGCGTGCTCGACGGCCGAGGTCAGCACCGCCAGCACCGCGAGCAGGTCGTTGCCGTCGACCTGCTCGGCGCGCACCCCGTAGCCGATGCCCTTGTAGGCGAGGGCGGGCGCCGCGGTCTGCCGGGCCAGAGGGACGGAGATCGCGTACTTGTTGTTCTGCACGAAGAAGACGACCGGGGCGCGGAAGACGGCCGCGAAGTTCAGCGCCTCGTGGAAGTCGCCCTCGCTGGTCGCCCCGTCCCCGACGAGGGCCATCGCCACGCCGTCCTCGCCCTTGCGGCGCAGGGACTCGGCCATGCCGACGGCGTGCAGCACCTGGGTGGCGAGCGGGGTGCACTGCGGTGCGACGCGGGTGGCGGCGGGGTCGTAGCCGCAGTGCCAGTCGCCGCGCAGCAGAGTCAGCACCTCGACCGGGTCGATGCCACGGGTCACCAGGGCGACGGAGTCGCGGTAGGTCGGGAACAGCCAGTCGTCCGGGCGCAGCGCGAGCACGGCGCCGATCTGACAGGCCTCCTGGCCGCGGCTGGACGGGTAGACCGCGAGGCGGCCCTGTTTGGTGAGGGCGGTCGCCTGGGTGTCGAACCGGCGGCCCAGGACCATGCGCCGCCAGGCCTCGAGCAGGGCCTCGACCTCGGGCTCGGTGTAGTCGGCCGGCTGCTTCGCGACCGGTGTGCCGTCCTCGGCCACGAACCGCACCGGCGACAGGGACGGCAGGAGGCCCTGCACCGTCTGGCGGAGGCTCTTCACAGACATGGAGGGCACTCGCTTTCTCTGGACACTTGACAGGAGAATGGTCGTCGTCGCGGAATATGTGTTCAATAGCTCGGCGGAACAGGCGACGAACTGCCGAATCAAAGAGACCGGGAGGACAAAGTGTCCGAGGAAAACGCCCTGCCGGGGGCGGCGGCCGGACGAACTGCCGTCCCGCTCGACGACATCGACCGGCAGATCCTGAGCCGACTCCTCGAGGACGGCCGGATCTCGGTCCGCGCCCTCGCCGAGCAGGTGCACATCTCCCGGGCCAACGCCTACACGCGCATCGGCCGGCTGGTGGCCGAGGACGTCATCACGGGCTTCACCGCGCAGCTCAACGCCCAGCGGGCGGGCCTGGGCACGAGTGCGTACGTCACGGTGATGATCGACCAGAACGCCTGGCGGAACATCTCCCGCGAACTGCGCGAGATCCCGTACGTGGAGCATGTCGCCCTCGTCACGGGCGACTTCGACGTCCTGGTGCTGGTGCGTGCGCCGGACAACCTGGCGCTGCGCAAGGTGGTGCTGGAGAGCATCCAGGCGGTGCCGGGCGTGCGCTCCACCCGCACCTGGCTGGTCTTCGACGAGGTGCGGGGGCGCGGCGCCACCTGGACGGACTGAGGGACCGCCGCGGTCATACGTCGATCAGCGCGGCGGTGGCGGCAGGGCTCCCCGCGGCGACCGCCGGCCGGTCAGGTACCGGGACGGGAGCCGCCGCCGGTGCGCGCCGCCGGGAGCGCACCACGCGGAACCGTCCCGTGACGAAGTGGGCGTCCGCGCCCGGCAGTTCGGCGAGGGCGGAGGACGGGTCGGCGGGCAGGTCGTCGAGGTTCTCCACGAGATGCACCCCGGCGTCCAGCGCCGCCGTCTCGGCCGCCGCCAGCACCAGCGGGTCGGTGGAGTGCACCGAGACGTAGAGCGCGCTGTGCCGCGCCACCGTACGGCGCAGGAGCGCCAGGCTGTGCGAGGTCGAGTCGGTGCCCACCAGGAAGGTCACCGGCCCGGGCCACTCGCGCGTGTAGACCCGCTCGTCCGAGGCGCGCAGCCGCACCAGCAGCGGACTGCGCAGATCGGCGTACGGGTGGTCGGGATGGGCCACGGGACCGGACGCGTGCAGGACCGGGCCGCACCGCGCGGCCTCCGTCAGAGCGCTGGACACCTCGTCGGCGGTGATCGCGCCCAGCAGTCTCGCCGCGCGGGCGGGGTGCCCGAGCAGCCGGTCCACGGCTTCGTCGAGGTCGGCCCCGAGGTCCCGCAGCGTCTTGTGTCCCTCGTCGGTGCTGAAGCCCCGCTCCGGTACCAGGATGTTCTGCGGTGTGGTGCGCACCGTGCCGTTGCACCGGCACGAGGAGAGGGCGAGACCCCGTACCAGGCCCTGGTAGTCGTCGGTCGAGTCCACGACCACGGTGTTCAGCCCGGTCCGGTTGGCGAACACGGCGGCTTGGCGGGCGTGTTGTTCCAGCCAGTCGGCGAAGCGCGCGGAGCCCGTGAAGTCGACGATGCGCACCGCCGGGTCCGTGGCCAGCCGCCGGTGCACATGCCGCTCCGGTTCCGCCACGGCCAGGGTCACGAGGTCCGGGGAGTGACCGGCCTCCGCGAGCACCTGTCGGGCGACCCGCACCGTGATCGCCAGCGGCAGTACCGAGCGAGGGTGCGGAGCCACGACGACCGGGTTGCCGGTCACCAGGCTGGCGAACAGGCTCGGATACCCGTTCCAGAGCGGGAAGTCGGGACAGCCGACGAGCAGCGACACCCCACGGGGCACGAGGGTGCAGGTGCCCCGCAGAGCGCGCGGCCGCCCGCCCTGTCCGGTGATTTTCCAGTGCGAGTCGGCCGGCACACGTTCCGACTCGGCGAAGGCCTGGGCCACCACCTGAAGGCCACGGTCCTGGGCGCGCGGCCCGGCGGCGCGGAAGGCCGCCTGGAGGGGCTGGCCGGTGGTGTGGTGCACCGCGAGGGCCAGTTCGTGGCTGCGGGTGTTGAGCCGGCGCAGGATCTCCACGGCGAGCCCGGCGCGCTCGTACGGCCCGGCCACCCGCCAGCCGGCCGCCGCCCACCCCGCCGCCGCGACCAGCTCCGCGGGATCGCAGCGCGGGTAGGCGATGGCCGGACCGACGCCGTACGGCGACGACTCCGTGCGCACAAGACCGAGCTCGCCGGGCTGCGGCAGGGCGAAGGTCCGTCCCAGCAGTGAGCGGAACACCTTTCCCGCGGTGCGGGTCGACCTCATGCCCGCGTCGGCCGCGTCCTGGCCGGTCGTCTCGGTGAAGGGGCGTCGGCACTCACCGGCGGCGCTCGCGCGAACGATGCTCTGAAGCAGCTCGTGGTGCCGTTCGTAGGGACCGGGGCGCATGGCCGTCAGCCTCTCCAGCTCGCCGCGAGCGCGAGGAGGGCGTCGTTCTCCTCGGGCAGCCCGATCGTGACCCGGACGCCCTCGCCGAGGAACGGGCGGACCATGACCTTCCCGTCCGCGCAGTGCAGGGCGAAGTCCCCGCTGTCGCCGCCGAGCGGCAGCCAGACGAAGTTGGACTGGGAGTCGGGCACATCGTGGCCGAGCGCCCGCAACCGCTCGGTGACCCGGTCGCGTTCGGCGACCGTGAGGGCGGCCCGCCGGGCGACTTCCGCGCCTTCGCCGAGGGCGACGACGGCGGCCCGCTGGGCGAGGGCGCTGACGCTGAACGGCACCTGCGTCCGGCGCACGTGCGCGGCGATGCCGGGCGGCGCGACGCAGTAGCCGACACGCAGCCCAGCCAGGCCGTACGCCTTCGAGAAGGTCCGCAGCACCGCCACGTTCGGCCGGTCGCCGAGGAGGGCGAGGCCGTCGGGGACCCGGGCGGGATCGGTGTACTCCCGGTACGCCTCGTCGACGACGATCAGCACGTCCCGCGGCACCCGGTCCGCGAAGTCGGTCAGGGCCCGCGTGCCGACCGCCGTGGAGGTCGGATTGTTGGGGTTGCACACGAAGACCAGCCGGGTCCGGGCGGTGATCGCCGCGGCCATGGCGTCGAGGTCGAGAGCGTGGTCGCGCAGGGGCACCCGCACCGCCGTACCGCCCGCTACGGCGGTGAGGATCGGGTACGCCTCGAACGACCGCCAGCCGAAGACGACCTCGTCACCGGGTCCCACGACGGTGTGCAGCAACTGCCCGCACACCTCGGAGGAACCGGCGCCCACCGCGATCCGGTCCGGTTCGACCCCGTGGTGCGCGGCCAGGGCCTCGACGAGCGGGGCGGCGTGCAGATCGGGGTACCGCGACACACCGCCGGCGGCCTCCGCGAGGGTCGCGGCCACTCCCGGCAGCAAGCCGTGCGGGGATTCGTTGCTGGCCAGCACGACGGCCCCGGGCAGTTTGCGGCCCGGGACGTAGGCGGGCAGCTGGGACAGGGACGCACGGACACGCACCATGCTGGACTCGCTTCTGCAGCGCTGAGGCCCGAGGCCTCACCGTCGGGCACTTGACAGCCAAATCGTGAAGAAAGGACGACAAGCGCTCAACTGTTTGGGAAATTCGGCTACGAATCGCCGAAATCCAGGCAGCTGGCCGGCAAACCGTCTCCCGGCGAGCCCTGCGGGACCTTTGGTACGAGACGGACGGCGCGCCCTCCGCGGGGCGCATGCTCGTCTCCTTGATCACGGGACGGACACAGCGGGCCATCGAGGCCCCCGCCGCGGGCGAGGCGTGAGCAGACTGCTCGCCGCCCGAGCCGCGTGATGTCCGCGGCCCGCCCTGTTCCGATCGAGGGAGACCATGCACAGCACCCAGACCCGCCTCCGCCACGGAGCCCTGACGGCGTGCGCGGCGGCTCTCGCGCTGCTCGCGGCCGGCTGCTCGAAGGCGTCCGCGGACGCGCAGGCCGGCGACTGCCGCGACGACGGCCACTGGTCGGGACGGGAACAGGCCGCATGGCTGCGGACCGCGGTGGCCTTCCGCGGGACGGCCGACGGGGCAGGCCCGTCGTACGAGGACGCTTCGGTCGTCGTCCGCGCACAGCACGCGGGTGATGTCCGGGTGCTGTGCCAACCGCTCGGTGTGCACGTCGAGTTCTGGACCCTCTCGGCCAGGACGACGGGGACGGAGACGGGGACGGAGACGTCGTCCGTCATGCGCTACGGACTGTCCACGGACGGCAGCAGGACCCGTACCGTCGGGTTCCCCAGGGGCCTTCCCGCCGGACAGGACGGCATCTGCACCCGGGTCCTTGTTGCGGCGTACGCGGGCGCGCCCCTGAGTGGTCCGGAACTGCCGTGGACGACACGGGACTTGGCCATCGCCGGGGACATGGACGTGCGGTTCGGGACGGAGCGGATCGGCGCCCACCGGTTGCTCCCGCCGCAGGACCCCACCGCATGCACCACGAACCGGCCGACGGCCGACCCCTCACCCACCAGGTCGACGACCTGGGACATCTACCATCCGTGACGCGGTCACGTGCCGGGCGGCCGGCCACAACCCAGCGGCCCGCTGCGGACTGCGCCTCACTGCGTGCCGTGTGTTCCCCTGAGTTCGCGTCCGGTGACCATCTCGGACTCGATCCGTACGAACACCGGGTCCCGCAGGGGCATCCAGGACGTGGGACCGGCCTGCGACAGCCGCTCGTGCTCGGCCGGGTCGGTCACCACGGTGGCCCGGCCGGTGACGACCACGCTCCAGCCGGACCGGGTCGCCGCGTCGAACTCGTCCACCTCGAAGGCGACCACGACGCCGTCGATGGCGCGTACGAGGTCCGAGTCCGGCGAGGTGCGCAGCAGGACGGAGGCGTCCGTGTCCAGGGAGAAGTTGATGGGCAGGACCGCGGGCAGAGCCTGCCGGGTGTAGACCACGCGGCCGACCGGCACCTTGGCGAGCAGGCGCAGGCTCTCCTGCCGGTCGAGTGCGCGAAAGGTGTCGTTCTGGAACATCCGTCCATGGTCTCCGCGGTCGCGGTGAGGGGGTAGGGCCGACCGGCCCTACCCCCTTGGCCCCCTTGGGACGCGAGGACGGCCGATCACAGCCGTTGATTCGCGGGAGCCGCGCGGGCAACGCGGTACCCGCGCGCCCCGCGGCGCGGCTGGGACCCCGTGGGGTCCTGAACAGCCGGATCTGGCAAGCGAGTTACGCCTCCGCCTCCGCCTCCGCGGGGAGGGGCACCGTCCATTCCACGACGGTGCCGGTGGGCTCGTTCGGTGTGAGCGTGAGACTGCCGCCCAGGTCGGTCGCGCGGCGGTGGAGGTTGTCCAGGCCGCTGCGGCGGGTTACGGCGGGGTCGATGCCGCGTCCGTTGTCGGACACGCGCAGGCGCAGTCGGCTGCCGTCCGTCTCGGCGGTGACCTCGACGGCGGTGGCGTGCGCATGCCGGGCGGCGTTCGACAGCGTCTCGCGCAGCACCGCCAGCAGGTGCTCGGCGTGCCCTGCGGGTACGTCGGTGTCCAGCAGGCCGGTCATGCGCAGGGCGGGGCTGAAGCCGAGCACGGCGGCGGCCTGGTCGGTCTCGGACAGCAGCTTCGCTCGCAGTCCCCCGCGCCCCTCGGAGCGGTCGCGCTCGCGCAGTGCGTAGATCGTCGTCCGTACCGTCTTGATGGTGTCGTCGAGGTCGTCGACCACCCGCTGGACGCGCTCGGCCGCCTCGGGCCGGTCGGAGATCCGACCCAGTACGGAGTTCAGCGTCAGCCCGGAGGCGAACAGCCGCTGGATCGCCAGGTCGTGCAGGTCGCGCGCGATGCGGTCGCGGTCGGTCAGGACCAGGAGATGCTCGGCCTCGCGCCGGTGCTCGGCGATCTCCAGGGCGAGCGCGGCCTGGTCGGCGAAGCCGCCGATCATGGTCATGGTGGCGTCGGAGAAATTCTCGCCGCCGGGCAGATTGGCGACCTGCAGAACCGCGCGGGCGTGCTCACGCCCGCCCAGCGGGAGCAGAAACCCGGCCCCCAGTTCCAGAAGAGCCGCGGAGCCGCCGCCTTCCTGCGGCTCCTGGGACAGTGCGCTGCTGCTGATCCGCTCGTTCGAGTGGTACACCTTCGCGGCCAGCGTGGTGGCCGGCAGCACAAGACCGCGCACCCGCTCGGCGCCCTCCCCCTCGGCCGCCTCGATCACCAGCTCGTCGCCGCCGTCGATCGGCACCGCCACCGTCACCAGATCGGCCCCTGACAGGGACCTCACGGTGGCGGCGATCTGGTGCAGTACCTGATCCGGGTCGGTGCCCGACAGCAGGCTGCGGGTCAGCTCGCTGCTCGCCGCCAGCCACCGCTCCCGGCGGCGCGTGTCCTCGTACAGCCGGGCGTTGTCGATGGCCACGCCGGCCGCCGCCGCGAGCGTGCGCAGCACCGCCTCGTCCTCGTCGTCGAACTGTGCCCCGCCGCGCTTGTCGGTCAGGTACAGGTTTCCGAAGACCCGGTCGCGTACGCGCACCGGAGCCCCCAGGAACGTGGTCATCGGCGGATGCCCCTCGGGAAAGCCCACCGACTCGGGATGCGTGCCGAGGTCGGCGAGGCGCAGTGGCTCCGGCTCCCGGATCAGCAGCCCCAGGATGCCCTCGCCCTCGGGATAGTGGCCGATCGCCTTGATGGTGTCCTCGTCCACACCGACGGTGATGAACTGCTTGATCCGGCCTTCCTCGCCCAGCACCCCCAGCGCCCCGTACTCGGCGTCCACCACGGCCACCGCGGACTCGGTGATCCGCCGCAGCACCACATCGAGATCCAGGTCGGAGCCGATCGCGAGGACCGCGTCCAGCAGCGTGTGCACCCGGTCCCGGGTCGCGCGCACCTGCGCCACCTGTGCCTGCAGCCCCTCCAGCAGCTCGTCCAACCGCAACTGAGGTGCCGCCGGGCCGTCCTTCCGCCCCGCTGCCGGACTCTCCGCCATGCCCGCTCCCTCCCGAAAGGTGCCAGCGGCACCTCCCTCATCATGCCGAAGAGCCCTGTCGGCACGCGAACATGTGTGACGCTCATCCGACACTCGTTCCTGATGGTGCGTCAGGTCGCTTGCGTGCAGGTCAAGTGCCGCGGATGGCCTGATCCGCTTGGTGGTGCGCTGAACGGCCGCTGACGCGGGTGAAGGAACCCGCGTCAGCGTCGCCCCGTATCAGGCCGGATCGCGGGCCGGGGTGGGTGCGCCGGCTGAAGGGCTTGCCGATGCGTTCGGTTCGTCGCGGGCCAGGCGGTGGAAGAGGCTGCCGGGCCACCAGAACCAGCGACCGAGGTCGAGGGCGAGGGCGGGAACCAGAACCGTTCGGACGAGGAAGGTGTCCAGCAGGACTCCGACGCCGACGAGGACTCCCATCTGAGCCATGGTCACCAGCGGCAGCCCGGCGAAGACCGCGAAGGTGGCGGCGAGGACGATGCCCGCGGAGGTGATGACGCCTCCAGTGCTGGTCAGGCCCTCCAGGACGCCGCGGGCATGGCCGAGACGAGCGGCCTCCTCCTTCACGCGGTGCATGAGGAAGATGTTGTAGTCGATGCCGAGGGCGACCAGGAACACGAAGCCCATGAGCGGGATCGACCAGTCGACGCCCGCGAAGCCCAGGACGTGCTCGAAGATCAGGTTCGACGCGCCGAGCGCCGCGAAGTACGAAAGCACCACGGTGGCCAGGAGCAGCAGCGGGGCGACCAGCGCCCGCAGCAGCCAGACCAGGACGGCAAGGACGACCAGCAGCACGATCGGGATGACCGTGGTCAGGTCGCGGTCGGCCGCTCGCTGGGTGTCGAGGCTCTCGGCGGTGGTCCCGCCGACGAGGGCGTCCATCGGATTCACGGTTTCACGGAGCTTGTCGATCGTGTCCTTGGCCGCCTGGCTGTCCGGGGCGTCCTCCAACACCACGGAGATCGTGGTGAGTTCACCGTCCGGTGTGCGGTCACCGCCGTCCTCGACACGGGCGACGCCGTCCACGGCGGAGGCGGCCGTGCGGACCTCGGCCGCCCTGCCGGTGCTGGTGACGATCTTCGCGGGGTCGGATGCCCCGGAAGGGTAGTGCGCTGAGATCGTCTCCTGGGCGATGACCGACTCGGGCTTGTCCTGGAACATCTCGGCCTGGGTCAGGCCCATGGAGATGCCGGCCGCGCTGAGGGCGAGGACGCCGGTGGTGGCGACGGACGTCATCCAC
The DNA here is from genome assembly GCF_000716805.1 of Streptomyces yerevanensis. Taxonomy (NCBI): domain Bacteria; kingdom Bacillati; phylum Actinomycetota; class Actinomycetes; order Kitasatosporales; family Streptomycetaceae; genus Streptomyces; species Streptomyces yerevanensis. Next base: position 47,658 of record NZ_JNWJ01000060.1, on the reverse strand, counting down.
GACCAGCGGGGGCGCAGTGCGACGGCGGCGCCGATGCGGGACCAGACGGTGTGCGGCTTGCGGGCGGGCGTGCCGTGGTGCGGGACGAAGGGCCAGAAGACCCAGCGGCCCGCGATGACGAGCAGCGCCGGAAGCACCGTGACCATCGCGAGGAAGCCGCACACGACGCCGACCGCGCCGACCAGCCCCAGCGAGCGCGAGGAGTTGATGTCGGCGAAGGCCAGGCAGACCAGACCGACGGCGATGGTGGCGGCGGAGGCCAGGATCGCCGGGCCCGAGCGGCGCAGCGCGATCCGCATCGCCTGATGCCGGTCGACGTGGCGGTGCAGTTCCTCGCGGTAGCGGGCGATGAGCAGCAGGGCGTAGTCGGTGCCGACGCCGAAGACGAGCACCATCAGCACGCCCGCGCTCTGCGGGTCCACGGGCAGACCGGCGTGCTTGGCCAGCAGGTAGGTGGTGACCTGGGTGAGGACGGCCGCGAAGCCGACCGAGAGCAGGGGCAGGAGCCACAGGAAGGGGCTGCGGTAGGTGATCAGCAGGAGGGCGGCCACCACCAGGCCGGTGGCGAGCAGCAGCGTCGAGTCGAGGCTGCCGAAGACCGCCACCGAGTCGGTGAGGGCTCCGGCGGGACCGCCGACCTCGACTTCCACGCCGGGCGGCGCGTTGGAGCCGGCGATCTCGCGCAGCTCGTCGATCTTCCCGGTGATGTCGTCCTCACTGTCGAGCGGGACCACGGTCATCAGCGCCTGACCGTCCTCGGACGGGACCGGCCGCGAGACCTCCTCGCCCGTGGGGACGAACTCCGCGAAGGCGGTCCGGTCGGCGGCCGCCTTCGCGTCCGCTCCGTCGCCGGTGTAGACGATGACGGCGGGCATGACCGGGTCGGTACGGAACTTCTCCAGCTCCGTGTTGACCTGCGCGGACTCGGCGCCGCGCGGCAGGAAGGCGTTGGCACTCGAGTCCTCGACATCGCCCAGCTTTCCGGCCAGTGGGCCGAGTGCGACGGCCATGATCAGCCAGGCGGCCAGGACGAGCCATTTGCCGCGCCGCCCGCCGGGCGCACGGGCGACACGCTGAAGCAGCGCACGCATGAGTAATCTCCTTGGGATAGGGAGCGCGCCGCCGGTCGGTGACCGGCACAAAAACGCACGGGGCCCGCACCACGGCGCAGAGGGTGTGACGACCTGCCGTGGCGTACGGGATGTGTGTCTGAGGTGTGTTCTTCCTTGGTGCGGCCGGGAGTTGCAGCTCCCGGCCGCACGTGAACAGCGGGTGTTATTCGATCTCGCGCATCATCTTCTCCATCGAGTTCACCGACAGCCGGGTCTGCGTCAGCTCGTCCAGGGTCTGCCGCTGCTCATCGACGGTGCGGCGCTGCAACTCCACGGTGTCTTCGAGGAGTCGGGCGTACTTTGTCGCGAGTTCCTTGTACTGCTCTTCACGTGCGGCCAGCATCCGGGCCCGCCAAGTGGCGGCGACCTGCCAGACGATCACGATGAGCAGGGTAAAGAGCCCGGCCGCGCCGACGGCGCCGACCAGAACCCCCCACTCGCTCTCCCCGGCGGCGAACGTCACCAGTTCCTCATTCACTTCGCTTCCTCTTTCGCGGTCCGGTCAGTGGTCTCGGTGATCGTCGCGGCCGCCCGTGCGATGGCGTGGGGTGTCAACTCGTAGAAGAAGGGGGTGACTTCGAAGTACTTCATCGTCTTGCCGTCCTCCGCGAGTTCGAGCGTGCCGACGACCAGTCCGGCCGCCTCCAGGCGCTGCAGGTGCATGTGCAGCAGCGGGCGGCCCATGCCGATCTCACGGGCGAGCGCGCTGACGTAGTTCCGGCTCTCCACGAGCGCCGCGACGATCCGCATCCGGTGCGGATTGCCGAGCGCGGAGAGCACCTTCAGCAACTCGTCGCCCGTCGGTGCCGGAGGCGGGACCTCGGGCATCGCGGCCCCTTTCCGTCGTACCTGTCAGGAAAGGCTGACAGGCGCTTCGGGGACCTGTCAAAGATTCCTGACACACCTCAGGGGGAGATGGGGGACATCTCAGGGTCGGCTCGGGGTGGGTGCGGGTACTCCCACTGCCGTACGCGTTCGGGCAGCCCCGCGCTTACGGTGCGGACTCCACCAGCAACATGTGAGGTTTCCCCCTGGCGCTGACCCTGTCCGCGCGGGGAGTGAATCAGAAACTCTTGGTGTCCAGTCCAAGGGAAGCTTCAGCCTCCTTCTCCTCCTGCGGAGCTATTTCGTACTGAACTTCAGTACGGCGCCATCCTTGTCGACCACGGTGGCGTCGACGGTGGTCTCCTTGCCGCCCGCTGTGGAGAACGTGGCTTCCCCGCCGCCGCCGAAGCTCACAAAGCCCAGGAAATCCGAGGAATCGAAGCGCATGAGGGTGACTGTGGATACCTCCACGCTCACGTGCAGAAACCCGTCGCCGATCACGACGTCCACCGGCTCGGTGACAAGGATTTCGCAGTTCCCGTCCTTGCAGGCTCCGGTGTCCTTGCCGTCCTTGGCCTTGGGCAGCGGGCCGGTCGGGGACGGGCTCGGGGACGCGGGCTCGGACACGACCACCATCGCCGCGCCGCGCTTCACTCGTGCGGGCATGTCCGTCCCCTCACCGCTCACCAGTCCACTTTCTTGCCGGTGTCCGCTTCCGAGGAGATCACCGTCGCCCACCTCCGTCCTCGACGTCGACGAGCACGGTAGGCCGTCCCTACGGGGACCCCTCCCGACGCTGGGTTCGTTGTCGGATGCGGGTTGTGTGTGGCTGGTCGCGCCCACGACGGGGGTCCCCGCTCATGGGCCCCCGCTCGAGCGAAGCCGAGAGCGGGGAAGGAGCCGCAAAATGTCTATCGCTCCACGGGGTCGGCGCGTCCTGACGCTCCGAGTTCCGGCACCTCACAAGCCCATCCGTTACAGAACGTCACAGATCGCCGGTTCCGACATTGACTCTGTCGGGGTAGCGGTCAGCGCGGGGCGGCCTCGCCTTGACGGAGGGGCGGCCAGGTCAGGGTGGTCCAGGCGCGCAGCAGCCATTCCAGCGGGCCGTAGTGGTACCGGCGCAGCCACCAGCGGCTCGCGACGGCCTGCGCGGTGAAGAGCACGAGGGCGATGGCCAGGACGCCCAAGGGAGGCACATCGCCGATCAGGGCTGCGCCGTAGCCGGTGAACAACAGGGCGCAGACGAGGGACTGGGTGAGGTAGTTGGTCAGGGTCATGCGGCCCGCCGGGGCGAGCAACGTGATCAGCCGATCCGCGTGCCGGCCGCAGGCGAGCCGGAGGACCGTCGCGGCGTAGGCGGCGGCCAGCAGCGGGGCGGTGACGACGTCGATGCCCAGTGCGAGGATCTGGTACGCGCCGCCCGGGTGCTCCAGACTCGCGTGGGCGTAGACGACACCGCCGAGCAGCCCCAGCGTGAAGCCCGTCCACTGGAGCATGCCCAGCGTCCTGCGATGGCGGGCGATGTCCCCGAGGGCCTGGTGCCTTCCTGCGGCGAGGCCGAGAAGGAAGGCTGCCAGGGCGGCCGGGGCCTGGAAGAAGACGAGCAGGATCAGCACGTCGGGCAGCTGCTCCAGGTGGGCGGCGACCACTGATGCCGGGCCGCCGCGCAGCGCCTCGGCGGCCCGCTCGGCACCAGCCGCCGTGGCCGGGTCCACTCCGGAGCCGCCCGCCGCGTGGGCGGAGAGCGCGAGCACGACGTACGCGGCGGCAGTGAGGACGAAGAGGGTGGCGGCGGTGCACACGGCGGTACGGGGCCGCAGGCGACGGGCGGCCGGCAGGATCAGGCCGAGCACCGCGTACGTGGTGAGGATGTCTCCGGGGAACAGCAGGACCGCGTGCAGGGCGCCCAGGACGAACAGGCCGGCCAGGCGCCGCAGGAAGCGGGAGGCGAAGCGTGCCCCGTGCCGCTCGGCGGAGGAGAGTTGGAGGGTGAAGCTGTAGCCGAACAGGAACGAGAACAACAGGAAGAACTTGGCCTCGAAGAACACCGCGACGAACCATCGGACCGCGTTGTCGAGCGGCGAGGCGAAGCCGGGGTCCTCCAGGCCCGTGCCGTGGTAGGTGGAGGCCAGATAGCCGATGTTGACGATGAGGATGCCCAGCAGCGCGAAGCCGCGCAGGGCGTCGACGTGGGCGAGGCGTCCGCCGGCCGCCCGGGACGGAGGCGCGGCGGTTGCGGTGGTCACTCGGTCCCCTTGCGGTCGGTGATCTGCTGGACGAAGTTGCGTTGGTGGGCGAGGAATCCGGCGGCGTACAGGCGCCGGGGGGCGAAGACGGCGGTAAGGGTGAGGCGCGGCTCGGAGTTTTCGACGGCGTTGTCGACCAGTGAGTGGGTGGCGTCGGGGTAGTGCTGCACCGTCAGGGAGGCGGGCGGCAGAATGCGGCGGTAGGCGGCCTCGGTGTCGGCGACGTCGACGTTGATGTCGTGCCCAGCCAGCACCAGGAGCGTGGGTGTGCCGCGCATGGCGCGCAGGTCCTCGCTCGCGTTGGAGCGGTAGTTCTTGGCGATGAACCGCCAGCGTTCGGCGGTCATGCCGTCGGTGTCGGCGACTGCGGCGCGGTACTGCTCGAAGGCCGCGCCCTGCCGCAGCAGGCGCAGGGTCGTCTCGCGCCGTCGCAGCGCCGTTTGTGTCTCGTCCTGGGTGGCGCCGTCCCTGCGCAGTTCGGCGAGGAGGTTGTAGCGCACTTGCTGTTGCCAGTCGACGGCCGGTGAGATCGCGATGACGAACTGGACAGCGCGGTCGCGGGCCGTGACTTTGGGCAGCACCCACCCGGCCTGGCTGGCCCCCCACAGGCCGACGCGCCGGCCATCGATGTCGGGACGCGTGCGGGCCCAGGTGATCACGGCGAGGGTCTCATCCGCGCGGTCGTCCATGCTCTGGTCCTGCCAGTTCCCCTCGGAGGCGCCGACGCCGGGCTTGCTCAGGGAGAGCGAGGCGTAGCCGGCCTTCGCGAACGACTCCCACAGGGGCCGGTAGAAGGTGTCGTGCGTGGCGTCGACGGGCCCGTCGCCGTGGACGAAGACCACCAGGCCGAAAGGACCGTCGCCGTTCTGCGGCCGCGCCAGCACGCCGTCCATCAGCCGCCCGTCATGACGCACGGTGATGCGCTCCTCCCGTAGCGCGTAGGTGTTCTGCCAGACCGCGACACCGCTGATCCCCGCGCCCACCAGCAGTACGGCGACCAGCGACCACACGAGGACGCGCCAGCGACGCCGCACAAGCGGCGCCATCCGTCGGTTCATCTCTCCCCCTGAAAACTATCAACATCGATACGTTCGTTTCTAGAATGAACGTAGTAAGGTCGATAGTGCAAGGGTGGGCGTCTCGGCCCGCCGCGCGGAAGGAATGTCGATGGAGCCGATGGACACCCCGAAGAGGGGACACAGGCCGGAGAACGTGGACGGCCCGGGGGTATGCAGGGGCGTACCCCCGGGCAGTGAGACGCGTGTGGCCGCGCTGTACTGGGAGGCTTTCGGGCGGAAGCTCGGCGCCGCCCTGAACCCACCGGACAAGGCCCGCGCTTTCCTCGCGGCTCATCTCCACCACGACCGGGGTGTGGTCGCCGTCGTCGACGGCGAGGTGGCGGGGGTGGCCGGCTACCAACTCAACGAACGCGGCCTGATGGGCGGCGGCGCGGGCGACGTCCTGTCCACGTACGGGACCCTGCGTGGACTACCCCGCCTGACTCTTCTCGTCCTGATGGAACGGCGTCCCGCCGACAGCGAACTCGTGATGGACGGCATCGCCGTCGCCCCGGAGCACCGCGGCAAAGGCATCGGCAGCCTCCTGCTGCGCGAGATCGCGGCCGTGGCCGCCGATCACTCCTGCCGGCGTATTCGTCTCGACGTCATCGACGTCAACCCGCGCGCCCGCGCCCTGTACGAACGGCACGGGTTCATCGCCGTACACACCGAGAAGACCCCGTACCTGCGCAACCTGATGGGCTTCGGCGCCGTCACGACCATGCACCGGCCCGTCACGCCGGCCGTCTCGACGAACCGCCGGGAGGCTTGATGAGCACCCTCCCGAACACCCCGATGGGCGCGCAGGCCGACGCGGACGGCACCGCCCCTGTGCCCGTCCCCACCCGACTACTCGTCCACGCCCTGGTCCGCGAGGACGGCACCGTCGACTCCGGTGAGCTCTACGCTGTCGCCGGTCTTCTGGGCATGACCGACCAGCAGGTCCGCCTCTGCATCAAGCGGCTCGTCGCCGAGGGCCGCTTCACCCACGAAGGCCGTGGACGCAAGGCCCTGTTGAAGGCGGTCGCCGACGTCACCGGCTCGATCACCCCCAACGTCGCCTACGTCCGGCACGCCTACCGCCAGGACCACGGGCTCGCTGCCTGGGACGGTGTCTGGCACCTCTTCGCCTTCGCCATCCCCGAGTCGAGCAGGACCTCCCGCGACGCCCTTCGCGACACCTTGCGCCACCTCGGCGCCGCCCCGGTCCAAAGCGGTCTCTACGTCAGTGCGAACCCCATCGAAGAACTCGTCGAAGCCCAGGCCCGCCACCTCGACGTCGCCCACGCGGTCACCTGCCTCACCAGCACCGACCTGCGCGTCGGGGGCCTCGATCACCCGCCCGCCCTGGCCGCCGCCCTCTGGCCCCTGGACGACATCGCCGCCCGCCACGATCGCCTCGCCGGCCTCGCCCAGGTCTGCCTCGACCGGCTCACGCAGCCAGGCAGTCCCACCGGGCCCGAGCAGTTGGCCATGGCCATCCAGCTCGCCGCGGCCTTCACCCACGCCATGGAACCGGACCCCCTCCTGCCCCCCGAGCTCCTCCCCCAACCCTGGCCCGGGGCCCACGCCCGCCGGCTCACGGCCGCCTGCTGGACCGCACTCGCCGAGGCCGACACTCACGCCCCTACCGGAACCCCTGTCCCACGCTTGTTCGTCCAATACGAGGACCTACTCGCATCTGTCCCCGAGCGCCTTACCTGACACACGGCCGTCCCGGTCAACAGGTCGAGGGGCCACGAAGTTTCCGGGCAGGTGAACTCGTCCGGGCTGGTCTCAACCCGGCTGGTGCCGATGGCACAAGACCTCCTGGAGCGCTGCTCCAGGAGGTGGCCTGAGCCAGGAATCCCCTCCCTTCAGGGAAGGGGAGGATTCAATGCGGTACACCGTCTTCTCCTGCCCCGCGCCGCAGGAGCGGTCCAATTCTTCCCCGCCGAATGTGATGCCGTCGTCCGGCTCCGCAGCAGGCGTACGAGGCAGCCGAGTGGGACCGGCCCCGCTGTGGCCGTCACCCACGGATATTGCGCATCGAGGCTGCTGACGAGTGGTGGCCTGTTCGTCTAATGAACATGCCCATTGAGCGTGACGGGGGTCACTCCTACGTTGTCGCTGCTCGACGGGTCGGCCACAGCGCCGAGCGTCTGAGGCAGGTCCGGTCGAGCCGTGCGGAAACGTTCCGCGAAGGCTCCTGAGGCGTTCGGCAGCGGTGTTGCCGGATGACCGAGACAGAAGCACCCCCTGGCACGGTCCGGCGGCGGGCGCCGGTTCCGACAGCAGCGCTCTGCGCGCAAGGAGTCGTCCATGGTTCAGATCGATTCACCCAGTGCTGCAAAGGGAGAGGGTGGCAGATACACCCTGAGCTCAGGCACGCTGACGGCGGTGGTTCTCGCCGTGTGCCTTGCGCAGATAGCCCTTTCCGTTCCCTCGCTCATCAACGGGCTGATCCAGCAGGATCTCGCGCCGTCCTCGGCCCAACTGACGTGGATCACCGAGGCCTTCATGCTTCCCGTCGCCGCGTTGGGGCTGGGCTTCGGCGTGTTCGGTGACCTGTTCGGCCGTAAGCGCCTGCTCGTCGGGGGCGCCGCGCTCATTGTCGTGGGCTCGACTCTCGCGGTCCTGGTGCCGACTGAGGGATCCTCGACCGATACCCGGGTGACGGTGCTGATCCTTGCCCAGGTCCTCAACGGCATCGGGGCCGCGGCCATCTTCCCGACGAGCCTCGCCATGGTGGCGGCCGGCACGCACACCACCGCCACCCGCGCGCGTGGCGTGGCGATCTGGGCCACCGCGCTCTCGGTCGGCGGCTTCCTCGGACCGCTGCTCGCAGGCGTCGCCGCCAAGATCGAAAGCGGATGGGCCGGGAACGGGAACTGGCGCTGGGCCTTCGTCGGTGTCCTTGTCATCGCTGCGGTGAGCGTGGTCCTGTCGCTCACCCGCGCCCAGAACTCCGCCTCGCCCGAGGGCCGGTCCATCGACTGGCCGGGTCAGATCACTGCCGCGCTCGGCCTGTTCGCTCTGATGTACGCCGTGATCCAGGGACCCGAGAGTGGCTGGGGGAGCCCGCAGATCGTCATCGCGTTCATCGTCGCGGCCGCCTTGCTCGTGCTGTTCGTCTTCGCCGAGAGCCGTGCGTCCGCGCCGCTCCTTCTCCTGAGTGTGTTCAGGAACCGGGCGTTCGCCATGAACTCGGTGGTCACCCTGATCGGTATGTTCGCGTTCCTCGTGATCATGTACGGCACCAGTATCCGCCTCACCACCATCCAGGGATTCAGCCCACTGCGGAGTTCCGTCGCGTTCCTCTTCTTCGGAGGCATCGGCTTCGTACTGCTGCCTCTCACGTCCAAGCTGCTCGAGCGCTACAACCCCCGGTGGGTTCTCTGCGCAGCCCTGACCCTCATCGGCGCCAGCGGGCTGTGGTTCGCCGGCGTTCCGACGAGCGATCGGGCCATAAGCGCCATCGTCGGGCCACTGATTCTCGCCGGCGTCGGCTCGGCACTCGCCTTCGCCTCCATCAGCGCGGTCGCGGTCAACACGTTGCCCAACCACCTCGCCGGTATGGCGAGCGGTGTCACGAGCACGTTCCGGGATCTCGGGTTCGCCCTCGGCCCCGCGATCGCCGGTGCTGTCGCACTGGGCCGGGCCGCCGACGAGATCGCCGGCAAGCTGGCCGGCGATCCTGAACTGAGGAACGCCTACGAGGCTTTCCAGGCTTCTGCGGCCAATGCTCCCGCGGAGCAGAGACCGCAGCTCGAGGCGGCGGTGCACGCCGTGGAATCGGGCCCGCTCGGAGCCAACTCGGTGCCGTCCAGCATCACACTGCCGGATGGTCAGGTCGTGCCCTTCAACCCGCTCAAGGACATCGCTTTCGACGCCCTCAGCAGCAGTTACTCCCTCGCATACGTGCTCGGTGGTGTGGCTGCTCTGGTGGCGGCGGCACTCACTCTCGTGGGTGCGCGCGGTGGTGTGGGCGAGACTCATCTCGACGACGACCCGCACACCCTCAACGACTGACCGCCCGACGAACGGGTCGGCACCGGGACACAGGTGGCAGGCCGGCCAGGACAACCGGAGCGCCTGCCGCGACTCCTCCTCCTCGGAGGCAGCAGTCGCGGCAGGCCACGGCGTACACACGGGTGCGGTTCTCGACCGACGAGGGACGGCGCCTCGGCCACATGCGGTTCTCCCGGCGGCAGCCGCCGGCATGACGCGCTGGTTTCCTCGTCCCGCGAAGTCCCGCGAATGTCACGAGGTGCGAATGGGAATGCCCGGCCTCCAGCCAAGACTCCTGGACAGACCCAGTCCGCTCGCGACCAGCGAGGGGACGGCCGCTTGCAGTTTGATCGAGCCCGCGGCCACCACAACCGACAGAGCCGCGACGACCTTGCCGCGGCCATCGACGATGCGCGTCGCAACCGACTCGGCCCCTTCGCTCAACTCCTCCTTGACGACCACCGTTCCGGTCGAGCGACAGGACGCCAGTTCGCGACGGAGTTCGGCCGGGTCCACGATCGTCCTGGGAGTGAAGCGCTGCAGCCTTCCCGCCAGCACCTCATCGATGAAGTCCGTACTGCTGTGGCTCAGCAGTACCTTGCCGACACCTGAGCAGTGCAAGGGCAGATGGCCACCGACCTGCGACGTCAGACCGACGGCGTTGACCGCCGACAGCCGCTCGATGATCACGGCCTGCTCGCCCTGGAGGACGGCCAGTTGCACATGCTGGCGAAGCGCCGTGTACAGGTCCTCCACGAACGGCTGGGCGGCGCTGCGGAGCGTCTCGGCGCGCGGTGCGAGGGTCCCCAGGCGCCACAGCGGCAGGCCGATCGCGAACCGGTTGTCGCTGGTGCGTTCCAGCGCGCCGGCCTCCACGAGTTCGAGCGTGAGGCGCCTGGCGGTGGCGTGCGGCATGCCGGTACGTCGGACCAGGTCGGCGAGGGTCAGCTCGGTGTTGTTGGGGTCAAAGGCGAACAGCAGATCCCACAGTCGGGAGCTGACCGTGCGTCCTGGCTCGTTCGCGCGAGGCATGGGCCTCTCCTCCATCGCTCATGACCCGGTCACTCTACCTTCTATGTTCGTTGAATGAATGATGGCGTTCTAACAACGCGTACTTTGCGGAACTCTTGCATGCAGTCAGTCACTACCTCGCTCGAGGTCCACGGGAGTGAAAGAGCATGATGAGTACAGAGGACGGCCCTAAGATCGCGATCCTCGGTGGCGGCATCGGGGGCCTCGCCGCCGCGGCTTTCCTTCGCGACAAGGGCTTCGACAGCGACGTCTACGAACAGGCGACCGCACTGACCGAGGTCGGTGCCGGCCTGGTGATCGCGCCCAACGCCGCCCGCCTTCTGCGACGTCTCGGCGTGCTGGACCGGTTCATCAAGCGCGCGGTCCAGATGGAGACCGGCTGGGAGTTCCGGCGCTGGGAGAGCGGCGCCGTCCTCTCCGCGGAGAACCTGGAGAAGGAGTGCGTACGCCTGTACGGCGAGCACACCTACACCGCCCACCGAGCCGACCTGCTGAACGCCTTGAGGTCGGCTGTCCCCGAGCACTCGATCCACCTCGGCAAGCGCTGCGTTTCGGTCGAGTTCGAAGGCGACCAGGCGGTTCTTCGGTTCGAGGACGGCGAGACGGTTCGCCCGGACATCCTCATCGGCGCCGACGGGGTCCACTCACGAGTGCGCGGCGCCATCGTCGGGCCGACTCACGCCAGGGAGTCGGGCATCTGTGCCTTCCGGGCTCTCGTACCGGCCCAGAAGGCACCCGACTTCGCCAGGCGGCGCGCCCAGACCCTCTGGATCGGCCCCGACCGCCACCTCGTGCACTACCCGGTCTCCGGCGAGGAGTACGTCAACCTCGTCGCCTTCACACCGGCCGGGGGCAACAGTGTCGAGTCGTGGACGGCCACCGCGACGCTCAGGGAACTGCTCGACGAGTTCGCCGGTTGGGACCCGCGTCTGGTGGAGCTGATCACGGCAGCCGACACGCCGGGGCGCTGGGCGTTGCTCGACCGCGAGCCCCTCGACCACTGGAACCGTGGAAACACGACCCTGCTGGGTGACGCGGCCCACCCGATGTTCCCGTTCTTCGCCCAAGGTGCCGCCCAGGCGATCGAGGACGGCGCTGTCCTGGCCCTCTGCCTTGCAGCGGACCCGGACAACCCGACCGCGGCACTGGGGCGCTACGAAGAACTCCGTCGACGCCGCACGGCACGCCTGCAGGAGGTGTCGCACGGAAGGTCTCACATCAACCACCTTCCGGACGGCCCCGAGCAGCAGGCGCGCGACCTGGCGTACTCGCAGGCCGACCCACTCAGGACGAACGGCTGGATCTACGAGTACGACCCCGAGGTCGCTGTCTCGGCCTCGGTGTGAATCAAAGCCGGCCTCGAGGATCCGGGGCCGAGGTCTCGACCTTTCGACGCCGAACGCCGAACAAAGCATTGACCATCCAACGAACACAGCCGTTGTCGTCACCCGGGCCGCACCCGAGACTCCCGTACGGGCGGCCCGAGATGCGGCCCTGTCCCGGCCCTGTTCCAACGACCCTTGTCGAAACCCTGAGTACGTCCAGAGAGGCGGACCACCGAATGGCAACCGCAACCGGTAGTGGGCTCGTCGTGCGAACGCTGCAGCGAGCCGGAGTCGACGTGGCCTTCGGCCTGCCCGGAGCGCACATCGACCCCATTCTCCAGGAGGCCCTGGACGCCAAGCTCCGGGTCGTCGACGTGCGGCACGAGATGAACGCCGGCCATGCGGCCGAGGGCTATGCACGGGTCACCGGGGACCTGGGGGTCGCCGTCGTCACGGCCGGTGGCGGCTTCACCAACGTCCTGACCTCGATCACCAACGCCTATCTGGACCGGACCCCCGTCCTCTACATCGCAGGCTCCGGTCCTCTCGAACGGGACGAGATCAACGACCAGCAGGCCGGATTCGACCAGGTCGCCATGGCGGCCCCGGTGACCAGGTTCGCGCACCGCGTCACCCGCGCCGACCTGATCCCCCGCCTGGTCGCCCAGGCGATCCGCGCCGCGCAGTCGGAGCCCAAGGGCCCGGTGCTCCTCGACATCCCCTGGGACGTTCTGCGCCAGACGGTCGACGTCGACGAGGTCGAGGACTACCGCGTCGAGATCGACGGCACCGGCATCGCCTCCGCCGCCGCGGTCGACCAGATCCTCGGGGCGCTCAGCACCGCCCGGCGGCCGATCGCGCTGGTCGGCAAGTCCTTCGTCACCGCCGAGGCACGGGCCCGGTTGCACGAGTTCGCCGCCCGTGCCGGAGTGCCCCTCCTCTCCGACTGGGAGGGTCTCGGGGCGATCGTCGGCTCCGAGCAGCAGGTCGGTCTCGTCCAGACCCTGGCCACCGTCCCCGAGGACGAGCGGCCCGACCTGGTCCTGCTGCTCGGACTGCGCTTCGGAATGACCACCGGGTTCGGCACGGGCCAACTGCTCCCGAAGAGCGCGCGGATATTGCAGATCGACCCCGACGGCCGTGAGCTCGGCCGTCTGCAGGATGTCGAACTCGGCATCCAGGCCGACCCGATCGGCACGATCGGCCTGCTGAACGAGCGCCTGGGCGACAGCCCCGTGCCCTCGGGGCGCGGCGACTGGCTGGGGACCCTGCGGGACGTCTCGGTCGCCCGGCGGTCCGCCCTCGCAGCCGAGACCGAGAAGCACGAGGACGACGCGATCCACCCGTACCTCGCGGTCCGCACGATCACCGAAAGCGTCCCCGACGGGGCCACCGTGCTCGTCGACGGAGCTCTGACCGAGCTGTGGCTCTCCGAGACGATCGCGCTCGCTCCTCTGGCCCACTACCTCGGGCACGGCTACCTCAGTTCGATGGGGAGCAACCTCGGTGTCGCTCTGGGAGCGCAGTACGCGACTCCCGACAAGGCGACGATCCTCGTCACCGGCGACGGCGCGGTCGGCTACAGCCTGGCCGAGTTCGACTCCCTCGTCCGGGCGGGGCTCCCGGTCGTTGTGATCGTCCTCAACAACCAGGCCTGGGGTGCCACCCTGCACACCCAGCAGTTCTTCTACGGACAGGAACGCGTCACCAACAACCGCCTGGAGAACGGCTCCTACAGCGGCGTGGCACGAGCTCTCGGTGCGGACGGCGTCGACGTCACGGAGCTGGACCAGCTTCGCCCGGCGATCGAGGCCGCCCTCGCGGCCCGCCGGCCGACGTGCATCGACGTGCGAGTGAGCCTCGCACCCATTCCTCCGGAGGAGCGCGTCATGAACGGCGAAGCTCCGTTCGGCGGTGTCGAGAGCGGGGCATGAGCCACCACTCCGAACCGCCCACGAAGTCGAGGAGCGCTGCGAGGGAACCGAGGTTCCCTCGCAGCGCTCCTCGACGCCGCGTGCCGCCTCCGCGGCAAGAACTGCCTCCTCAAGTCGGACTCAAGTCGGAGCGGCAGGCGCGGTCATACGCCCGCGGGAGCGAGGACGATGTCGAAGCGCACCCGGCTCCACGTGCCCTCGATGACGCGGCCGTCGGGCGTCGGCGTGCCGGCGGGCTGTTGCTCGAACCGCTTGATCAGTGAGTCCTTCACCCCGAAGACGGTGTCCTTGCGGCCGATCGGGTCGCCCTCGGGGAAGATGTGGGTCACCAGCGTGCGCGCCCCCTCGTGGGACACCATGAAGTGCAGGTGGGCGGCGCGCAGCGGTGAGCGGCCGACCGCGTCGAGCATCTTGCCGACGGGTCCGTCGTCGGGGATGGGGTACGGCGTCGGGGTGAGGCCCCAGAAGCGGTAGCTGCCGTCGGCCGCGGAGAAGAGGTGCGCCCGCCCTGCGCGCTTTCCGGCGTCGTACTGCACGTCGTAGAACCCGTCCTCGTCGGCCTCCCAGACCTCGAGCCGCGCGCCGGCGAGCGGGGTGCCGTCGGTGTCGGTGACGGTGCCCTCGACCCAGCAGGGCTCGCCGGGGGCACCGAAGGCCAGGTCGCCGCCGAGCTCGATCCCCGGGGCGTCCTCGACGAAGAACGGCCCGAAGACGGTCGCCTCGGTGGCGCCCTTGTAGGCCTGGTTGTTGACGTTGATGGTCTGCATGCTCGCGCCGAGGGTGTCGGACAGCAGGATGAACTCCTGCCGGACGTCGTCGGTGATGTGGCCGGCCTTGGTGAGGAAGTCGATCGCCGTCCCCCATTCCTCCTCGGTCAGCCGGACCTCGCGGACGAAGGAATGCAGGTGCTTGACCAGGGAGGTCATGAGTTCCTGCAGCCGCGGGTCCTCGCAGAGGCCGAAGGAGGCCACGACGTTGTCGACGAGCTGCTGCTCGACCGCCTGCTGCTCCGGCGACACCTCGCGGTAGATCGCGCCGTGAGCACCGGCCTGGGCCGAGCCGGGGTTGACGTAGGTAGCCATGACGGCCTCCTTCAGTTGATCGGGTCGCCGGCCCACGCCGCCCTCAGCAGCGCGGTCAGGTTCTCGTCGGTGACGGGGGTGGGGTTGTCGGCCGGGATCACCTTCGTGATCGGACCCAGCGCCTTGGCGATGCCGTCCTCGGGCATGCCGTAGTCGCGCAGCGCCCTCGGCGCGTCCAGCAACTGGCGCAGGGCGGCCAGGCCGGCGCCCGCCGCCTCGGTGTGGAAGACCGTGCCGAAGGCCTGGGCGATACGCGCCTCCGCCTCGGGGGCCTGCGGGGCGTTGAAGGCCAGCACGTAGGGCAGCACGACCGCGTGGGTCTGCGCGTGCGGGAGGTTGAACATGCCGCCGAGGACGTGGCAGATCTTGTGATGCATCCCGGAGCCGGCCGAGGCGAACGCGACAGCGGCGAGGTAGGCGCCGTACAGCGTCTGCTCGATGCCCTCGACGCTTGTCGAGTCGTCGGCCACCGCCGGCAGGCCGGTCGCCAGTGCGCGGATGCCCTCTTGGGCCAGCGCCCGGTCGATCGGGTCCGTACGTGGCCCCCACATCGAGTCCACGCAGTGCGCCATCGCGTTCAGGCCGCTGGCCACGGTCATCTCGCCGGGCAGCGTGGTCAGCAGAGCGGCGTCGTACACGACCGACGCGGGCAGCACCTTGTCGTCCACACCGGTGGTCTTGGTCTCGCCTTCGGTCAGGCCCCACACGTTGGTCGCCTCGGAGCCGGCGTACGTGGTGGGTACCGCGACGATCGGCAGCCCGGTGCTCATCGCAACGGCCTTGGCCAGACCCGTGGTCGAGCCGCCGCCGACGCTGACCAGGATGTCCGCGCCCGCGTCGACCGCCGCCCGGAGGGCTCGCCCCGCGACCTCGACCGGTACGTGCATCACGACCTCCTCGTGACGCAGCACGACCGGGAGTTCCTTGGCGATCGGGTCGGCCAGTTCCTTCTCGCGGTCCGACGCGATCAGCATGACCCTGGAACCGCCGAGTGCCTCGACCTCCGCCGCCACGGCGACGGGCGACTCCCCGGCCGCGAACACCACCCGCTGGGGAAGGGTCTCGTGTGTGAACCTCATCGTTTGTTCCTCGGGTAGGTCTTCGGCTGGGTCGACCGCATGCGGGTGACGGCCCGCATCAGGCCCCGGCCAGCCATTGTGTGCCTTCGGAGTAGAGCTGCTCGACTGCGGTGCCGGTGAGGCCGGGAAGCCCGTCCTTCACCGTGAAGCCCGCCTTGGTCTGCAGGTAGGCCAAGTGCCGGTAGCCGGTCGGGAACCGGTCCAGGAGCTCGGGATCCAACGTCAGTGAGGCAGCGGGGTCGACGACGTCGAGCCGGTCCTTCTCGTAGATCGGCTGCCGACGCACGATGCTCCAGCGGCCCTCGTCGCGGGAGAGGAAGTCGTGGAAGCGGCCGGTGCAGACGACATCGACCTCGACGCCGTCGATGCTCGCACGCTGGTTGATGGTCATCTTCGTCTGGGCGATGGCTCGGTCGCCGACGATGTCCGCGGTGTGGCCACCCAGGAAGTGGAGGATGCTGACTCCGTTCTCGAAGCCCTCACGACTGGCCTTGATGAATTCGGTGGCGCTTCCCTGGAACCAGGTGGCGCTCATCCAGCCGTCGCGCGGATGCCAGACCGTGGCGAAGCGGTCCCAAGCCCCGGCATCGCGCCACAGTGCCCAGTTCTCGATGAGCTGCCGGATCTCGTGGCGGTCGTTGTCGGCCTGCGACATTGCTGACTCCTTGGAGGGGTGGAGATCCCTGGTACAGGGGCCTCGTCAGACAGACCTGAGGAACTCCTCCAGCTCGCGGTCGAGCCGCTGGGAGGCCTCTGTCTCTCGGGCGTCCGCCAGCCAGGCCGCGCCCACCGCCGGGCTGAAAGCCGCGGCAAGGCACCACAGCCATGGGAGCAAGGGCCGGGGGCGCGGCGCACGCCGTGTCACGTGCGCCGTACGAACTCGTCCCATCGTCAGATGGGGTAGTGGCGGGAACCGGACTGAATGGTGATCCAGCGCAACTCCGTGAACTCCTCCAACGCGGCGCGGGACCCGAACCGGCCCCAGCCGCTGGCACCGACACCACCGAAGGGCATCTGGGGCTCGTCGTGCACGGTGGCGCCGTTGATGTGGCAGATGCCGGACTTGATCCGGCGGGCCACGTCGAGCGCCGCGGCCGCGTCCTTGCCGAAGACCGCGGCGGAGAGCCCGTACTCGGTGTCGTTGGCGACCGCGACGGCCTCGTCGGTCGAATCCACCTCGATGACGGAGACCACCGGTCCGAAGGTCTCCTCGGTGTAGACACGCATGTCCGGCGTGACACCGCGCAGCACGGTGGGCTGCACGAACAGGCCGTCGGACGTGCCGCCGGTCAGGACCTGCGCACCCTTGGCACGGGCGTCCTCGATCAACTCGACCACGTGGTCGCGGGCGCCGGCGTGGACCAGCGGACCGATCTGTGAGGTGGGGTCGCTCGGGGGGCCGACGACCAGCTTGGCGGCACGCTCGGCCAGACGGGAGGAGAGCTCGTCGGCGACGGCTCTGTCGACGATGACGCGCTCGGTCGACATACAGATCTCGCCCTGGTTCATGAAGGCACCGAAGCTGGCCGCGGCGGCTGCCTCCTCCAGATCCGCGTCGGGAAGCACCAGGAACGGTGCCTTGCCACCGAGTTCGAGGACCACACGGGTGAGGTGGCGACCGCCGAGTTCGCCGATGATACGGCCGACCCTGCTGGATCCGGTGAAGTTCACGCGCGTCACGGCGGGGTGCGCGATCAGCGCCTCGACGACGCTCGGGCCGTCCTCGGGCGCGTTGCTGATGAGGTTGACCGCTCCGGCGGGCACACCGGCGTCGTGCAGCACCTGGACGATGGCGGCCTGGGTGAGCGGCGTCTGCTCGGAGGACTTCAGTACGACGGTGTTGCCCCACACCAGTGGCCACACGATGGCGCGTACGCCGAGGATGAGCGGTGCGTTCCACGGTGCGATGCCGACGACGACGCCGACCGGCTGACGCACGCTGAGGGCGGTGAGGCCGGGCACGTCCGACGGGATGACCTCGCCGACGGCCGCGTACGCCTGGGCCGCCGCCTCGACGAGCATGCCCTTCGCGACGTGCACGTTGAAGCCGCACCAGGGGAGAGTGGCGCCCATCTCCCGGCTCATCGTGGCGACGATGTCGTCGGTGCGCTCGTCGAGCAGGGCGGCCGCACGCTCCAGAACCGACCGCCGTGCGGCCGGCGGAAGGGCCGACCACTCCGGAAGGACCGCCGCCGCCGCGTCAACCGCGTGGTTGACATCACCGACGGAGGCCGCGGCGACCCGTGCGATCGGTTCGCCGGTCAGGGCCTCGGTGGTCTCGAAGTAGCGGCCGTCCTTGGCCGCGACGTGCTCACCCGCGATGAAGAGGTCACTGGTCCGGACCGCGCCGGATGTGGGTGCCTCGATCTCAGTGGCTGACATGTGTTGCCTCACTTCCACGACAGCGGCGATCGCCGCATGAACCATGCAGGGCGATCGCCGCACGAATCATGTACGTCGAACACTCCATGACCGGCGGCACGCCCTGAACCCTGTTGTCCATTCATCGGACAGCGTCGTGAGGGTCGTGCCGTCAGCCTTCCGGGACGTCAGACCGGCGGGAACCGCCTGCCCATGACCATGTGCGCCAGGCGCCAGCCCTCCGCGGTCTCCTCCCAGACCTTCGTCACCACCTCCTGCATCGGGAACGGCGCGAGGTTCTCGTCGAGGACGGTGTACATCTCGTGGAAGCACGTGGTGATCGCGGTGTTGCCACGCACCGTGATCTCGAGCTCCGTGGCCTTCGCGGAGACCGAGCGGCGGCGGGTCACATGGAAATGGGCCCAGGTCTCCCGGTCGTCGACCCTCCCGACCGGGCCGTGGACGACGCGGCTGTCCTCGAGCATGAGGGGGATCGTCGCTTTCTCGCCCTCGACGAGAGCCACGAGCCATGCGGCCTCCATCTGCTCGATCGCCTCGACGGCCTTGGTGGTTGCGGTGGACGTTGTTGTCATAGGTCCAGCTCCAGAATCGGTGAGTGTGCTCGGGACGAGCACGTGGTGAACATGCCGTCGGCGCGTTCACGGTCGGTCAGGATGTCGTCGCGGTGGTCGGGCTCTCCGGCGAGTACGCGCACGATGCACTCGCCGCAGATTCCCTGCTGGCAGGAGTAGGGGGCGTCGACGCCGCCCGCGAGCAGGGCGTCGAGGACGCTCTCGCCGTCCTTGACCTCGTACTCGCCGCCGGTCTTGGCCAGCCGCACCCTGAACGTCCTGCCGGCCGTGTGCGCGGCGGCGTCCTCCACGGGTGCGAAGCGCTCCTTGTGGATCGCTTCGGCGGGCCATCCCGCTCCGAGTGCCATGGAGATCACGAAGTCCATGAAGCCCCCGGGGCCACAGACGTAGATCGCCGTGTCGGGGTCGGGCGGACCGAGGTCGGTGGCGGAGATGAAGCGCTGGTCGTCCGGGCCGTCGTCGAAGTGGAGCCGAACGCGGGGGTTCTGCTCCAACTCGTCGAGGAACGCCGAATCCGGCCGGCTTCGAGCGAAGTGGTGCAACGTGTACTCCGCGCCCCTGGCGTCGAGCTCGTGTGCCATGGCCAACAGGGGAGTGACGCCGATTCCGCCGGCCATCAGCAGATGGCGACGCGCCTGGTCCGAGACTCCGAACCTGTTGCGCGGACGGGAGATCCGCAGCCTGTCGCCCTCGCGGAGCCGGTGCATTCCCAGCGAGCCGCCGCGCGACGCCGTCTCGGCCAGCACTGCCAGCCGGTATCGGGCGCGGTCGTGCGGCGGCCCGCACAGGGAGTACTGGCGGACCAGCCCGGCGGCACCGTCCACCAGTACGTCGACATGGGCGCCGGCGGCGAACTCCGGGAGCTCGACGTCGTCGGGACTGACCAGTTCGAGCACCACGATCCGGGCGGTCGCGTCGTGCCGGGCGACCACGATGGTGTCGAGCCACTCGTTGCTCATGGCTCTGGCTCAGATGCCGGCGGCGGCCGGGGCGTCGGCGTCGTCGCCCGCCTTGCGCTTGCCGAGGGTGAAGAGGCCGGACTCGGTGCGGTGGACCACCGACGGGTCGCGGACGATGTTGATCGGGTCGCGCCCGGCCTCGACGTCGTCGGCCATCGAGAGAAGCATGCGACGCAGCATGACGACGCCGCGGTCTCCGGTGGCCAGGGTCTCCTCGGAGTCCAGGGTGATGGCTCCCTGCGAGCCCTGGGCCTCCGCGTCACCGGGGAACTTCTGGCGCTCCTCGTCGGTCAGCTCGTGGTTCTGCTTGCCGTTCTGCGTGATGCCGATCACGAAGTGGATCATGCGCTCGGGATCGTTCGTGCGGATCGAGAAGAAGAGCCGGTGGCTGGTGTCGTCGGAGGGCACGACCCACAGCAACTGGTCCGGCCGCTCGTCGGGGGTGACCTTCACGAAGTTCGGCAGGCCGAAGACGTTGGGAAGGTGCTGCTCGACCGCGAAGCCGTACTCGGTGACCTCGCCGTCCTCGCCTTCCATCTCGAACCGCTGGGTGTACTTCAGCCCGTGGTCGGTGCGCTCGTACGTCACACGGTCGGCGACGAGGGCCGGGTCGAAGAAGTTCTCGGGGTAGCCGAAGGTGCCGGTGCCCAGCATCTGGTACCCGCTGTGCGTGGAGTGGAGCCAGGTGACGTGCGTCGGGTCGGCGGAGTTCTCGTAGATGTTGAGCCAGCTGAAGTCCGTCGGCATACCGAGGACCGCGGCGTGGGGGACCGGCCAGCTGGCGAAGTACTTCTCGTCCTCCGCGGGGTTCTCCAGCACGTCGTAGCGGGGGAGTTCGGGCTTGAGCTCGGGCGGGCCCATGTAGACGAAGACCAGGCCGTAACGCTCCTCCACCGGGTACCACGGCTGACGGGCGGCGTCGCGCCTGCGCCCCAGGCCCGGCTCGCACGCCTGCTCGATGCAGCGGCCTTGCACGTCGAACTTCCAGCCGTGGTAACAGCAGCGGATGCCGTCGTCCTCGACCCGGCCGTAGAAGAGGCTGGCGCCTCGGTGGGTGCAGCGCTCGATCACGACACCGGGCTTGCCCTGCCCGTCCCGGAACACGACCAGGTCCTCGCCCAGTACGCGGGTCTTCTGCGGCAGGGCGCCGGCGATGAGCGTCTCGGAGCTGGCGACCGGGTGCCAGTAGCGGCGCAGCGCCTCGCCCATGGGTGTACCGGGCCCGACCTCGCGCAGACGGGCGTTGTACGAGGGTTTCGGGCGGCCGTAGGCCGTGCCCGTGTCGACTTCTGAAGTGGTGGTCATCGTCCTGCCTCCTGTGCGGCTCGGGCGCACAGGAGGTGGTGAGTGCAGGGCTGTGGGGATCACCTGCGAGGGCACCGTCATGTGCGACACGCAAAATTAAAACGTGATTCACATTCGCATTTCTTCTCGCGGTGCGTCAAGAGTCGCGTTCGGTGCTTCCTCGGTCGGGGAGAGTGGTCACCCGACGGGCGGCCTCGGCCGCGAGCCGGTCAGCGTGGTCCCACCCCTGTGTGCGCCGCTCACCCACCGGCCTGATCGCGCCGCTGTCCGCGGCCCGGCAGTGCTGGATGCGGGGCCGCCGGAGCCGATGTCGGCGGCGTATACGCTGGGTTGGTGAGTACCGAACCGTCACTTGATCTGCCGCCGGCGCAGCAGGCGCGCAGCCGGCTTACCCAGCAGCGGATCCTGGAAGCAGGTACGGCCCTCCTCGAAGAGGGCGGCACCGAGGCGCTCACTGTCGCGGCCGTCGCTGCTCGAGCGGGCGTCTCGGTGGGCAGCGTCTATCGACGGTTCGCCGGCAAGGACCGCCTGATCGCGGCTCTGCAGCTCGACATGATCGATCACTTTCGCGCTGACACCATTCGCCGCTTCACTCCGCAGCGAACAGAGCCGACCGCCCTGGTCGCCTCGGCGGTCGCCGGACTCACCGGGACGTATCAAGCGCACGAGCGCCTGATGCGGGTCTTCTTGGCCGCAGGTGCCACCGATCCCGCAGTGGCTCGAGTCGGGTCCGAGGCCGCCACTGATGCCTGCCATGTCTTCCGGCAGTTCCTGGAGCCGATCCTGCCGATGATCGACGCGCCGGAGCCGGAGTTGCGCCTGGATGTCGTCTACCGCTTGGTCTATGGGGCCTGCCAGAACCGCGTGCTGTACGGCGAACTGTTCGAGTCCGACCGGCCGCTGACGTGGCGTCAGCTCACCGATGAGCTCGTGGACGTTGCCTGCCTGTACCTCCTCGGCAGGCCGGCGCAGTAAGTTCTGAGCATCCGGATGCGAATGTGAGAACCGCTTCACATCTGTGGTCGGGCGGCTGCATACTGGCCGGGCTCCCGGCGCCTTGGGGATCAGCGATCGCCTGGACCGAGGGCGCCCAAGGACTCCACGGAAGACGGCCGGTTGACCGTTCGGTCACCAGGTCACCAAGGGAAGGAACCGCTCGATGCGAGAGCCCCTCAGCTACGAGATCGCGCACGGCGCCGCACTTGCCGCTCTGGAAGCGGGAAGGGCCGAGGGGCACAAGGTGTGCGCTGTCGTGGTCAACCGAAGTGGCGTCACGAAGGTCCTTCTCAGTGACGACGGCGTTGGCCTCCTCGGCGTGGAGACCGCGCGACGCAAGGCTTACACGTCGGCCGTGAGTGGTGTCCCGACGGCCAAGTTCGCGGCCTTCGCCGCGTCCCCCCAGATGCAGGTGGCACCTCCCCACCTGGTCGATGCCAACCTTCTGCCGGTCGCCGGCGGCGTGCCGATCGTGACGGCCGACGGGGAGGTCATCGGCGCCATCGGCGTGGGCGGGGCGGATGACGTCACCGACGACCGCATCGCGCAACAGGCTCGCGATTCCGTCGCGAAGATCGTTGCGTAGGCCTTCCTCCTGGTCGGCGAGGCGGCGATGCCGAGCCTTCCGGCGTCGGCAGATGTCTCAGAACGCCGCCCGGATGATCCCCACGGTGCGCGCCAGGTGCGGCTCGGAGCGGTCGGGGCGGTGGGCCACGGCCAGTTCCACGCGTGCGTCGGCCCCGGCCAGCGGCAGGTAGGCGACGCCGTCGAGCGCCAACGCGGTCACCGGCTCGGGGACGACCGCGACGCCGAGGCCGCCGGCCACGAGTGTGACCAGCGTCGAGGTCTCGCCGACCTCGTGGCGGATGTGCGGCTCGACGCCGGCGTCGCGCAGCAGGCCCAGCACCACGTCGTACATCACCGACCGGCGGTCGGCGGAGTGCACGATCAGGTCGGCGCCGGCCAGGTCCACCACCCGCAACCGTTTCCGGCGGGCGAGGCGGTGGTCGACCGGTACGGCGACGACGAGGCGGTCCCGGCGCAGGGTGTGCACGGTGAGGGAGAGGTCGGCCGCCGGAGGGCGCAGCAGCGCGACGTCGATCGCGCCGGTGCGCAGCGCCTCGACCTGGTCGGGCGCGAGCATCTCGCCGCGGAAGGAGAAGTCGACGCCGGGAAGCTCCTCCGAGAGCCGCCGCGAGAGCGCGGGCAGGAGGCTGTACGTCGCCGAGCCCACGCACCCGATCGCGAGGTGGCCCACCGAGCCGGCGGCGACGAGCCGTGCGTGGTGGGCGGCCTCGTCGACGTCGGCGAGGATCGCGCGCGCCCGCTCGAGATAGGCCCGGCCGGCCTCGGTGACGTCCACGCGGCGTGTGGTGCGGTGGAGCAACTCGACGCCCAGCTCGGCCTCGAGCTGGCGGATCTGCTGGGAGAGCGGCGGCTGGGCCATGTGGAGCCGCTCGGCGGCGCGACCGAAGTGGCGCTCCTCGGCCACCGCCACGAAGTACCGAAGATGACGCAGATCCATATGTTGTCCATATCAATCGGGCCGGATATGCGTACTTCAGAATATCGTTGCCCGGGATTAGCGTCGCTGCCATGAGTGCTTTCATCTATGCCGCGACGCGCACGCCGTTCGGCCGCTTCAACGGCGCGCTGGCCGGCGTCCGCCCCGACGACCTCGCCGCCGCCGCGATCACCTCGACGCTCGCCAGGGTGCCGGGCCTCGACCCTGCCGCGATCGACGACGTGGTGTGGGGCAACGCCAACGGCGCCGGCGAGGAGAACCGCAACGTCGGCCGCATGGCGGCGCTGCTCGCCGGGCTTCCGGTGAGCGTGCCCGGCACCACGGTCAACCGGCTCTGCGGTTCGAGCCTCGACGCGGCGATGACGGCCAGTCGCACGATCGAGTCCGGCGACGCCGAGGTGGTGTTGACCGGCGGTGTGGAGTCGATGACGCGTGCGCCGTGGGTGCTGCCCAAGCCGGCGAAGCCGTTCCCGGCCGGTGATGTCACCGCGGTCTCGACCACGCTCGGCTGGCGGCTGGTCAACCCGCGGATGCCGAAGGAGTGGACGGTCAGCCTCGGCGAGGCCAACGAGCAGCTCCGGGAGCGCTTCGGGATCTCCCGCGAACGGCAGGACGAGTTCGCCGCCCGCTCCCACCAACTCGCCCACCAGGCCTGGGAGTCGGGCTTCTACGACGACCTGGTGGTACCGGTCGAAGGCGTCGGCCTGACTCGCGACGAGGGCATCCGAGCCGGATCCACACCGGAGGTGCTGGCCGGTCTCAAGCCGGTCTTCCGTACACCGGAACAGGGCGGCACCATCACCGCGGGCAACGCCAGCCCGCTCAACGACGGCGCCTCCGCGGTGCTGTTGGGCAGCGAGAAGGCCGCGGCCATGATCGGGGCCGACCCGATCGCACGCATTGCCGGCCGCGGCGTGATGGCGCTGGAGCCGCAGGCCTTCGGCTACGCCCCGGTCGAGGCCGCGAATCGCGCGCTGGCGCGGGCCGGGATCGGCTGGGACCAGGTGGGCGCGGTCGAGCTCAACGAGGCCTTCGCCGTGCAGTCGCTCGCCTGCCTCGACGCGTGGAAGGTCGACCCCGCCATCGTCAACCAGAAGGGCGGCGCCATCGCGATCGGGCACCCGCTGGGCGCCTCGGGCGGTCGCATCCTCGCCACGCTGGCCAAGGTGCTGCGCGAGACGAAGCAGCGCTACGGCGTCGCCGCGATCTGCATCGGGGTCGGTCAGGGGCTGGCCGTCGTACTCGAGAACTGCGACATCACGGAGACGGCCCAGTGAGCCGGGCGGAGATCGTCGAGAGCGCGGATGCGGCGGTCGCCGGCATCGAGGACGGCTCCACCGTCCTCGTCGGCGGCTTCGGCCTGGCGGGCATGCCGTTCGATCTGATCGACGCGCTCATCCGGCAGGGGGCGAAGGACCTCACGATCGTGTCCAACAACGCCGGCAACGGCGACGTCGGGCTGGCCGCGCTGCTGGCCGCCGGCCGGGTGCGCAAGGTGCTCTGCTCCTTTCCGCGCCAGGTCGACTCCTGGGTCTTCGACGGCCTCTACCGCGAGGGAAAGATCGAGCTCGAGGTGGTGCCGCAGGGCAACCTCGCCGAGCGGATGCGCGCGGCCGGTGCCGGCATCGGCGCGTTCTACTGCCCGACCGCGGTCGGCACGCCGCTGGCCGAGGGCAAGGAGGAGCGCGAGATCGACGGCCGCAAGTACCTGCTGGAGTACCCCATCAAGGGCGACTACGCGCTGATCGGCGCGCACGTCGCGGATGCGATGGGCAACCTCGTCTACCGCAAGACCGCCCGCAACTTCGGACCGGTCATGGCCACGGCCGCGACGACGACCATCGTCCAGGTCGACCAGGTCGTCGAGCCCGGGAAACTCGACCCCGAGGCCGTCGTCACCCCGTCCATCTACGTCGACCGGGTCGTCCAGGTGGCGGCCCGTCACTACACCGTGCAGGGGGCCCGATGACCACCACGCCAAGCACCACGTCGAGCGGCCAGGCGTACGCCGGGGCGCCGAGGAGCGCCGAACACCGGCTCTCGATGGACGAACTGGCCGCCGTCATCGCACGCGACATTCCGGCCGGCGCCTTCGTCAATCTCGGTATCGGGCAGCCCACCAAGATCGCCGATCATCTGCCGGCCGACTCCGGGGTGGTGCTGCACACCGAGAACGGCATGCTCAACATGGGTCCCAAGGCCGAGGGCGACGCGATCGACCCCGACCTGACCAACGCCGGCAAGGTCCCGGTGACCGAGCTGCCGGGAGCGGCGTACTTCCACCACGCCGACTCCTTCGCCATGATGCGCGGCGGGCACCTCGACGTCTGCGTCCTCGGGGCATACCAGGTGGCCTTCAACGGCGACCTCGCCAACTGGACCACCGGCAAGCCCGACGACATCCCCGCCGTCGGCGGCGCCATGGACCTCGCCATCGGCGCCAAGGACGTCTACGTGATGATGACGCTCTTCACCCGCTCCGGTGAGCCGAAGCTCGTGCCGCAGTGCACCTACCCCCTCACCGGCGTCGGCTGCGTCAGCCGCGTCTACACGGACTGCGGCGTCTTCGACGTCGGCCCCGACGGCGTACGGATCCGGGAGACGTACGGCATCAGCGCCCACGAACTCGCGGAGCGACTCGGCGACGTGGGAGCAAACGGTCGAGTGGCTTGAGGAGCGATCGCCGGAACCCTGGGGCCAGTCCCGCCGCTTGAAGATCACGTACAAACTGGTGTCGCGCATGAAGGAGAGCAGGGCGTCGGCGGTCTCGGGGTCGGCCCCCTCCGGGTCGCCGAGCCCGATGGCGAGGTGCGCGCTCGACAACTGCGCTCCTTCAGCGGAGGCGTAGCCGCCACTTTCTCTCTCACGTCGACATTGGTTCGCCGACCCCGCCACGGTGATCCGATCATGGTGTGCCCGCGGCACGCAGCGCCCCGCCCGCTCATTGCTCCTCGGCGCACCAGGTGACCACCCACGGTGCGACCCATCTCTCAACAGCCAGGTGAGCCTGACTCGATCCTTCGACTTTGTCGAGTGATAAAGTCTGTCGAACGGAAGCTCGCTATATGCCTTTCGGTCTGTGCGCCCACCCCTGCCCACGAGGGCGCTGCGCGGACCCTCTCGGCGGAAGGACTGACCTGGCCATGCGTGTATTCATGAACGAACCGGTCGAGAAGATGGACCGGCCCTACGCCCGACGCTGGTGGGCTCTGCTCGTACTCTGTCTGAGCCTGCTGATGATCGTGATGGCCAACACCGCCCTCACGGTCGCGGCTCCCTCCATGACCCAGGACCTCGGCCTGACCAGCACGGACCTGCAGTGGGTCATCGACGGCTACACCATCCCTTACGCCGCCCTGATGCTGCTGTTCGCTGCGATCGGTGACAAGTACAGCCGACGCGGCGCGCTCGTTCTCGGGCTCGTCCTGTTCGGCGGCGGAGCCATATGGGGTTCACTCGTCGACAGCGCGACAGGGGTCATCGCGGCCCGTGCGGTGATGGGTGTCGGCGCGGCGCTCATCATGCCCGCCACGCTCTCTCTGCTCGCCGCGACCTTCCCGCGAGCCGAGCGGACCAAGGCGATCACCTTGTGGGCGGGCACCGCCGGTTTCGCCATCGCCGCCGGACCGCTGATCGCGGGCATGCTGTTGGAGAGCTCCGGCTGGCAGTCCACCTTCCTGATCAACGTTCCCGTGATCGCCCTCGCCATCGTCGGCACCTTCGTGCTGGTACCGCCGTCCAAGGCCGCGCACAGCCCGCGGATCGACTACGCCGGTGGACTGCTGTCGGTGGTGTGGATCGCCGCGCTGGTCTTCACGCTCATCGAGGCCCCGCACGGCTGGGACGCCAAGGCCCTCACGGGCACGGTCGTCACGGTCGTGGGGCTCGTGGCGTTCGTCCTCTGGGAGCTGCACCACCCGCACCCCCTCCTCGACCCGCGTCGCTTCGCGAACCGCACGTTCACGGGTGCCAACATCGCCGTCGTACTGTTCCTCCTCGCGGTCTTCGGCGCCTTCTACTACCTCACCCAGCACCTCCAGTTCGTCCTGCAGTACGACGCGTTGGAGACCGGCATACGCATGCTGCCGCTCGCCGGTGCGGTCTTCGCCGGCTCCGCGCTGACCGGCTACCTCACCCCGCGCATCGGCATGAAGGCGACGATCGTCGCGGGCATGGTCGGCGGCACGACGTCACTCGTGCTGCTCACCCAGGTCGACAAGTCGTCGTCGTACGGCGATTTCGTGGCACCCCTCATCGCACTCGGGCTCGCGATCGGCCTGGCGCTCTCGCCCTGCACGGACGCGATCATGGGTGCGTTCCCCGAGGAGGAGCTGGGCGTGGGCAGCGCGGTCAACGACACCTCGCAGGAACTGGGCGGGGCGATCGGCATCGCCATCCTCGGTTCGCTGCTGTCGACCTCGTACTCGTCGAACCTGTCGGACGCGACCGCCGACAGCAAGCTCCCGGCCGACGCACTGAGCCAGGCGCAGGACTCGGTCGCCGCCGGGTACGGGGTCGCCCAGGGCATCGGCGACCAGGCCCGGCAGCTCGCCGAACAGGCGGCGCGGGCGACCGACCCGCAGCAGGCCGCACAGCTCAAGGAGCAGGCCGGCCAACTCACCGACGGCGCCCACCGGATGGCGGACGCGGTCGGCTCGTCCTTCGCGGACGCGGTGGCTCACACCAGCCTGGTGGGCGCGGCGATCCTGGGAGTGGGGGCGGTGTCCGTGGCCTTCTTGCTCCCCGGCAAGGACCGTACTGCGGGGGCAGGAATGGAGAGTGATTCCGAGCCTGGGGAAGAGACCAGGACCTCGGGCGCCTTGGAGAAGGAGCCCGAGTACACCGGACCGAATCCATGATCCCCTCAGCAACAGCGTGAGCGTCCGACCGCTTGCTCGTGCGCCGTTTGCCGAGGCGGGATGTCTCTCCCGCTCGACCTGAGCGACCTGGGCGACCACCGTGTCAGCCCCCTTGGCCGCCCGGGCATTTTCGGCACGACACACCAGGTGGGCCGCGATCGTCGACAGGCGTGTCCGGGAGCACCCGGCGGCCTTGCGAACCGTTTCCGCGCGGCCAGGCCACGTCCACCGGCCTGGCCGCGCGGTGAGCCGTGCGTAGAGGCGGGGTTCGCCGTTGGCGTGCCGTCTTGGCTTGAGTTTCGTCCGGTGGGTTCCGGGACGAGGCGTCGGTCTCGGTGTCGACCAGGGCTACGCGGTCTGTGCGCTGAACGAGGTCTTCCAAGTCGGCCACGATGTCATCGGATGCCCCGACCCGAGAGCGTGGCGGGGACGGTCTCGCGCACGACCGCGTAGACCGCGTGCACCGTGAGCGCGCGCTCGATCTCGTCGATGATCGGCGCGAAGAACTGCTGTCGGTGGTCCGTGTCCGTCATCGAGGTCACCGAGAAATACATGCTGCCGAACCCGGCGAAGAGCGTGGCGTTACGCAACAACGCGACCGGGAGCGCGGGCAACAGGACCGAGGCCTCGGGTTCCTCGCCGATCCACTGTTTCGCCGTCTCGGGCGTGACCACGAGCACGCCCAGAGCGATGAAGAAGGTGAACAGGGCCAGGCCGACCACCGCCGCCTGTACGAGCTGGCGGCTGGCCAGCATCAGCAGCAGGTTGCGTTCCTGCCGCGCAGTAAGCGGCATCGCAGGCAGCTGACCGTCGGGCACCAGGTGCTCGATGGGCACACCCGCCAAGGGTGTGCCCTGGCACGCCGCCGACAGCGTGGGCAGGCTGAGATCCTGTTCGACCCGGCCGATCTCGTCGCGCAGGCGGGCGGCGGCGGCAAGGACGGTGACCGCGCCGAACAGCACGATCACCAGCGAGACCCGCCACCACGAGAGTCGGTTCATGGCCTGCCACAACTCGCCGGTGAAGAACAGGAACAGCGTGACGAAGAGCAGCGCGGGCAACGCGCGGCCCAGCAGGTGCACGCTGTTGCGCAGGTCGAAGACCGAGTGTCGGACGGCCCGGCGCAGCAGGGTGCCGAAGCCGTACGTGGTGGCCAGGAGCGTGGCCAGGAAAACGGCGGCGAAGAAGATCACGAACCCCAGCAGACCGACCACGCTGCCTCCCGGTGCGGTGACAGTTCCGTCGACGGCCAGCTGGATGAGAGGTACCGCGACCGGCATCGTGGCGTACGCGGCGAGGACGGTGATGGCGGTTGTGCGCGAGAAGCGGGGCAGTCGGCGGACGAAGGCGGTCACGATGCCCCACACGGTCAGTGTCGTCACGGCCACACCACCGAGGAGGATCCACGCTTGTGAACCTGCGGATCTGAGCGGGATGAGCCAGGCCAGGCTGGCCAGCGCCACGCAGGTCAGGGACGGCAGCATCCGAGGCAGTACGTGATCGAAGAAGCCGTATCCCTCGATCATGGTGGGCGCACCCCGCCGGACAAACCAATGCTCGGTCCGGCGTACCACTGCTTGCGACACTGTGAACGGCATGGCTGGTCGTCCCCCTGACAACTACGTGACGGACCATCTGAGCAGCGGAGCGACCGCACTCTACGTCAAGACCTGTGACCTGGTGAAAAGGGCATCCGGGGCCGCTGGCATCGGCGTCTTCCGCAACGCCGTCCACAAGGATGTGTACGAAGTGGAGTGCCGCCCGACCACGACCTGCCCCGGGTGATGGGGGAGACGTCAACGAACTCCGGGTTGACTCTACCGGGAGGCCAGTTTTCGGAGGATCAGGGAGGACGCCGGCGTGGGCAGGACGCGCAGGGCGCGGACCAGGGCCGTCGTGGTCCAGGGGAAGTACGCCTGTGCCGGTTCCTTTTCAAGGGCGCGTACGACGTACCGTGCCGCGCGCTCCTGACTGATCTGGAAGGGCTTGGGCAGGCCATCGGTGCTCACACGGTCTGTCGCCACGAAACCTGGGTGGAGGGAGGTGAACCGAATGCCTCGGGGCGCCAGTTCCACACGCGCCGCGTCGAGGAGTGTGCGCGCGGCAGCTTTCGCCGCACCGTAGGGGCCTTGGCGGGGGACGCCGATGAGCCCGGCCAGCGAATTGGTGTGGGCGATCAGGCCTCCGTCCGGCTGGCTTCCCATCTGCTGGACCAGCGGGATGAGGTAGTTGACGACGACGTCGTAGTTCAACGCCATGATCCGTGAGACCTCCGCCACGGAGACCTCGTCGATGGACATGTCCGGCCCTTGGCCGGCGTTGAGCAGCGCCACATCGATGGAGCCGTACGCCTCGACGGCGGCGGTCACCACGTCGGCGGCTGCCCGAGGATCGAGGGCGTCGCCGGGAATGTCCAGGCATGCGCTGCCTGCGGCGGCCCGCACCTCCTTCGCCACTGCGGCCAGTTCGGGGGCGCGTCGTGCCGTGATGACGAACCGGTTGCCGCCGTGGGCGAGTTGGCGTGTCACCTCGGCGCCGATGCCCGACGAAGCCCCGACGATCAGAATCGTCCGGTCGGTGATGCGCGCCATGGTGTCCCTTCGGCCAGAGGCTCAACCGTCACAGGAAGTGCCCGCCCTCGCCACGGTACGTGGGTACTGTTTCCACCACCTCGTCGCCCTGGCTGCCGTTCGGAACCCTCAGCGAGTGCGTGGCCGTCTACGACACGGGTAGCTGGCAACCGAGTCCGTGCGCTGTCAGCTCGCCGGTACGGACACCAGCTCCAGTCGGCCGCCGGCCATCGCCACCACGGCGGACACGAAGGCCTGGAGGCAGGTCTGCTCGGCCTCCTCGTCGGGGAACGAGAGATGTTGCATCGTGAGCCCGTCGAAGCCGGCGAGGAAGAAACGCGCGATCGTCTCCGCGGGCTGGGCGAGAGGCTGCCCGGTGCGCTCGGCCGCCTCGGTCACCAGTCGCGCCGTCACCTCGGTCACGCCCCGGTGGTGGCTCTCGAGGGCCTCACTCAGGGCGGGGGTGCGGAGCGCGAAGTGGGTCAGTTCTGTGAGGAGTTGATGGCTGGCGGGCTGCTCACGCACCGTGCGCCACAGGGCGGCGGTCAGGGTGCTGACCGTCTCCTCGAATCCGGCGTCGGCGGGCGCGGCCCGCTCGACCTGTGCGATCAGATCCTGCGCGAGCTGCTCCATCACGGCGCGGTACAGCCCTTCCTTCGTGCCGAAGGTGTAGTGCACCGTGGCCTGGGCCACCCCCAGCTCGGCGGCGATGGCACGGGTGCTCCCGGCCGCGACTCCTTCCCTCGTCATGAAGTCGATGGCCGCTTTGATCAGCTGAGGGCGGCGCTCGGCCGCGGGAACGTGAGCCATGACCGCATCATACCGACTGAGTCTCGTGAACCAGTCGCTCGATGAAGTCATTTTTGTTGCGGCCGTTGCCCGGGTGACGTGGCCGCTGGAGTCCGGTCTGTGGCCGCGCAGGTCAGTTCCCGCTGAACGGCAGGTGAATACGTTTCCTTGCACACCCCCTGCAGCGACATGAACGAGGAGGCAGACCTGTGAAGGAAAGCCAGTTGGATACGTGTGTGATCGGGGCGGGGCCTGCCGGGCTGGCGGTCGCCAGGGCCCTCTCGGAGCGGGATCTGCCCTACACGCAACTTGAGCGGCACACCGGTCCCGGCGGCATCTGGGACGTCGACAATCCCGGCAGCCCGATGTACGAGTCGGCCCATTTCATCTCCAGCAGGACCCTGTCGGGTTTCGGCGGTTTCCCGATGCCTGAGCACTTCGCCGACTACCCGCCGCATCGGCAGATCCTGTCGTATCTGCGGTCGTTCGCCGATGCCTACGACCTGATGGACCGGATCGAGTTCGGCGTCGAGGTCGAGGGCGTCGAGAAGAACGCCGACGGCACCTGGACGGTCACCCGGGCCGACGGGCGGGAGAGCGTGCACGGACAGGTCGTCGTCTGTACGGGCTCGCAATGGCACCCCAACATCCCTGATCTGCCGGGGGAGTTCAGCGGGGAGATACGGCACACGGTCGGCTATCGCAGCGCGGAGGAGCTGGGGGGCAAGCGGGTCCTGGTCGTGGGCGCCGGGAACTCCGGCTGCGACATCGCCTGCGACGCGGCCCGGACCGCGGATCACGCGGTGATCAGCATGCGGCGCGGATACTGGTTCATTCCCAAGCACCTGTTCGGCCGGCCCGTGGACACCATCGCCAACAGCGGGCCGCATCTGCCGATGTGGCTGGCGCAGCGGGTCTTCGGCGCCCTCCTGAGGGCCATCAACGGTGATCCGACGCGGCTGGGCCTGCAGAAGCCGGACCACAAGCTGTTCGAGACCCACCCGGCCGTCAACTCGATGCTGATCCACCACCTCCAGCACGGCGACATCACTGCCAAACCCGGGATCGCCCGTACCGAGGGCCGGACCGTGCACTTCACCGACGGCACGAGCGACGACTTCGATCTCGTCCTGCTGGCCACGGGCTATGCCCACAAAGTGCCGGTCGCGCAGAAGTACTTCGGCGACGAGCAGCATCCCGACCTGTACCTGTCGGCGTTCTCCCGTGAGCACCAGGGGCTGTTCGGCATCGGCTTCGTGGAGACCAACTCCGGGGCGTACCAGCTCTTCGACACCCAGGCGCAGCTGATCGCCGGGTACATCCACGATGCTCGGCACCGGCTGCGGAACGCGGAGCGGTTCGCCCAGAGGATCCGCGCCGACCGCCCGGATCTGTCCGGCGGGCTGAAGTTCGTCGACTCGCCCCGCCACACCGGCTACGTCGACAGCGGGGCCTTCGTAAAGTACCTGGGCAAGGTCGCGGGCGAGATGGGCTGGCGTACCGAAGGTCAACCGCCGCGGGTGCGGTCCAGGCGACACGCGGAGGCGTCGGCATGAGCGGCTTCGACTTCACCGACAAGGTCATGCTGGTGACCGGCGGCGCGGGTGGCCTCGGCAGCGCGATGTGCCGCCGCTTCGCCTCCGGAGGCGCCCGGTGCATTGTCGTCGACATCGACGGGCGCCGCGCCGAGAAGGTGGCCGCGGAGCTTCCCGGCGCCTGGCATACGGGCATCGGCTGTGACCTGACGGACCGCGGCCAGGTGGAGCGGCTGTTCGCCACGGTCGCCGACACCTACGGGCGTCTCGACGTGCTCGTCAACAACGTGGGCATGACCAGCGCGGAGCGTTTCGACGTACGCAGCATCGAGAGCATCGAGCAGGAGATCGACCTCAACCTGACCTCCCCGCTGATTGCCACAAGGATCGCGATCCCCCTGCTGAAGGCCTCTCAGGACGCCCGGGTGGTCACGACGGTCTCCCTCGGTGGGATCTTCCCGCTCGGCGAGACCCCGATCTACACCGCTTCCAAGTTCGGGCTGCGGGGCGCGATGCTCGCCATCGGGCTCGACCTGCGGAGCAAGGGCATTCTGGCCGGGTCGGTGCTTCCGTCGGCGACCGACACCCGGATGCTGCGACAGGAGGCCGTGGACGGCGGGAACTCCATGCAGTTCCAGGATCCGCCGCAGCAGCCCGCCGACGTCGTCGCGGCGGTGGTGAGCCTGCTGGACAAGCCCCGTCTGGAGGCCTATCCCCGGCCCGGTGAGTCCCGTCTGGTGCGCTTCGCGATGCTCATGCCGAACCTGCTGCCCCGGGTCTTCCCGCTGTTCCGCAAGCGCGGTGACCGTGGCATGGCCCGCTATCTGGAGGACCTCCGCCGACGCGGACTGGCCCGCCGGACCGACGGACGCTGGGAACTGGTGGAGGAAGCATGACCACGAACGAGATGCTGCACGTCGTCAACCCCGCCACCGGTGAGCCGATCACCACCCTGCCAGCCGCGAGCGCCGACGACGTGGCCAAGGCCGCCGAGCGCGCCCGGCAGGTCTGCGACATCGGGGTGTGGTCGCGGCTGCCGGTCCGTGAGCGGAGCGCGGTGCTGCTGCGGCTGGCCGCTCTGATGGAACGCGACGCGGAACTCCTGGCCCGGCTGGACAGCGAGGACACGGGCAAGCCGATCACGGAGTGCCGTACGGGCGACGTACCGGGCGCGATCGAGTCGATCCGCTGGTTCGCGGAGGCGGCCGACAAGATCTTCGGCCGACTTGCGCCGAGCGGGCCCGACGCGCTCGGCTTCATGAGCCGCGAACCGGTCGGGGTCGCCGCGGCGATCCTGCCGTGGAACTACCCGCTCGCCATGACCGCGTGGAAGGTCGGGCCCGCACTGGCGGCGGGCAACTGCCTGCTGGTCAAGCCCGCCGAGGCGACCCCGCGCTCCGCCCTGCACCTGGCCGAACTCGCCGCCGAGGCCGGCCTGCCGGACGGGGTTCTCACGGTCCTGCCCGGATACGGCCGGGAAGCGGGAGCGGCCCTCGCCCGCGACCCCCTCGTGGAGGCGCTCTCCTTCACGGGGTCCACCGCGACCGGCCGCCGCATCCTCAAGGCCGCCGCCGAGACCAACTTCAAGCGCGTCTCGCTGGAGATGGGCGGCAAGAGCCCGCAGATACTGATGGCCGACGCCCTCGTCCACGGTGACGAACTCATCGGCAACATGATCGAGGCCGCGTTCCTGACCATGGGGCAGAACTGCACAGCCGGCTCCCGTGTCCTGGTGCACAGCAGCATCGCCGAGGAAGTCCTGGAGCGGTTCACGGATGCGGCGAAGAAGCTCGTCATTGGTGATCCGGCCGACCCGCGCACGCAGATGGGGCCGCTCATCGACCGTGCCGCCTTCGAGAGAGTCGCGGGGGCCGTCGACGCCGCCCGGGCCGGTGGCGCCCAGATCCACACCGGTGGACTGCCCCACGGGCTGCCTTCGCGGGGCGCCTACTACCCACCCACTGTGATCACCCGGGCCCCCGAGGGCAGCGACGTCCTCACCCGGGAGCTGTTCGGCCCGGTCGTCACCGTCCAGACCTTCACCTCGGAGGACGAGGCGCTACGCAAGGCGAACGCCACCGAGTACGGACTCGCTGCCTCGGTCTGGACCGGCGAGCTGGACACCGCGCTGCGGATGGCACGCCACATCGAGGCCGGTGTCGTCTCCGTCAACGCCTACAGCGAGGGCGACCTCACGACCCCGTTCGGCGGCTGGAAGCAATCCGGATTCGGCGGAGTGGAGAAGTCCACCAACGCGTTCGACCAGTGGACCCGCGAGAAGACGGTCTGGATCCGCACCCGCTGACCGGACGGACACCGACACGTCATTGCGCGGGCCTCACAGTCCGGAGCATCTGCTCGCGCAGGCGGACGGGGGAGGTGCCGTGCCAGCGGTGTACCGCACGGCGCAGCGCCCGTTCGTCGGAGAAGCCCGCACGGCGGGCGATGTCGCGCAGGGTCAGCTCCGGACGCAGGAGCAGTTGCTCGACCCGTTCGCGGCGTACTCCCTCGGCGAGTGCTTCGTACGTCGTGCCGCAGTCGGCCAGGCGGCGGCGCAGGGTCCGCTCGCTGGTCGCATGCCGCCGTGCCTGCTCACCGAAGGAAGGGACCATCGGGAGACTCTGTGCGACGGAGATCTCCAGTACCTCCAGCAGGTCCTGCTGGTCGCGGCGGGAAGCCATCTGCGCGTCGAGCATCTCCAGCGTCGACGCGTAGCTCACCGGATCCCGGCCGGGCATCCGGGTGCGGGCCCACGTGGGGTCGATGACCATGCGGTTGGCGGGGGCACCGAAGCGGACCGGACAGCGGAACAGGGCGCCGTACAGGTCGAGTTGGCGCGGTGGCGGAAAAGAGAACTCCACGGCCCTCGGCGCGAAGGCCGGGCCGACGGACAGCCGGGACAGGGTGACCACGGAGGCGAACGCCTCCTCGATCAGGAAGGAGGCCACGGCCGGGTCCATGGCGGGATCGGGAAGATCGGCGCGCAGCACGAAGGCGCCGTCCTCCTCGCCCACACCGGCCGGCCACACCACCATCGCCCCGGACAGGTTCTGGTACTTCACCCCGGTCTCGATGGCGTGCTGGAGCGTGTCGTCGGCCATCAGGGCGAAGCCGAGCAGGCCCCATGCGGTCAGGTGCTGCGCCGCGCCGACCTTCAGTCCCAGGTACTCGTCGCCAGTGAGTTCCAGCGCACGGCGGATCACCGCGCTGCCTTGCCGGTACGACACCCGCAGCGCGGCCGAGCGCATGACCGTCTCGTCCAGTCCGACCTGCTGGAACAAGGGGCGCAGATCGATGCCGCGTTCGTCGGCGACTGCGACGAGGTAACGCAGGATGTTCGGCTGGATCGTCGCCGACGTGCTACGGCTTGTCCCGGGAGGACCTGCTGGGTTGGGGGCAACGGGCATCGCACTCACCTTTTCCTGGGCGACCACGCGAGCCGCCCCGGCCCGGGCCACCTCGCCGAGGTGGCCCGCGAGCTGCACGACACCATGGCCGCGGCGTCGTACGAGCTGGGACACCTGTCGTAGTGCCCTACTGGACGGGGCGCGGGCCGGCCACCTCGTCGTAGTAGGACTCGGCCGACGGGCCGAGGACCTCGTGGGCCTCCAGGAACATCTCGTGGGCCTCGTGGCCCACCCAGCCCGCCGGGAGGAGTTCGGTCGGCAGGTCCGGGTCGCGGAAGGGGAACTTGCGGTAGTCGTAGGTCAGTCGCATGCGCTCGACCAGCGCCTCCTCGGGGCTGAGGTGCCCGGCCCGGTATGACGGCATCCGGCTTCGGTAGGTGCGCAGCAGCTCCCGGTAGTCCTCGTTGAGGGCGGCGAGGTCCCAGCTGCGCGCCGCCATCTCGCGGTCGACGGGCAGCCCGCCGGACTGGCAGCGCAGGGTGTCCAGGCGGATGGCAGGCTCGTCGGCGAACTTCTCCCGGACCTGCTGGAGCCGGTTGTGCGGGGAGACGTACGTGGACGGGGCCAGAGGGCCGAAGCCCAGCCAGGCCAGCTCCTTGCGGATGCGGTCGCGTGCACCGCGCTCACTCTCGGGGACCGAGTAGATGACCATGTACCAGTGCCGGTCCCAGTCGGACGGTGTCCGGTCGAAGATGCGTGAGCGGCCCTCGTCGAGGAGCTGGAGGCTGCGCTTGTTGAGCGCGTAGAGCGTCTCCCTGCCCTCGCGCCGGACGTCGAACCAGCCCTCTTTGCGCAGGCGCGCGAGAACCACCCGCACCGTGCTCTCACCGACACCGAAGCAGCCCATCAGTGTGCTGAGGGTACGCAGCCGGGCGGTGCCGCCGCGGTAGCGGACGTAGTCGCCGAACAGGTCGAAGACGATCGATCGAGGCTTCACGGAATCGACTATGTCACACGGACGGCCGTCGTGATGATGAGCCATCCGACCGAGAGAACCCATGATTCCACAGGGAAATCAGCCTCGGCGACGCGCAACAAATTATTAACGCCCGTGCATGCATTGACACAGGATGTGTCCGAGCCTGAGTCTGGGCTTGTACTCGACGTGGAGGCAGGAGCCATGGTTTCTCGGATCGCTTGCGTGGGAGGCGGCCCCGGTGGGCTGTTCTTCGCGGCGCTCATCAAGCAGGCCGATCCGTCGGTCGAGGTGACGCTCTTCGAGCGGAACCGCCCGGAGGACACCTTCGGCTTCGGCGTGGTGTTCTCGGACGCGACGCTGGCCGCCATCCACGCGGCGGATCCCGTCCTGCGCACCGCGCTCGCGGAGCACGGCCGGCACTGGGACGACATCGAGGTGCGGCTCAAGGGGCAGCGGATCCGGTGCGGCGGCAACGGCATGGCCGCCATCACCCGCAAGACCCTGCTGGAGCTGCTGCACCGGCGGGCCGAGGAGGTCGGCGTCGAGCTCCGGTTCAGCCACGAGGTTCCCGCGGACCCCGCGCAACTGGCCGACTACGACCTCATCGTGGCCGCCGACGGGGCCAACTCCCGGCTCCGTGACCGTCTCGCCGACGTGCTCGTGCCGGAGGTGGAGGTCGCGACCGCGAAGTTCATCTGGTTCGGCACGAACTACCTCTTCGACGGTCTGACCTTCGTGCACGAGCACGGCCCGCACGGCACCTTCGCCGTGCACGGCTACCCGATCAGCGACAGCGTCAGCACCTTCATCGTCGAGACCGACGAGGCGTCCTGGCGGCGGGCGGGGCTCGACGCGTTCGACACCGCCCAGCCGCCCGGCCCGAGCGACGAGAAGACCAAGCAGTATCTGGAGAAGCTCTTCGCCGAGCAGATCGACGGCCACGAACTCTTGGTCAACAACTCACGCTGGGGCAACTTCCGCACCCTGCGCACCCGGCGCTGGCACAGCGGCAACGTCGTCCTGCTCGGCGACGCCGCGCACACCGCCCACTTCTCCGTCGGCTCCGGCACCAAGATGGCCATGGAGGACGCCGTCGCCCTCGCCGACAGCCTCCTCGCCCACCGCGACGACCTCGCGAGCGCCCTGGACGCGTACGAGGCGGCGCGGCAGCCCTCGGTGGCGAAGATCCAGGGCGCCGCCCGGCCGAGCCTGTCGTGGTGGGAGCACTTCGGGCGCTACCACGACGCGTTCGAACCGACGCGGTTCGCCTTCCACTTCATCTCCCGCAGCATCGGCAAGGAACGGATCGCGCGCCGCGACCCGGAGTTCGTCGAGCAGGTCGTACAGGACTGGCGGGCGGCGCACGAAGGACGCGATCCCCTGAATACGCCGTTCAGGGAGTTCGGCGGACGGCGACTGACCGCGGCGGAGCTCGCGGCGTTGCGCTCCGAGGGATGCCTGTGGCTCACCGCACCCGAAGGTGAGGCTCAACTGCCGGAAGCTTTCGGCGAGTTGGCTGACGCTCTGGGTTACGACACGCCCCCGGACCTGGTCGCCGTGCACGGCGGAACACCGCTCACCCGGTCGCTGCTCGCCGAGCAGGCCCGGCTGGAGCACGGCGTACCCGTGCTGATCGTGGAGGACGCGATGGACGACGACCGGGCCGAGACGCTGCTGCTGTCCGGGCGCGCCGACCTGGTGGCGGGGGAGCGGGCATGAGCACCGACCTGACGCCGATGCTCGCGCCCGAGGGCGTGGTCGTGATCGGCGCCTCACGGCAGAGCGGCAAGCTGGGCGCCGCCATGGCCCGTTCGCTGGCTCCCTTCCCCGGCGCCCGTGCCCTGGTCAACGCGCGGCGCCCGGAGCCCGACAAGGGCGTGTACGCCTCGGTCGCGGAAGCCGCCGCGCACACCGACGCACGGCTCGACCTGGCCGTGCTCTGCGTACCGGCGGCCGGCTGCGCCCAGGCGCTGGCCGAGGCGGCAGCCGCGGGTTGCCGTGCGGCGCTGGTCTGCGCGGGCGGTTTCGGCGAGGCGGGCCCGGAGGGCGAGCAGTACGCGGAGGCACTGCGCCGCGTCGCCCAGGAGACGGGGATCCGCCTGCTCGGTCCCAACACCTCCGGCTTCTTCGCCCCCCACCTCGGACTGACGGCCAGCTTCGTGCCCGCGGCCGGGCAGCTGCCGGCCGGAGACATCGCGGTCGTCGCGGCCAGCGGCGGCGTCAACCACGCGCTCTCCTTCGACCTGGTCGCCGCCGGGAACGGGATCAGCGTCGGCATCGGCATCGGGGCAGGCCTCGACGTCACCGCCGCGGACGTCCTGGAGCACCTCGCGGGGGACGGCCGTACGACAGCCGTCGCACTGCACCTGGAGACGGTTCCGGACGGGCCACGGCTGGTCGAGGCCGTACGCCTGGTGGCCTCCGTCAAGCCGGTCGTGGCGCTCGTCGTCGGCCGCAGCGACGTCGGTGACTTCGCCCGGTCGCACACCGGAGCGCTCGCCACCTCCTGGCGTACGACGCGCGCCGCGCTGCGGCAGGCCGGGGCGGTGGTCGTGGACGACGAACGGGAGATGGTGGACGCACTCACCGCCCTCTCCCGCGTCCGGCTGCGGCCGCATGCGGACCCGGGGCTAGCGATCGTGACCGCCCAGGCCGGGCCGGGGCTGCTGCTCGCGGACCGGGCGGGCTCCGACGGCGTACGGATGCCGGAGCTGGCCGAGACCACGCAGCGCACGCTGAGTGAGCTGCTGCCCCCGCTCACGTACCAGCGCAACCCGGTCGACACCGGCCGGCCCGCCGAGACCTTCGGCCGCGTTCTCGCCGCCACGGCCGCCGATCCGGCGGTGGACCTGCTCGCCGTCTACGCCCTGACCGAGCCCGACAGCGTCGACCTCGCCTCGGCTGCGCAGGACGCCGGCCTCGGTGCGGACTCCCCGGCCGTGGTGGTCGTCGGCGGCCTTCCCGAGGATGTCGCCGAACAGCGGGCGCGGCTGCACAAGGCGGGGATTCCGGCGCTGACCGGACCGGCATCGGCCGCCAATGCCGTACGGGCCCTGGTGACGCACGCCCGACAGCGGACCGTGCGCGCCGACAGGTCTCCGCAGGAGACGGCTGCCTCCGTGCCGTCCGGCCCTGTGGACGAGGACGGTGCCAAGACGTTCCTCGCTTCCCTCGGGATCCGCACCCCCGACCGCGTCGCCTGCGACACCCGCGCCGACGCCCACTACGCCCTGCGCCTGCTGGGCGAGCCCGTCGCGGTCAAGGTGCTCGACGCCACGATCCTCCACAAGACGGAGATCGGCGGAGTCCACCTGGGCGTACGCACCCCCGACGAACTCGACACGGCGCTGGACGCCATCGGCCCCGACCACCGCTACCTGGTCGAGGCGATGGCCCCGGCCGGCGTCGACCTCGTGCTCGGCGTACGACGCGACCCCGTCTTCGGGTCGGTCGTCCTCGCCGGTCTTGGCGGTACGGCCGCCGAGGCGCTCGCCGACGTGGCGATCCGGCTCGCCCCGCTGTCCGCGGCCGAGGCGGCGGGGATGCCCGACGACCTGGCCGCGCGCGCCCTGCTCGACGGCTGGCGCGGCGGGCCGGTGCTCGACCGGGCCGAGTTCGGACGGGTCACCGCCGCGCTCGCGGCCGCCCTGGCCGCGAGTCCGGAAACCGCCGAGATCGAGATCAACCCCCTGCGGCTCACCGCCGACGGGCTGATC
Organism: Streptomyces yerevanensis; assembly: GCF_000716805.1. Lineage (NCBI taxonomy): Bacteria > Bacillati > Actinomycetota > Actinomycetes > Kitasatosporales > Streptomycetaceae > Streptomyces > Streptomyces yerevanensis. The sequence continues at coordinate 6,438 of NZ_JNWJ01000060.1, read as the reverse complement.
GCCCTGGACGCCGTGATCGTGCACACGGCCGACCGCACCTGAGGAGAACGACCATGCCAAGGCCGAGCAGCAACGGCGCTGTCCCCTGGCCCGCGGAGTACGCCGAGCGCTACACCGCGAAGGGTTACTGGGAAGGCCACGCCATCGGCGACCGGCTCCACGCCGCCGCCGACGCCACTCCCGACGCGGTCGCACTCGTCGACGGCGACTGGCGGCTGACGTACCGTCAACTCGCCGAGCGTGCGGATGCCGTGGCCCTGCGCCTGGCCGCGCTCGGGCTCCGACCGGACGACCGGCTCGTGGTGCAACTGCCCAACACCGCCGAGTTCGTGATCCTGACCTACGCCTGTCTGCGCCTCGGCGTTGTCCCGGTGATGGCCCTGCCCGGGCACCGCAGACACGAGATCGGCCACCTGGTCGAGCACAGCGAGGCCGTCGCCATCGCGGTGCCGGACTTCCTCAAGGACCACGACCACCAGTCGATGGCCTTCGAGGTCTCCGGCGCCTCTCCAACCCTCCAGCATGTCCTCGTACTCGGCGACAAGGTCGGCGACGACGCCGTGGACCTGCGGGAGTTGTGCACCGCTCCCGGCACGCCCGAGGACCGGGCCGCCGTGGACGCGTACCGGCCCGACAGCCGCTCGATCGCCGTCTTCCTGCTCTCCGGCGGTACGACCGGGCTGCCCAAGCTCATCGCCCGCACGCACGACGACTACCTCTACAACGCCCGCCGCAGCGCCGAGCTCTGCGAATTCGGCGCCGACACGGTCTACTTCGCCGCCCTCCCCCTCGGCCACAACTTCCCGCTCGCCTGCCCGGGCCTGCTCGGCGCGCTGCTGAACGGCGGCCGGGTGGTGCTGGGCTCCCCCAATCCGGAGAAGGCGTTCCCGATCGTCGAGCGGGAGGGCGTCACCGCTTCGGCCCTGGTCCCGGCCATCGCCCAGCGCTGGCTCGACCACCACCGCGAACACCCCGGAACCGACCTGAGCTCGCTGCGTCTCCTGCAGGTCGGCGGCTCCCGGCTCGCCGACCACGTCGCCCGCCGGGTGCGCCCCGAGCTGGGCTGCACGCTCCAGCAGGTGTTCGGCATGGCCGAGGGGCTGCTCAACTACACGCGTCCGGACGACCCGGAAGACGTCATCTGTACGACGCAGGGGCGCCCCATGTGCGAGGACGACGAACTCCTCGTCGTCGACGAGTTGGGCGATCCGGTCCCGGAGGGGGCCCCGGGGGTGCTGCTCACCCGCGGCCCGTACACCCCACGCGGCTACTACCGCGCCGAGGAACAGAACGCCCGCGCCTTCACCGAGGACGGCTGGTACCGCACCGGCGACATCGTGCGGCTGCTGCCCGACGGCAACCTGGTAGTCGAGGGCCGCGACAAGGACATGATCATCCGAGGCGGGGAGAACATCTCCGCCGAGGAGATCGAGAACTTCGCCTACCAGACCCCCGGCATCGCCCGCGCCGCCGCCGTGGCGATGCCCGACGCCGCGCTCGGCGAGCGTGTCTGCCTCTACGTCGTACCGGAACCGGGGCACACGGTGACCCTCGACGACGTCCACCACGTCATGGCGCACGCCGGGGTCGCCCGCTTCAAGTTCCCGGACCGGCTGGTGACCGTCCCCGAACTCGCCGCCACCAAGGTCGGAAAGATCGACAAGAAAGCGCTGCGCGCCGACATCACGCGCCGGCTCGACGCCGAAGGAACCCCCGATGACCAGTGACAGCTACGGCATCGCGTCCGTCATAGCCCCGGAGGAGACGGACCCCGAACTCCGGAAGCTGTACGACGGATTCGCGGCGGCCGGGCTCATCCCGCTGTGGACCGAGATCGGCAACCTGATGCCGATGACCCCACAGCCCGAGGCCGTCCCGCACGTCTGGCCGTGGGACACCCTGCTGCCGCTCGCCCGCCGGTCCGGAGACCTGGTGCCGGTCGGGCGCGGCGGTGAGCGCCGCGCCATCGCCCTCGCCAACCCCGGCCTGCCCGGACGGCCGTACGCGACTCCCAACCTCTGGGCGGCGGTTCAGTACCTGGGCCCGCGCGAGGTCGCCCCCGCCCACCGCCACTCGCAGGGCGCGTTCCGGTTCATCCTGGAGGGCGAGGGCGTGTGGACTGTCGTCAACGGCGACGCCGTCGAGATGCGGCCCGGCGACCTGCTGCTCACCCCGTCGATGCACTGGCACGGCCACCATCACGTCGGCGACGCGCCGATGGTCTGGCTGGACGGCCTCGACATCCCGCTCGTGCATCGCCTGGACGCCGGGTTCTTCGAGTTCGGCGAGGACGGGGTGTCGGACCGGTCGACCCCGTCGCGGTCGCGGAACGAGCGACTTTGGGGTCACCCGGGCCTGCGCCCGATCGGGGCCCCGGACAGCCCCAACTCCCCACTCATGGCCTACCGTTGGGCCGACACCGACGACGCCCTCACCGCCCAGCTGGAGCTGGAGGACGAGGGACACCCGGGAGTCATCGAGCCCGGCCACGCCGGGATCCGCTTCACCAACCCCGCCACCGGCCGCGACGCCCTCGCCAGCCTGCGCACCGAGATGCACCGTCTGCGCCCGCGCACGGCCACCGCCACCCGCCGCACGGTGGGCTCCTCGGTCTGGCAGATCTTCCGCGGCAGCGGCACCGTCACCCTCGACGACCGCGTGATCGAGGTGACCGCCGGCGACCTGATCGCCGTCCCCTCCTGGTGCGCCCTGACCATCGCCGCGCACACGCAGCTCGACCTGTTCACCTTCAGCGACGCGCCCCTCTACGAGGCGCTCAACCTCGCCCGCACCGAAACGACCGAGAAGCCGGAAACGGCTGGGAACACCGGGAGCACCCGCGCATGAAGCTCGCCACCATCCGCACCGCCGCCGGCACGGCGGCCGTCCGCCTCGACGGCGTCAGGGCCGTGGAGACCGGCGCCACCGACGTCGCCGCCCTGCTGCGCCGCCCCGACTGGCATGCGTACGCGGCCGCCGCCGACGGCCCGGCGCACGAGGTGGCCGCACTCGACCTCGCCCCGGTCGTCACGACTCCGGCCAAGATCTTCTGCGTGGGCCACAACTACCGCACCCACATCGCGGAGATGGGCCGGGAGATGCCGTCGTATCCCGCCCTCTTCGGCAAGTTCGCCAACGTCCTGCTCGGGGCCCGCGACGACATCGTCCACCCGGGCGAGACGGAGCAGCTGGACTGGGAGGCCGAACTCGGCTTCGTCATCGGCTCCCGGCTGCGCCGCCGGGCCACCAAGGAGGAGGCGGCGACCGCGATCGCCGGCTACACCGTCGTCAACGACGTCTCCATGCGGGACTGGCAGTGGCGTACCCCGCAGTGGCTGCAGGGCAAGGCGTGGGAGGCCAGCACCCCGGCCGGTCCCTGGCTGGTGACCGGCGACGAGATCGACGACGCGGCCGACCTGGAGATCCGTCTCGAGGTGGACGGCGAGGTCATGCAGCGCTCGCGCACGTCCGACCTGCTCTTCACCCCGGCGGACATCGCCGCGTACCTCAGCACGTTCACGACGCTGGAGCCGGGTGACCTCGTTCTCACCGGTACACCGGGCGGGGTCGGCGCGGCCCGCGATCCCAAGGTGTTCCTGAAGCCCGGCCAGGTCGTACGGACCGTGGTGGAGGGCATCGGGGAATGCGTGAACACGGTCGTCGAGGACAAGCCGTGACCGTCCCCGTCGTCCGGTCGCAGGCCTGGGTCGAGGCGGGGCAGCTCGCGCTGCAGCAGGCGGTCGACGCGCTGCCTGCCGACGCGGTGACCGAGCCGTCCGCCCTCCCCGGCTGGACCCGCGGCCACCTCCTCACCCACCTCGCGCGCAACGCCGACGCCCTGGTCAACCTGCTGACCTGGGCCCGGACCGGGATCCGTACGCCCATGTACGCCTCGCCGGACCAACGCACCACGGACATCGAGGCGGGCGCCGGACGGCCCTTGGCCGAACAACGGGACGACGTGCGGGAGTCCGCCGCCCGTTTCCGGAAAGCCGCCCGGTCGCTGTCGGCCGACGCCTGGTCGGCCACGGTCGTCAGCGCGCAGGGCCGCGAGATCCCGGCGTCGGAAGTGCCGTGGCTGCGGGCCCGCGAAGTGTGGATCCATCTGGTCGATCTGCACGTGGGCGTCGGCATGGACGCGCTGCCGCCCGGCTTCGCCTGGGCCCTCGTACGCGATGTGGCCGGGTGGATGTCGGCCCGGCTCGGCCCGGGCGTCGGTGCCGAGTTGTCGGCGGACGGCCACGACACGGTCGTCCTCGGCACGCCCGCCCCCGGCGTCACGGTCGGCGGACCGCCGTACGCCCTGGCCGCCTGGCTCACCGGCCGGAGCGGTACCGACGAACTGCACGTCACCGGTGAACTCCCGGAAATTCCACGCTGGCTGTGAGCCTGATGTGGCTGAACGATCAAAGGAGATCGACATGAGCGAGACCTTCGTCCTGGTGACCGGAGCCTGTCACGGCGGATGGGCCTGGCGCCCGGTCGCGGCCGAGCTGAGAGCCGCCGGACACCAGGTGCACACCCCCACCCTGGCCGGCCTTGGCACCGACGACGACCCGCGCGGCGTGACCCTCACCGACTGTGTGAACAGCCTCGTGGACTACGTCGAACGTGCCGGGCTGACCGACATCACCCTGCTCGGCCACAGCTGGGGCGGCTACGTCCTGACCGGCGCGGCGCCGAAGCTCGAATCCCGGATACGGCGCCTGGTGTTCTGGAACGCGTTCGTCCCGAACGACGGCGAGTCCCTGATCGACGCGTGCCCGCCGCACTACGGCGAGATGTTCCTCGCCGTGGCGGCCGCCTCCGGCAACGACACGGTGACGTTCCCCTTCGAGGTCTTTCAGCAGGCGTTCATGCAGGACGCCAGTGAGGAGACCCAGCGCCTGATCCACTCCCTGCTCGTCCCGCAGCCCCTGGGTACCTTCACCGAGAAGCCGGACACGACGGCGTTCGCCGCACTCGACATCCCCACCGCCTACATCCTGTGCACGGAGGACCTTGCCCTTCCCGGCGAGTGGGCCTGGGCCGACCGCTTCCTGCCACGGCTCAAGAACCCGCTGGTCATCGAGACCCCGGGCAGCCACGAGGCCCTCTTCACCCGCCCCGCCGAACTGGCCGACGCGTTCGTCCGGGCCTGCGCGGTGTAGAACGGCCGCTTTCGCGTCATACAGAGAGTCACACAGAGAAGGGCACCTGACCCGCGCCGGGCGTGGTCGGGTGCCCTTCGCGTGCTGCTGGAAGAAGCCCCGCTTCCGCGCGAGGGGGAGTGGTCAACCTTAGAGCCAGTCCCGCCGCTTGAAAATCACGCACAAGCTGGCACAAACCGCCCCCATCAGGCCGATCGCGAAGGAGTATCCGAAGTGCCAGCCCAGCTCGGGCATGTCGTCGAAGTTCCTGCCGTAAATGGTTCCGACGAGTGTGGGAGCGAAGAGAATCGCCGCCCAGGACGAGAACTTGGCGACAGCGAGCAGAACCCGGTGCTGGTGGTCAGTGAGCCCGGAAGGGACCAGCGGGTCCCGTGACCTGTTGCGACGGGCGGCCCTGCGTGGCTGACCTGCATGAATAACCTTTCGGCTGTCTCAGCTCGTGCCCGTTGATGTAGCCGGAAGTCCCAGAAAAGTCTCAGGGGACTCCCACTGCCCGCAACACGCTTTCTCGGCTTCGTGCAGCGTGGGCGGGCGCGGTATGGGCTGTGTTCGTGCATCGGTGGTCCGCCCTGAACGAACGGCAAGGCGCGCTTCTCGAACGGCCCGCGACCGCTCAAGACCCTGGAGTCTGAGCGCCGGGTGAATGGCGTCCGGCTTATGCGCCGCGCGACCGTGGACTCCTGAAGGTCAGGCGCAGCTGCGGGGAGGCGCACGTGGAGGTCGCTGAGGCCGGCCGGTAGCTATACCGTGATTCGGGGTTCGTCGCGTCACGCCTGCCAAAACACCCCCTCTCAGGGAAAGGGGGTGTGGTCGTCCGCTGTGCCGTCTCCTGATCACCGGCTCCCCTGTGACCCGGCCGTGGCGCAGCGTTCAGTACTGCTCGGTCTCCACGAAACCCGCATCCGCGTCGTCGTTCGCGCCGAAGGCGTCGGCAGCGGCGGTCGGGTCGAATCCGGGCGGGCTGTCCTTGAGGCCCAGGCCCATGCCGGCCAGCTTCGCCTTGACCTCGTCGATGGACTTCGCACCGAAGTTACGAATGTCGAGGAGGTCGGCCTCGGAACGCGCCACGAGCTCACCCACGGAGTGGACGCCCTCACGCTTGAGGCAGTTGTACGACCGGACGGTGAGGTCGAGATCCTCGATCGGCAGGACCAGGTCGGCGGCGAGGGCTGCGTCCGTGGGGGACGGGCCCATGTCGATGCCCTCGGCGTCGATGTTGAGCTCACGGGCCAGACCGAACAGCTCGACCAGCGTCTTGCCGGCGGAAGCCATCGCGTCACGCGGACGC